>NC_021184.1:2769285-3105714 GCF_000233715.2 Desulfoscipio gibsoniae DSM 7213
CAGCTTACCCAGTTTTATATACTGCTTGATATCGCGCACGTCACCTTCACCGAACTGGCTGTCGTATAAACGCTGCACTGTGTCGTACACATATAACCCATCCTGGGCCTTGGTGGTGGATTTGATGTTCCAGATCAGCAGTTGCATGTTTAAATTATCAGCAACGCTTAGTGCCAGCATAGTTTTACCGGTACCCGGTTCGCCCTTGATTAAAAGCGGGCGGTTAAGAGCCGCAGCTACATTGACAGCACTGATTAGTTCTTGTGATGCAATATACTTATCCGAACCTTGATATGCTGTGTTGTTATTCATAATTCCCTCCATATTGGTTAAATGTAACATTATTATATCACGAATTATGAACTGGCTGCACAATAAAAAAGCCCCTACCAACAGGTGAGGGGCTTTTTGTTATAGTTTATGCTAGTGCAGAAAGAATGTATGGGCGGCGTTATTAACCACCTCGGAGAGCGGTCCCGGATAGACACCGATGACCAGTGTAGCGATCGTGGCAACAATCAATGTCACGGCTACAGGACTGGATACCTTGATGGGGGTTGCATCAATGGGATCATCACGATACATGACCAGTGCCACCCGCAGGTAATAATACACTGACACCATGCTCATAATCAAACCAATAAATACTAACCACAGGTAACCGTCCACAATGGTCTTGAACAAATAGAATTTGCCTGCAAAACCGGCCAGGGGAGGTATACCGGCCATACTTAACAGCGCCACCAGCATCACCGCCGCCATCAGAGGAGAGCGCTGGGCCAAACCGGCATAATCCTTCAGTTCATCACTTCCGGTGTTGTTGTAGAAGTAAGCCACCACGGTAAAGGCAGCCATTGTAGCAAATACATACAGGAACGCGTAGAACATGACACCCTTGATACCAGCTTCTGTAGCAGTAACCAGTCCCACCATTATATAACCTGCCTGGGCTATACTGGAGTAGGCCAGCATCCTTTTGATGTTGGTTTGAGGTATGGCCACCAGGTTGCCGACAATAATGGTTACCGCGGCCAGAATGGCAATCACCATAGCCCAGCTTTCCCATATACCCGGCAGGCCGGCAATGAATATCCGCAAAATAATAGCCAGCGATGCCGCCTTGGAACCCACGGCCAGGTACGCCGTTACCGGAGTAGGAGCACCTTCGTAAACGTCAGGTGACCACATATGGAACGGCACAGCGGATATTTTAAATCCAAGACCGGCGATAACCATCACAACAGCCAGCATCAGCGCAGGTGATAGAGGCTGCATGGCGATAATTCTGCTTACCTCAAGTATGGTTATGCTGCCGGTGAGGCCATAGATCAGGCTTAATCCATACAGCAGCACTGCAGAGCTCATACCGGCCAGCAATAAATACTTAATGCCTGCCTCCACTGACTTGGCATCTGTTTTGCGAAAGCAAACCAAAATGACAAATGACAGAGTCATTAATTCCAGGCCGAGGTAGAAAGTGATAAAGTCTCCCGCCGAGGCCATGACCATCATACCCAAGGTAGCAAATATAGTAATGCTGTAATACTCGGACTGGTTGCCCATTTTATCAACAAAGCGCATACAGCCCAGTATCACCAACGCCGCCGCCGTCAGGAAAGTTATTTTCCAAAACAGCGCGTAGTTGTCCAGCAGGTACATACCATTCAGCAGTTCCCGCTTTTCACCCCATAAGGAAACGGCCACAGCCAGTATGCCCAGTATACCCAGCAGGCTGACCCAACCCAGTCCGTGCTTGGAGCCTTTGGGCACAACAATGCCCAGTATGAGCACGCCAAGTGCCAACACGGCGGTCAGCATTTCCAATGTCAATGCAGAAGGGTTAAACGGTAACGTTAAAGCAAACATATCAGCTGGCATTTAAAACTTCCCCCCTAACTGGAGCGCGTCGCTTATCGCAGCATGCAGGGGCACGACGCCGCTGTTAATCATGTCGAACAACAGGGAGGGGAGGAAACCTCCAACCACCAGTACGGTACCCAGTACAACCAAAGGCACCATTTCCGGTCCCCTGATATCTTCCAGGTGATCATATTCCGCACGCGGCGGGCCAAAAAGGGTGTTGGCACCGGCACGCAGCACATAAAGAGCCGTGATAATGATACCCGCAATACCGATAACCGCCAGTCCGCCGTATACCTGGTAACTGGCAATGAAGATGGTAAATTCGGGAATAAAGCTGACTAAACCGGGCAATCCCAGGGAAGCCATGGCTGCCATCATGAATCCCACAGCCAACCGCGGCGTTTGCCGGGCCAGGCCGCCCATATCCGGAATCCAGCGGGTATGAGTTTTTTCGTAAATAAAGCCGATCATAGAGAAGAACAAAGCCGCCATTACACCGTGTGCAAACATGTTGGCCACTGCACCGTTCAAACCAATGACATCCAGGCAGGCTACGGCCAAAATGACATAGCCCATGTGGCTGACACTGGAATAACCGACGACATATTTAAGGTCTTTCTGGGCCAGGGCACCCATGGCGGCGTAGGCCACGCCAATCACACCAAGTACGGCCATATACGGTGCCCAGAATGAAGCACCCAGCGGCAGCATATAAACAGCTATTTTCACTAAACCATAGCCACCGATTTTTTTCAACACGCCGGCGTGGATCATACTAACCGCAGTAGGAGCACCGGCGTAACCATCGGGTGACCAGGAGTGGAACGGCCACATGGATATCAGTGAACCAAAACCAAGGAGCATCAGCGCAAACAGCCAAATTTGATCAAATCGTTCCAGCTGCTGCGCCACAACGGCCATCCCGGTAAAACTCATATCCGGAGCCCCGGCCAGGGCAGTGGTTTTAACGAACAGGGCAATAACGCCAACCAGCAGGAAACCGCTTCCGATGAGCAAATACATGGTCAGTTTCATACCGGCATATTCCTTGGTAACCCGCTTTGAGCTACCCCAAATAACCACCATAATATAAATGGGGATAACCACCACTTCATAGAACAGCAGGAATATGAACAGGTCGTGGGCGATAAACGTGCCCATAACACCGGCAATCAACAGCAGCAGCAGTATAAAGAATTCCTTGGGCCGGTTATTGATATTCCAGGAGGCAAAAATCGCTGAAAAACCAATCAAGTTGGTCAGCAGCAGCATGGGTAAGCTGATGCCGTCCACGGCCAGGAAAAAGGTAACGCCCAAATCTTTAATCCATGGCATGTCATGTCCGAAAACAAACTGCAGACCACCGATATCCTGGTTGTAAGCAAAGTAGGCATACAGACTTAAGGCGAGGGATATAAACATACCCACAGCGGCTACACTCTTAATCAGTATGTTTTCTTCCTTTGGTATAAACATCAGAACTAATGACGCAACCAGCGGTGCCAGCAGAATGGCTAACAGGATAGGAAAATCCATTACTTAACACCTCCCAGAACCAGGCTGGCGGCGGACGGACCGGTAAAGGCCATTAATACAGCCACAGCCAACACGCCAAGGAAGAAAATCAACACATAGTTCTGCATCCGACCGGATTGGAACACACGCAAACCATCCCCGGACAGCTTGGCGAAGGCACCAAACCCGTTCACAATATTGTCCATTACGTAAATGTCAAACAGGTAAAACAGTTTGGCTGTGCCGTCCACCAGCGCGTGATTGAACCACAGGTACAGCTCGTCAATGTAGTATTTATTGCAAAGCATCCGGTATACGGGACCGAACCATTTAGCCATAGCTTTGGCCCGTTTCTTTTCAGCATCCTTCAAATACAATGTATAGGCCAAATAGATACCGCTACCGGCCAGCACTATTGACAACAGCATGGCTCCATAATTAGCCGCAGCATGGTGCGGATGCCCGAAGTAAATCCACTCCGCCCACACGTTGTGCCAGGGTGTACCCAACCAGCCGGCGCCTATGGCACCCACTGCGAGAACCACCAGCGGAACGGTCATGGTCCATGGAGACTCTTTGGGATGATTGGCGGGATTTTCTTTGCCGAAGAATGCCAGGAAAATCATTCGCCACATATAAAACGCAGTTAAAAACGCGGTAAACGCCGCCATGGCAAACAGCACGTAATGTCCTTCGGCCAAAGTAGCAACTAAAATTTCGTCCTTACTCCAAAAGCCCGAAAATGGTGGTATACCGGCAATGGCCAAACCGCCAATGACAAATGTCCAGGCAGTAATGGGCATTTTCTTAACCAGTCCACCCATTTCCCATACATCAGCCTTGTGGTGCAGGGCAACCAGCACACTACCGGCACCCAGGAACATCAAGGCCTTGAAGAAAGCGTGGGTCCACATGTGGAACATACCCGCGGTCAGGCTGCCCACCCCCAGGGCCAGCATCATATAGCCCAGCTGGCTGACGGTGGAATAAGCAAGTATCTTTTTAATCTCCCGCTGCGTAATAGCAATGGTCGCAGCAAACAGCGCGGTAAAGGCGCCGGTGACGGCCACCAGCTGCATGGCCGACTCCACTTCATGGAACAGGAACATGGTGCGGCCAACCAGGTATACACCGGCCACGACCATGGTGGCGGCGTGGATCAGCGCGCTGACCGGAGTAGGGCCTTCCATAGCATCCGGCAGCCAAACGTGCAGTGGAAATTGACCGGATTTACCGATCGGTCCTATAAATACCAACACGGCAATCAATGTAAGCATGCCGAAGGTGGTATATTCTTCAAAGTCAGCAATTCTTTCACCCAGTTCGGTCAGGTTCAGCGTGCCAAATATTATTTGCAGCGCCAAAATACCCAGCAGCAGACCAAAGTCCGCCACCCGGCAGGTGACGAAGGCTTTTTTGGCTGCCTCCCGGGCTGATATCTTGTGGGTATAAAAACCGATCAACAGATATGAACATAGTCCCACCAGCTCCCAGGCGATAAACATTTGCAGCAGATTGCTGGAAATAACCAGCAGAAGCATGGAGGCACCGAACAGTGACAGGTAAGAAAAGAATACTGAGAAACCATCTTCTCCATCCATATAGCCGATGGAATACAAAAAGATGAATGTAGATATAAACGAAACCATGACCATCATCATGGCCGATACAGGGTCCAGCTGTACCCCCACGTCTATTTGCAAATTAGGCATTCCCGGCAGTCCCAGGGAAAACCAGCGCGTGGCGTAAACCAGCGGTTTTTCCGCATACTCATGATTGGTAAAAATCCCGTACGCCGCCAGTGTGGCAATGACACAGGACAAGGCCATTGATCCCACCGCCACGATGGCACTTAACTTTTGCCATGGCCGGGTGAGAAAAACTATTACCACAAAGGCAAGGGCGGGAAGGAGCGGCACCAACCATGCATGCTGCATTGCATATTCAACAAGCATTATTTAAAAGCACCTACCTTCACTTTTAAAATCCTACCATTTCAGCCAGTCGAAGTCATCCAGATTCACTGACAGCTTATTGCGGTAGATGGCTATGATAATGGCCAACCCTATACCCACTTCAGCGGCGGCCACGGTAATGACAAAAATAGAAAATATTTGTCCGACAAAATCCGTTGGGGTAATGTACTTACTAAAAGCCACCAAATTGATATTCACCGCGTTCAGCATTATTTCAATACAAATCAATACGGCCACGGCATTGCGCTTGGTGAGCACACCGAACAGGCCAATACTGAATAGAAGGGCCGAAAGTATCACATAATGGGTCAGGCTAATTGTGAGCATTGGCCTTCACCCCCTCATCCACGGCAACTGCACCGGCATCATCTCTGGCTATGACAATGGCACCAATAAGCGCCACCAGTAAAAGAATGGCCACTACTTCAAACGGGATTACATATTTGCTCATTAGCAACGCACCAATGGCGTGTATGGTGTTTTCAGGCACCGCTTGCGTCGTCACAAGCTCAGTCCAGGCGGTACGACCGGCAAATACAGCACACATGGCCACCACCAGGGCCACCAGACCGGCACCTGCAAACAGCTGACCATTGAACAAATTGGTATTCTTCATATCAGGCCTCTGGATCAGCATGACACCGAATACCACCATAATACAAACAGCACCGGCATATACCAGCACTTGTATAGCGGCTATAAAGTCGGCATCCAGCAATAAAAACAGCCCGGCCATGGATATGAAGGTAACAGCCAGAAACAAAACCGAGTGTACAATATTACGTGCAAACACCACCAGTGTGGCATTGCCCAGAATAGTAACAGTCAAACCGTAAAATGCAATTACGCTATATATACTGGTTTCCATCGGTTACTGACCCTCCTTATCGGGAGCCTTGCCGGCGGCAACCTCGGATGCGGCAGCAGGCACAGATTTATCAACCTTGGCCTTGGGTTTAGGCTTAACTTTGTCCCCACTACCTGCCTTGGCCGCCGGTTCTTCTTTCTCCACCGGTTCAGCGGGTGCTTCGCGCTGTACCAAAACAACCGGAAGGTTATCGTAAAAATATTGGTTCATATTAAATATCGCAGTAAAATGCAGTGCATCTTTGGGACAGGCTTCCACACACAACCCGCAGAACAGGCAGTACTGGACATTCTGTACATAATCAGTTAGAAACTGTTTTTTACCAACCTTCTGTTTCTTCAACTCTATTACCTTGTTTGGACAGGCATTGACACACATTCCGCAGGCTATGCATTTATCAACTTCTATAGATAACCTTCCATGAAAGCGCTCCGGCACCGGGGGCTGCTCTTCCGGGTACTGAATAGTTACCTTGGGTGTCCAAAACTCTTTCCAGGTAATCACTAAACCTTTTACTAATCCTTTACCAAACATACCATCACCACCCTATCGCCCGGTAAATGTACATCCCTGCACCAGTTATAAAGACATTGGCCAGGGAAAGGGGCAGCAGCACCTTCCAGCCAAACCCCATGAGCTGGTCTACCCTGAAACGGGGGTAAGTCCAGCGAATCTGCATCATCAGGAACATCATGACATACATCTTGAGGAATAACCACAACCAGGATGGAATAAAGTCCCAGCCAAAGGGCGCTTGCCAACCACCAAGGAACAAAATTGCGGTCATGAAACAAATCACTACCATATTGGCGTATTCAGCCAGGTAAAACATAGCAAAAGCCATACCGCTGTACTCAGTGCTAAACCCTTGGACCAGCTCGGACTCACCTTCGACTAGGTCAAACGGGGTACGGTTGCATTCCGCCAAACCACATATAAAGTAAATTATAAAGGCAATCGGCTGGGTAAAGATAAACCAGGTGTGTTCCTGAGCTTCAATAATCTCGGATAGATTCAAGGTCCCCGTAAGCATGACTACGCCCAGGAGAACTATTACCATAGGCAATTCGTAACTAACCATCTGGGCTACCGAACGCATACCGCCGATCAATGAATATTTATTGTTGGAGGCCCAGCCGGACAGCCAAAAAAGTATCACATCCAATGAAGTAATAGCGATAAGATACAGTAAACCGATATTCATATCAATGGCCGCCATGTTTTTACCGAAGGGTATCACTGCCAACACCATCAACGTAGGCACGAAAATCAAAGTCGAAGCAAGTAAAAAACATACTTTATCCGCTTCTTTGTTGATAAAGATCTCCTTTGCCATCAACTTGCCGATAGTAGCCGTGGTTTGCAAAAGTCCCTTAGGGCCGGTTCGGTTGGGGCCGAGACGGGCTTGCATGAAGGCGGCAATCTTTCGCTCCATGTACACCAGCCACAGAGCACTGAGTAAGATAAACAAGAGGATACCAACAAGCTTGACCAACATTACGATGGCCTCATTTATTTCCAGGGGTAGGCCACCGAGAGAAGATCGTAGCCCTTCGGCTATGCCTACAAATAAATTTTCGAACATACTCTTCTCCCCTATGTTCCCATATTTGTTAACAATCCACTTCACCAAGTATAATGTCCAGACTACCTAAAATTGCTATAACATCAGCTAACAGAACACCGCGCAGCAATTCATCGAGATAACCCAGATTAATAAAGGACCCTCTGCGTACGTGAATACGATACGGCTTGGCGCTGCCATCGCTGACCACATAGTAGCCAATGATGCCCTTTGAACTCTCAATTTCCTCGTAAGCCTCTCCTTTAGGTGGCTTAAGCACTTTGGGCACTTTGCCGATAACCGGGCCATCGACTTCTTTAATTTGTGCTACGGCCTGTTTAAGAATCCTCACTATCTGACGCATCTCCTGGAGCCGGCAGTAAAACCGGTCATAGCAGTCGCCGTTAGTGCCCAGCGGCACATCAAAATCAATCCGGTCATAAACACTGTAAGGCTTGGCCTTGCGCAGGTCATAGTTTACACCGCTGCCCCTTAAATTCGGCCCACTTAGGCTGTAACTGATGGCCGTTTCCGGCTTAATCACCCCCACCTGCATGGTCCGAGCTTGGAATATCTCGTTACCGGCGATTAAACCGTCATACTCGTCAATATAAGCCGGCATTTTATCCATGAATTTATCCACTTTGTCCAACCAGCCCTCGGGCGCATCAGCCGCCACACCGCCAATGCGGGCATAGCTTAAGGTCATCCGGGAACCGGTCAATTCCTCCAGCAGGTCCATGGTTGTTTCGCGTTCCCGTAAGGCAAGCTCGAACCCTGTAACACCACCGGTATCCATCGAGTAGGTGCCGATGGCAATCAAGTGACTGGCCAGGCGGGAAAGCTCACCGCAAATAACCCGCATGTATTCGGCCCTTTCCGGCACCTCTATACCCATCAGCTTTTCCACAGCCATCACATAGCCCCAGTTCTGGAGCATGGCCGCCAGGTAATCCAACCGGTCGGTATAAGGAATGAACTGGGTATAGGTACGTGCTTCCGCGAGTTTTTCAACACCACGATGCAGGTAACCCGGAATAGGCTCGGCTTTGACTACTCTTTCGCCATCAAGGGTCAGGAGAATCCGAAAGACACCGTGCGTACTGGGGTGCTGTGGGCCAAGGTTTAAATTATATTCTTGCGTTTTAAGCATGAGTTACTCCCTGCCACCTTTCCATTGGAAATCCTTGCGCAGCGGGTGTCCTTCATAATCATAATCCAGCAAAATGCGCTTCGGGTTGGGATGGCCGGTAAATACAACACCCATCAGGTCATATATTTCCCGCTCCTGCCAGTTCGCCCCACCCCAGACAGAAAATACCGAAGGTAATTCCGGATTGTCCCTATCTACGGAGGTCTTTACCATTATGGTAATTCCATTTTCTATGGAACTGACATTATACACCACTTCGAATTTATTTTCCTCGGGATAATCCGCCGCCGTCTCGTTGGTCAAAAAGTCCATACCATAGTCATCTTTTAAGGCCTGCATAAATTCCAGCAGTTTATCCGCGGGAATGATGACGGTCGACTGCTCGTTTACTTCCACATAGTCAAACTTTTTACCAAGCTCATCAACCAGCGTAGTTGCATCCTCTATCATCTCAACCCGTCACCACCTTGCCTTTATATTTCTCCAGGAACTTCCTATTATCAAGAATTTTAGCCTGCAGCATAAGATATCCTTCTATCACCGCGTCTGGCCTGGGCGGGCAACCGGGCACATAAACATCCACCGGGATCAGTTTATTGACTCCGGGCACCACATGGTAGGAATCCACAAAGGGCCCGCCGGATATGGCGCAACCGCCAAGGGCCATGCACCACTTGGGCTCAGTCATCTGTTCCCATAAGCGCACTATAAAATTCGCCGCTTTGGTGGTTACGGTACCGCAAACAACCATCACATCGGCCTGGCGGGCGGTACCGCGGTTAACCTCCCAACCAAAACGGGACAAGTCATAACGAGGGTCCTGGGTCGCCATTAGACCCTCAATGGCACAGCAAGCTAAACCAAAACCCAGCGGCCAAATAGAGTAACCGCGGGCTAGATTCAATACTTTATCCACCGTGGTTAGATGAATTAACCTGCTCAGTTCGGGCGGCTCCTTGTAATCCGGGTTATCCCCGAAATATTCCGCCGGCCAAATGTCTTTTTGGGCTGTTTTTATTTGTTTCCCATTATCTACTGCCATTCCAACGCACCTTCCTTCCAGGCGTACCACAAGCCAACGATTAATATAAAGACGAATATGATCATTTCAATAAATGCAAACAATCCCAGGCTCTGGAATTTAACCGCCCAGGCATACAGATAAATAGTTTCCACATCAAATATGACAAAAAGCAATGCGTAAAGAAAGTAGTTGGTTTTAAACTGCACCCATGTGGATCCCTGGGTCGGCATACCGCATTCATATACTTCCAGCTTTAACGGAGTAACCCGTTTCGGTGAAAGAAGATATCCGGTTGCAATACCCCCTGCGCCAAAAATAATTCCTACTACTAGAAATATAAATACTCCCGCCCAGTCTGACATTTTTTTCCCCCCTTTCTTGATAATTTTTAACTAACAAAAAAAGTAATTGATGATAAAACCGGGGAGTAAAAGAAATTATAATTGTGAATTCCGTAACTCCCTGGCGCACAATTATATTTTAAACATATAGCAAGCATGCATTTCAGATTTTTCATAATGTGTCGCATACCTGACGGAAATGTTTTGATGCATTGGTTAATATTTTTACAATAATACATCAATTGATAACTTAACTTAGATCATTAACTAACTGTTTAACAGGAGCAAAACTACGCCTGTGCACAGGACACGGGCCAAATACCGACAGTGCTGCCAAATGGGCGGCGGTACCGTAACCTTTGTGGGAATCAAAGCCATATTCCGGATATAACAAATGATAAATTTGCATCAACCTATCCCTGGTTACTTTAGCCACTACAGATGCTGCAGCAATAGAGGGGCACAGCCCGTCACCACCCACTATCGCTTTTTGATCAATATTGGTATCAGGCAGGGTAAATCGCCCATCAATCAGTACAAGTTCAGGTCTCATGTCTAAGCTATTAAGTGCCCGCAGCATGGCCAGCATAGTGGCATGATGTATATTGTATAAATCGATCTCGTTAACGGTGGAAATACCTACCGACCAAGCTAGCGCAGTCTTTTTAATAACCGTATCAAGTTTGGCACGCCTGACAGGAGCTATTTTTTTGGAATCATCCAAGTCCTCAAGCAAAAACACCTCAGGTAGTATTACAGCTGCCGCCACCACCGGTCCGGCCAGCGGACCCCGACCCGCCTCATCCACACCGGCCACAATGCCGCATCCTGGCTTTTTTAAAGAACGCTCGTACACTTTCATTCTTTCCAGGCGTCTAAAATTATCATTTTGCTTTTGCCGGGCGATGATATAGTGCCTGTACAGCGATTGCACGGCAGAACGTTTATCAAGCGCCATAGCCTGCAGCAAATCATCAGTAGGACCGCCGTTTCGACCGGCCAGCTCTTTAATTTGGGCTACGGTTAAAGAAAGTATATCCACATTATTTCTCCGACATAAAAGCTAAGCTTATATTTTTTTTCGCTATTGAGCTTAAAATCCCTGCCCTTAATAAAATATTTTTATTGTTTTTTTACTTACTGCAAAGGTAATTCAAGGCTATACTTCCCCAAGCTGCCCTCACGAAACTCCTTGATGATAAATACAGCTGTTTTATACTCGTCAATCCTTCCTCCGGAAAGATAAAAGCCCCTGTAGACACCGATTTTTTCGATAACCTCCCAGACATTTTCCGGCAAATCCCTCAGCTTATAGCGTTTGGCCAGCGCATCGGGGGCGTTATCCAGCAACCACTGCACCAGCTTTGTGCATATTTCCTCTGGATTATATATCTGCTCTTTAATAGCCCCGGTAACCGCCAGTTTATAAGCCGTTTCAGGATCTTCAAATTTGGGCCAGAGTATACCCGGCGTATCCAGCAGCTCCAATTTTCCACCTAACTTAATCCACTGTTCACCTCTTGTTACTCCCGGACGATTGCCTGTGCGGGCCGCCTTTTTGCCGGCCAGCCTATTAATCAGCATGGACTTGCCCACATTGGGCACACCCACCACCATACAACGTGCCAACCGGGCAAGTCTTCCCCTGGCCATATATTTCTTTATTGCCGGCTGGGCCAACCGCTCGGTTAGAGCAACCATTTTTTTTACGCCCGCCCCGTGGTGCGCATCCACAGCCACCGCCGGTAAGCCCTTACTGGTAAAATAATCCAGCCAAACCGCGGTGATTTCCGGATCAGCAAGATCCGACTTATTAAGTACCACAAGTCTGGGTTTATCCTTTAAAATAGCGTTGATATCGGGATTTCTACTGCTGGCCGGTATGCGAGCATCCAGCAATTCAATAACCACATCAACCATCTGCAGATTCTGCTGTACCTGCCTGCGGGCTTTGGCCATATGCCCCGGGTACCATTGGATATCCATTTTTTCACTGATCCTTTTTAATACCTAGCTTATTCGTACCGGCAGCACTTATGCATGGTGCCGGGTGTTGAAAGATTAAAAAGTTGAAAGGTTGCAAAATTACAGTATTATTAATAGAATCTCCGGTTAATGATCAGATTATCAATAGTATCACTATTTGCTGATCATTTTGGCCATAGATACTATTTATAGCAACTGGAGGCTATGAAACTACAATATAACGCACTCGCTAACATGCCTTTATAACAACCTTATGCGATCCAAAGGCCAGTAAATCAATACCGCTTTGCCAATAATATTTTCTTCCGGCAATGCTTCCCAGACCCTGCTGTCATCACTGTTATTACGATTATCCCCCATCATGAAATAACTATCTTGCGGCACTTCAACCGGCCCGAAATCTGCAAATGAAAGACCCTCTGGCAGGTAATCCTCCTGCACTGGCCGGCCATTGATATATAACTGGCTATTGCGTATAGCCAGACTCTCACCGCCGGTGCCGATGGTTCGTTTCACAAAGTCCCTGCTGGGGTCTAGGGGGTACTTGAATACCATGATATCGCCCCGTTTTGGTTCACTAAAATGGTAGTTAAATTTACTGACAATAATTCTATCACCCACCTGCAGGCTGGGAACCATGGATTCGGAAGGGATATAAAAAGGCTGGAATATAAACATCCTAATTACAACGGCCAGCAAAACCGCTATGGCTACCGACTCAAAGATCTCCATTATTGCCAACTTACCCTTATCTCTTTTTTTCGCCAGTTGATCCCGACCTGGATTTTCCATCTCTATCCCCTCAATTAATTTCATCATCAATCTAATTAAATCTAATTTATTTCATTTAAAAAGGGACTGTCTTATCAGCAGTCCCTGTAGCCCTAGCGGCGAATTTCCTTGATACGAGCAGCTTTGCCGCGCAATTTGCGCAGGTAGTATAGTCTGGCTCTGCGGACACGTCCTCGCTTAGTAACTTCTATTTTATCAATACGTGGTGAATGCAGAGGGAACGTTCTCTCTACACCAACTCCGTAAGATACACGGCGCACTGTGAACGTTTCACCAAGCCCACCACCACGGCGTCTGATCACCACACCCTCAAACACCTGGATCCGTTCCCGGTTGCCTTCCACTACTTTAACGTGCACCTTAACAGTATCACCAGGGCGAAAATCAGGAATATTATCTTTAAATTGGTCCTGCTCAATAGCCTTAATTAAATCCATGCTGTAACCTCCTTCCCCCCAGATGTTCATATCCCGTCATTATTCGGGACAGCGGACCACCGTAATAAACAAGGAAAATTATATCACAAACCTTTTCATGGTGCAACAGCCCATAAAATGCTATACTTCCGTCTTACTTTTTAAGCCTGTTCAACATACCCATCTTATTTAATATATACTCCTTAATTTTATTTTTCGGGTTGTTAATAAACACAAATATTATTCCTATCATTAGAACCACTGCCGTAATTAATAGAGCTGTTTTCCAACCCTGATGACCGGCTTTTGGTAATTCAGTTTGTGTTGGCTGGGGGGGTGGCGTTAAGCCAAGCATTTCCGGGACGGCATTAGCTAAAAGGGCAACACCGTTTTCCGCCTCCGGCTTTTGATTGGTATACGTACCGGCTTCAATCAGCAGTGCCGTAGAAATCAAATCCTGGTTATAGTTGCCCCGTGCCATGTATATTTCCTTAACCAATTCGGGATTTTTTTTATTTACATAAGCCATTAATCGCTTGGCAAAGTCAAGATTGGCAGACATTTTTGGATTCTGCCTGCCCACCACCAGACGAATTTGGGTGACATCCTGGTTTGATACAATACGACGATAGAAATCAGGATCGTCTATACCGTCCCGATGCACATCAAAAATAGCTACCGGGTTTTGCTTCAACAACTTGAGGGCTGTCCGCCGGGACCGGTAATAAGCATTGGCATCATGGGGATCGTGGGGTGTTTTATTGTAAAGCACTTTTATTTTTTGGTCCTTAAGTGCATCAGTAAAATTTTCCCCCACTTGAAAAATACCCCCTTTGAAAGGAATGGAAGCTGCCCCGTCGGTAGGTAAATATGATTCATCCGAATGAGTATGATAAATGCCCACTGGACGCTCGCGCCACTCTTGATTCGAAATAACCGCCACATCTTTGGTTTTAGCATAATAATCCATATAAGAAAGCAGGTTTTTATCTTTTCCCATCAGGTTGACCCGGGCTGTATTACCATCCACACTGACCACCCGGTAATGGAATCCCTTTGCATTGATTATTTCATCGCCCCTGGCGGGCTCACGTGATGTAAGGGTCACAATACTGCCATGCTGGTCAATATATTCATAACACACTCCGGCCACATGGTCGGCCTGTTCCCCGGCTGGTGACGACATGGGGTATACAGCAATAGCAAAACAAATGCTGATTATTACTAATACTGCACGCAGCGCTATCATGACCATTGCCTCCATTATAAAACATAGTAGTTTTATAATGGCCTTATCTAATAAAAACTAGACATGGTAAATAAATCGTTTAAGCTCAATAGCAATCTTTACAAAGTATATTCATAAACTATATAAAAGCTTGGCAGCTGATTTTAATAAGGAGAGATTCAATTCATGTTCATATTAATATCCCCGGCAAAGGTAACACAAGCTGGGAAGGTGAGGTAAGCCATGCCCGATTCAACCAATCAAAAACCATGTCCTTCCGGTCGTTTTTGGATAGTTCAGCCGGGAGATACCTTTTATTTAATGGCATCATTTGCAGGCACCACAACTGCCGAATTGGAGCGTCTAAATCCCGACAGTGACCCCGCAAACCTACAAATTGGCCAACAAATTTGCCTCCCCCCGGAGAGAATTTGTCCCTCGGGCGTATTTTGGGTGGTAAATCAAGGTGACACCCTGTACACCATCGCCCTGGCAACCGGAACCACCATTGAAGATCTGCTGGAGCTCAATCCATACATCGACCCGTTAAAACTTTTACCAGGACAAACTATCTGCCTGCCAAAGTAAATCAATTGGTGCCGGGTGTTGTTAAATGCTTACCTTTTTATAATCCCCTGAATATGTTCCATAATCTCACGAAGAATACCCCTGTCTTCACTATTGAGCACTTCTTCACGCAGCAGGTCGGGGCGTCGCTCCAATGTTTTAAGCAAGGCCTGGCGGCGACGCCAAAGCCTTATTCTTTCGTGATGACCGCTCATCAAAATCTCGGGTACGGATAATTCCCCGTAGACACAAGGGCGGGTGTACTGCGGGTATTCCAGTAACCCCTGGTAAAAGGAATCCTCTTCAGCAGAGGCCTTTTCGCCAAGAACGCCGGGAATCATCCGGGAGACAGCGTCCACCACCACCATGGCCGGCAGCTCACCACCGGTGAGCACGTAATCACCTATGGACAACTCGTCCGTTACAGCCAGCTCACGCACTCTCTCATCAACGCCTTCGTAGTGTCCGCAAATTATCACCAGGTGTTCCTCCCGGGCCAAATCCCGGGCCCAGTACTGGTCAAAAGTTAAACCCGTGGGGCACATCAATACCACCCTGGCAGGCATACCGCCCCTTTTGTTACGCACATACTCCAGCGCCCGCATAATGGGCGGGGTCTGCATCACCATACCGGCACCGCCACCGTAAGGGGTATCGTCCACGGTATTATGCTTATTTCCTGAAAAATCCCGGATATCTGTAAAGCATATTTCCAACAGCCCCCTGTCCCTGGCCCGCTTAATAATGCTGCTGTCAAAGGGGCCGGAGAACATTTCCGGAAATAATGTAAGCACATCTATTTTCATGATAGCTCTTCCAACCCTTCCAGCAAACAAACAATCATTTTCTTGTGCACCATATCGACATTACGTACCACTTTTTTCAACGCCGGCAGCAGCAGTGGACGTTTCACCACACCTTCAACGATAAACACATCATTCGCACCGGTTTGCAACACGTCTCGCACTTGCCCCAGAAAACGCCCATCCTCAGTAAACACTTCCATGCCCACTATATCAAAGATATAAAACGAATCCTCGGGCAGCGGCATCAACTCATCCCTGGGGATCAGCAAATGAGCCCCCTTAAGGGTTTCTGCAGTATTCATATCCTCGATACCCATAAACTTAATGATAATAAACTTTTTATGTTGATAGGTTTTTTCAACGTTCATTAAATCGGTTTTACCATTATGACCAACATGAACCTTATTCATAGTGGAAAACCGCTGGGGGAAATCCGTTAACGGTATAACCCTGACCTCGCCCCGGTGTCCCTGGGTATTAACTATTTTACCAATGGTTATATATTGATCTTCTACACCCGGCAAATACATCACCCCAAAAATAAAACAAGTTATCACCATTATGTCATAAATAGGTACAAAACAACCATCATCTTAAGAGACATACGTATGTAATGCTATGTATCATATTATTATCCAATTATTATCCAAGTTCTGACTAATCTACAGCGCTATCGGGTTTTCATATGATACATAACACGAAAGAGGGCAGTTGCCCCCTTTGTTTGTTGCCTTATAAAATTATATAATCTCTACGGTGACCTTTTTGTGTTCTTTTGTGGCTGCCGCCTTAACAACGGCCCGAATGGCCCTGGCAATACGACCTTGTTTACCGATAACCTTACCCATATCATCCTGGGCAACCCGCAATTCAATTACACAAGATTTTTCTTTTTCGATCAGATCAACGGTCACCATATCAGGATGGTCGACGAGGGCCTTGGCCAAAGTTTCCACCAGCTCCTTCATCGGATAAACCTCCTCAAATTACTGGTCATTTACTGGCCTTCGCCACCGGCAACGTTTTTATTGATACCAACCTTATTAAACAGCGCTTTAGTAGTATCCGTAAGTTGTGCACCCTTACGCAACCACTCCGCCGCTTTGGCTTCGTTGATATTAATTACGGCCGGGGTCTTTAGCGGGTCGTAATAGCCAATTTCTTCTATAAAACGACCGTCCCGGGGAGAGCGGGAATCAGCCACCACTATCCGATAAAACGGCTTTTTCTTGGCCCCCATTCTCTTAAGCCTGATCTTCACTGCCACTGTGCTCACCTCCTTTAGCTGGTGTAGATATATTTGATCATTGAAATGGTGATCGGTTTTTCCCAAAACCGAGCAAACCTTTCTTTCCTTTCTTTGCACTCTTCTCCATTTCCATCAACTGGCGCATCATCTTTCTAGTCTGCTCAAACTGTTTAAGCAAGCGGTTAACTTCCTGCACGCTGGTACCACTGCCCCTGGCAATGCGCCTGCGCCGGCTTCCGTTGATCTCTTGGGGATGCTGTCTCTCCCAGGGGGTCATGGAATTAATGATGGCCTCCACAAAAACCAGATCTTTATCATCCACTTCCAAATCCTTGAGTTTCTTCACCCCGCCCAGGCCGGGGATCATGCCCAGGATTTGGTCGATGGGACCCATTTTTTTAACCTGGTTTAACTGTTGGACAAAATCATCCAGGGTAAATTCCATGCTCCGGATGCGTTTGTTAAGCTTTTCCACCTGTTCTTGATCAAAGTTGGCCTGGGCTTTTTCTATCAAAGTAAGCATATCACCCATGCCTAAAATACGGTCGGCCATCCGGTCAGGGTGGAAATCTTCCAAGGCATCCAATTTTTCACCCATACCAACAAACTTAATGGGGCATCCGGTAACCGCCTTAACCGAAAGGGCCGCCCCACCCCGGGTATCCCCGTCCAGTTTAGTGAGTACCACCCCGGTTAAAGATAAACGCTCGTTAAATGTTTTAGCCACGTTAACGGCATCCTGGCCGGTCATTGAGTCAACCACCAGTAATATTTCATTGGGTCCGACGGTTTCCACAATGTTATGCAATTCAGTCATTAGTTCCTCATCAATGTGCAGCCGGCCGGCGGTGTCTATGATTACCAGGTCATTGCCCTCCCGGCGGGCCTTTTCCACAGCTGCACGGGCAATGTCCGGCGGAGCCACGCTGTCACCCATATTAAATACAGGCACATCCAATTGCCCACCCAGTACCTGCAGCTGCTTGATAGCAGCCGGGCGGTAGATGTCACAGGCCACAAGCAAAGGCCGACGCCCCTGGCGGCGCATGTGATTGGCCAGTTTGGCAGTAGTGGTGGTTTTACCGGCCCCGTGCAATCCCACCATCATCACCACCGTGGGTGGTGACGGGGCCAGCTCTATTTTGCTCCGGGTGCCTCCCATCAGTGAAGTCAATTCATCATGCACAATTTTAATAACCTGTTGGGCGGGAGTAAGACTTTGCAAAACGTCTATGCCCACAGCCCTTTCCCTGATCCGGGCGATAAAATCCTTGACCACCAAAAAGTTAACATCAGCGCCGATAAGGGCCCGGCGTACTTCCTTTAGCGCCTGGTCGACGTCCTCTTCGGTGAGCCGCCCCTTGCCCCGTAATTTTTTGAAGGTCTCCTGGAGTTTCTCAGCTAAACCGGAAAAAACCATATTTTTACCCCCTGTCCATCTCCAGCAATTCCTGCAATATCCCCCTGGCCCGGGCCAGCTGTTGGGACGAAGGTTCCCGAGGATCTTCCAGCAACCGGGCAACCTCGGCCAGTTTATTGCGCTGCATTAAAAATTTATCGATCAATCCCAGTTTATTTTCGTAATTAGCCAGTATATTTTCCGCTCTTTTAAGTGTATCATGCACCGCCTGTCGGCTAACCCCGTAGTTTTCAGCAATTTCCCCCAGGGAATAATCATTTTCGTAATACAACTCTATGAACTTTTGCTGTCTTTCAGTCAACAGTGGTCCGTAAAAATCGTATAGCAAAGTCATCATGATAACCTTATCCATAAGCACAAATAACCTTTCTATATAAAGTAAAATTACTTTACAGCTAAATTTTACTTAATTTAAGTAGCGTTGTCAAGCAACTCCTTTTAGCCCCACTTTTATTTACAGCACTAACACAATATCAAAGCAATTCCTATCAAACTTAAGCCAAACCTGGTCGAGTGGCACCTAAAATTATAAGTAATTTCTTTATAAAGCCAAGCAAAAGGCCTGCAAGAATGCCAATTCCAAAGCCACTCAAATTGACACTCCCTAATTAACATGATACATTATTATTGTGCACAAAATTTTGCACAAACCAGGGAGGTATTATCTTGGGGATTAATGAACATGCATCCATAGTGTCGCCCGAATTGATTATTTCCGTAACTAAAGCCCAATCCCTGCAAAGGGAAGAGGTCAGAACATTACATAAGCATTACGGCAATGCCAGTCTGGTTAATTTGATGGGTATGCTGAACTTTGACCGGCAGTTCGTCCGGGCTCAAGGAACCCGGCTATGGGACAGCGACGGCAATGATTACCTCGATTTTCTGGGCGGTTATGGCTCACTTAACCTGGGGCACAATCACCCGCAGATTATCGCAGCTTTGGAGCAGGTCAAAGAAATGCCTAATTTACTGCAAGCCAGCGTGCCTACGATAGCAGCGGCGCTGCTGCATAACTTAGCTGTAATCACCCCGGGCAAGTTAAAAAAATCATTTTTAGGCAACAGCGGTGCCGAGGCGATAGAAGGAGCGTTAAAATTGGCTCGGGCCGCCACAGGGAAAAAAGGGTTTATTTTTTGCCAAAACTCTTTTCACGGCAAATCCTTCGGTGCCCTGTCCGTGACGGGACGGGATAAATACCGCAAACCTTTCGAGCCACTATTGAGTGAATGCATTGAAGTGCCGTTCGGTGACATTAACGCGCTTCGCCGTACATTAAAGGAACACCAGGCCGCGGCTTTCATAGTAGAACCCATCCAGGGCGAAGGCGGCGTAATTACACCACCCCCGGGCTACCTGCCCGAAGCTGCACAGGCTTGCCGGGAAGCCGGGACTTTATTCATCGCCGATGAAATTCAGACCGGTTTTGGCCGCACCGGGGCCATGTTTGCCTGCCAGCATGAAAACGTGGAGCCGGATATTATGTGCTTGGCTAAATCACTGGGGGGAGGAATTATGCCTATAGGAGCATTCATTACTACTGAAGACATCTGGCATAAAGCTTACGGCAACGTGGAAAAAGCCACTTTGCATACCTCAACCTTCGGAGGCAATACCTGGGCTGCTACCGCCGGTGTAGCGACTATAGAGGTACTGGTTAAAGAAAACCTTTCGGAAGCAGCCGGGGAAAACGGCCGCTATTTCATGACAGGACTGAAAAATTTACAAAAAAGATACCCCCTACTACAAGAGGTGCGGGGGAGAGGACTTTTGATCGGCATTGAGCTGGCTCAACCAGGCAATCTGGCTAACAAGGCCACAATGGGTGTAGTCTCTAAGCTTTCCAATGAATACCTGGGTAGTATGGTGGCCGGTGAGCTTCTTAATAAACACCGTATCGTGACTGCGTATACATTAAATAACCCCAATGTAATCAGGCTGGAACCACCCTTAATTGTCAACAAAGAAGAAATTGATTATGTACTAAACGCCCTGGAAGACGTACTTAAACGAAACAAAGGCTTTTTCAGTTTCGCGGCCACCAGCGCCAAAACAGTACTGAAAACCATAAGGAAAAAGTAGCAGGTCTTATTGTTTTAAGTTAATATTATGCTCCTAATCTAAAAGGATTATATTCATTTGCAACGAATAAGTAATGTTTGGATTTAGAATATATCTTAAAAAGAAAGGGGGAAAGGGTATGCCGATATATGAATATAAATGTGGTTGTGGCAAAGTGTTTGAAGTATTACAAATACCCGGCAGGGATAACGACCAAATCAAATGTCCTGAATGTGGAAGTGAAATACTATCCAAGGTAATATCCAAACCTTTTCTGCCTAATGCTGTAGGCGCACCCGCAGATTTAAGTACGAAAGCCACCACCTGCTGCGGCAACAAGCCGGAAAACACCGGTTGCACGCCGGGAGGGTGCTGTGGGGGCGGAACCAAAGAGTAACAATTAAACATTATATCACGGTCAAGTAAAGCACAACGCAATACAACCCAATCCTTTTCAGCGGTATACCAACGACAAAAGCTTTGGCCGGTTTAACGGTCAAAGCTTTTACCAACAATGGTTCTTTTCATTGCTTTGTCAAATATTTTGTTATATACTGGCAAAACAGCTCAAAATCACTCAATTTCGTCTGCAATATATCATAAAGCTCCGGTACAGTAACCTTGTTATACTCATGCATCAAACGGTTCCGGTAACCAGCCATTCCTGTAATCTCATGACAAAAATCTGCCGGTAATATATCCTTTTCACTTAACATGGCAATAACGGACCGGTAATCATGAGGTATACCCGCCCCGGATTTAACTGCTATATGACGACCTAAATCAAATAACGCTTCCAGTGCTTTACGCAACCTGTTTTCAGCAATATCCTGGGCATCCTCATTACCCTGAAAATCTTCCAAAGACATGCCTGTCAATGCCTTTAATCGTAAAACCGAAGAACGTATTAATTCCAGTCTTTCAGTTATCAACTGCTGATTAAACAAACAAATTTCCCTCCATTATCTCTTCATAATATTCCCGGCGGGCAATTTCCAAATGATATTTAAAGTCAAGATACTCCCTGGTAATATTATCTTCAAAATCGGTGCGCCGGTCAGCATCCGCACAGTAAATCACTTTTCCCGTACTAATGATTTCAAAGCACAGGGGCAACCCCACCGAATGCATAAACAAAAGATCCACTTCCAAAGGAGCAAAGACTTTTAATAATGCCGGGTAAAGTGCAACATATAAATCTACGTTACTTTGAGGCGGACTGTTAAAAAGCAATGCCAAATCAACATCCCTCGGTTCGAGAACCTTTTCGTCCAATGATGAACCAAAAAGATAAACAGCCACTATTTGCTTATACTGTCCTATAATATCCGCTAGTTTTTGCATGTCGAATTTTAACCTCACGTTATCCACCTGTACTTAAACATTTTAGTAATAATAATTAATTATATCTGTATTATGATACTTTGCATATACAATTTATTGTAAACATCATAACCTAACACGGCACCATTGAAGATAAGTACTTGTTTGTTAGTTTTTATGATAACGGACACCACCTGTTACATATAGCTTATTCCCTTTGGCGAAGTATGCATAAAATACCTCTCAATTTAAAAAAATAAATTAAACTTTGCAAATGGAGGTATCTTATGCCAAGGGAAGCAGTACACCGGGTAGATGGTCGCATCAGCGTCCATGATTCAGTGCAAGAAATGTATGAACGCATACACAATGATGGCCTCAGTAACGTATTTGACCGCTATGATCCCCAATCCAAAATTCGCTGCGGGTTTTGCGTGGAAGGTGTAAGCTGCCAGCTTTGCACCGGCGGACCGTGCCGCATCTCCGACAAGGCGGGGGCCACGCACGGCACTTGTGGCATAGACCGCAACGCCATGGCCATGCGGGACATGTTACTTCGCAATATGATGGGCACATCCACTTATACGCATCATGCCTACAACGCCTTTCGCACGTTAAAATCCACGGCGGAGGGTAAAACGCCTTACCAAATTACCGACACCAACAAGCTTTACTGGATGTGTGACAAGCTGGGTATTGATAAAAGCGGCAGCCTGGAACAAACCGCCATCCGCCTGGCGGACTTTTTAATGTATCAGCTCAGCAGTGGATACGATGAACCACCGAAAATGGTAGAGGTTTTTGCCCCTGAGCCTCGGAAAAAACTGTGGAGGGAATTGGCTATTTACCCGGCCGGGGTAATGCATGAGATAAAGGATTCCGCGGCCAGCTGCCTGACCAACGTGGACGGTGATTTCGTTTCCATGGCCAAAAAGGCACTGAGACTGGGGATTGCCACCATTTACGGTTCACAAATCGGGCTGGAAATGGTGCAGGATATTTTATTCGGTACGCCATCACCCCACGAGGTACAAGTGGACTTGGGGATTATGGAACCTGATTATGTCAATATAGTCTTTAATGGTCATGAACCATGGATTGGTGTGGCCTGTATTTTAGCCGCCAAGGACCCGGCCAATCAGGAAAAGGCCCGTCAGGCCGGGGCAAAGGGCATCAAGGTAACGGGGTCAATCGAGTGCGGCCAGGAAGTGCTGCAGCGATTTGCCATGGATGAAGTTTTTAACGGACTAACCGGTAACTGGATGGCCATTGAGCCGCTGCTAGCCACCGGGACCGTCGACATATTCGCCATGGATGAAAACTGCTCCCCCCCGTACATTGCACCTTACGCTGAAAAGTACCAGATTACCATGGTATCAGTAAACGATCTGGTACGTATACCGGGAGTGGAAAAGAATTTTGACTATAAACCACCTGAAGCCGCCAATACAGCCCGCCAGCTTATTGACTGGGGTATAGAAAACTATAAAAAGCGCAAGGAACGTAATATCACAGCCAAAGTACCCAACAAAGTGCAAAAGGCCATAGCCGGTTTTTCCACCGAGGCTGTGCTAAACGCTCTGGGCGGCAAATTGGACCCGCTGCTGGACGTAATCAAAGCCGGTAAAATCAAAGGTGTGACAGCACTGGTGAACTGCACCACCCCGGCCACCGGCCTTCATGACTATATGACCGTGAACGTAGCCAAGGAGCTAATTAAGCGGGATATACTGGTGATCAGCGGCGGTTGCGGCAACCACGCCCTGGAAGTGGCCGGTTTATGTAACACTGACGCTGTAGCCATGGCCGGTAGCGGGCTGCAGGAAATTTGTAAAGCACTGGGCATCCCCCCCGTGCTGAGCTTCGGCACCTGCACGGACACCGGGCGCATGTCCATGCTGGTAACGGAAATCGCCAATGCCCTGGGTGTGGACACCTCCGATTTGCCGGTGGCGGTTACCGCACCCCAGTACCTGGAACAAAAGGCCACAATCGATGCAATTTTTGCACTGGCTTTCGGGCTATATACCCACCTGGCTCCCACCCCCCCCGTAACGGGAGGTCCGGAGCTTGTAAAACTATTGACCGAAGATTTGGAAGGCTTAACCGGCGGCAAAGTAGCCCTGGCTGACACACCGGCAAGCGCCGCGGACGGTATTGAGGCACATATTATGAAAAAGAGGGCCGGACTGGGTATTTAACCCACGTTTCACCCCCTTACGTTGCTGCCACACCCTACGCTGGTGCCAGGTGTTGAAAGTTGAAAACAACTAAAGAGGAACTGAAAAAAGTATTCGGGTAGTGGCCCAATAAGTCAACTTAAATCAAAAAACACATTTGAAAAAATTAATGCCCTTACGGGCATCAACCAAGAAAAGCAGGAGATTTAATATCCCCTGCTTTTTCAAATGTTCCCTTAACTAAATGAAGCTATCAAGCAATATGTCTTCAACATTTCTTCTTCCATCAATTATTGTGAGCACACCATACGGGCGTTACATAAATTGCACCGCGGTTTATTAACGAACTTATCCTTTGAATTACCCATTATCTTTATTGTTGCTTTTTCGCAATATTGCTTCTCTGCACCAATAACTCAGCGCAGCGTTGGGCCTCAGCCATGATCACATCCTCGTCCAGCGTTAATACACGGCGGTTTTCCATAACCACCCGGCCGTTAATTATCACCGTGTGCACATCCGCCGATGCTGCTGCGTAAACAATCTGGGCATAAATATCAAATAGCGGGTACAGGTGAGGCTTATGCATATCCATTAAAATTATGTCGGCTTTAAGACCGTTCACCAGCCGTCCAATTTGATCCTGCATACCCAGGGCCCGGGCCCCACCTGCGGTGGCCATATATAAAGCTTGATACGCGGGTAATGCGCTGGCGTCGCCGGTATGCAGCTTTTGCAGCAAGGCCGTGGCCCGGACTTCCTCCAGCATATCCACATTATTATTGCTGGATGCGCCGTCGGTACCCAGACCTACCACCGCTCCCGCTTCCAGCAAGCGGGTAACCGGTGCCACTCCGCTGGCCAACTTCATATTGCTCTGGGGATTGTGGGCTATACCTACCCGGTGCCGTGCTAAAGTAGCTATATCATTATCGTTCAGATGCACACAATGAGCTGCCAGCACAGGCAGTTCAAAAAGTCCTGTCTCCTCCATTAAAGCTATGGGAGTTTGACCATACTTTTCATTAATTTCATTTATTTCATCGTTGGTCTCAGCTAAATGGATGTGTATGGCTACATCCAGCTCCTTCGCCGCGGCGATCACTTTTTTCAGAAATTCCGGCGGGCATGTATAGGGGGCATGGGGGCCAAACATACAAGCAACCCGCCCGCCGGCACCGCCGTACCACTGTTTAATAAACTCTATGCTTTCCGCCAGTGCCTTTTCTCCCGCGGAACCAAAACCAACCATACCCCGGCTGAGCACAGCCCGCATGCCCGACTCATCCGCGGCCTGGGCCACCCGGCCCATGTCAACATACATATCTGCAAAAGTGGTAGTTCCACCACGGATCATTTCAGCGCAGCAAAGCAGCGTACCCTTATAGATATCCTCCTGGGTCAGCAGCGCCTCAAGGGGCCAAATCTTTTCATTCAACCACTGCATTAAAGGCAGGTCATCAGCATAGCCACGAAACAGCGTCATAGCAGCATGGGTATGACAGTTGACAAAGCCGGGCAGAGCCACCATCCGGGGATAATCCAGTACCCGTTCCGGTGAAAAATCACCCGGTGTGGATCCGCTGGGACCCACGTGATAAATAACATCATCCCGTACCGCAATTTCACCATTGTGGATTATATCGCCCTCGCCATCCATGGTTAAAACGGCCATACATTTGATCAGTAAATCCGCCATTAAAAAACCTCCTTAATGGGGTCAGGCCTAAACTTGCTTAAACTTTCTTAAACTAACTCAAACCTTGCGCTCTATTGTTTCATCCTGCTGCCCGTAGCTGGTCAAGAAGGACTCCCTCAGTACAGCAACATCTCCGGGTGGTATTACTGCAACATGCCCGATTAATTTTGCAAAAGTGTATACTTGAGCAGCCTTTTCCACCACCTGACAAACTTGATACGCTTCCTCCACCGTGCGTCCCAGCCCTACCAGGCCATGATTAGCCAGCAGCACGGCATTGCCCTGCCCCAGAGCAGCCACTGCCGCATCGGCCAGGTCAGCGGTACCCGCACGGGCATACCGGGTCACCGGCACCGCACCACCCACCAATTGCACTTGATCCTCCAAAATAGGCGGTAGATTTTTACCTGCTACTGCCAGAGCACTGGCATAAATACTGTGGGTGTGCACAATAGCACCTGCATGTGCATAAGCGCTGTATATAGCTCTATGCAGCATTAACTCTGTGGAGGGTTTTCGCTCCCCCTCGATCACGCGCCCCTTGCCGTCAACAACCACTAAATCAATCTTATCCATCACGTCGTAAGGTATACCGCTGGGGGTTATCACAAACAGACCTTCGCCGGGCACACGGGCTGATATATTGCCCCAGGTGCCCGTCACTAAACCGGCACTGGCCATGCGGAAGCCTATTTTTAACACCTGTTCCTTGATCTTTTCTAATGTAACAGACATAATTAAACCCCCTTTATGCCCAATATAGTTTTTGCCATGACATTAAACCGTTGGCCCAAACTCCCTGTTGCTGTTCATTGATAATAATAACAATTGCTTACTTGGATCTACTACATTAGGTACTACTTGTCGTTAGCAATTCCGCTCTGCTACTCGCACCGCCATTCATTAACATAACTGAATTGCTCGCTGGTAAGACGATCTATTTGTATACCCAGTGATTTTAACTTCAATTCGGCTACCCGGTTGTCTAATTCAGGCAAAACATTATATACCTTCTTGTCCAATTCACGTCCATGCCGCAGGAGGTACAGCGCTGAAAGGGCCTGCAAAGCAAAGGACATATCCATAATTTCCGCAGGGTGACCATCCCCGGCCGCCAGGTTCACAAGCCTGCCCTCGGCCAGCAAGTACAGGCGACGCCCGTCCGGCAGCTTAAATTCCTCAATGTTTTGGCGCACGGTACGGCGGGAAACCGAAGCCCGCTCGAGTTCCGGAATATTGATTTCCACATCGAAATGGCCGGCATTGGCCAGAATAGCGCCGTCCTTCATACGCCGGAAATGCCCGGTACGCAGCAGGTCCCGGCACCCTGTAACGGTGATAAAAATGTCCCCTTCAGAAGCAGCCTGCTTGCTGTGCATCACCCGGTAGCCATCCATATATGCTTCGATGGCTTTCACCGGATCAGTTTCGCAAATAATCACATTGGCACCCAAACCTTTGGCCCGCATGGCCACGCCTTTGCCGCACCAGCCGTAGCCCATAACCACCACGGTTTTGCCCGCGGTCACCAGATTGGTAGTGCGCAATACGCCGGCCCAAGCCGACTCGCCAGTACCGTAGCGGTTGTCAAACAAATGCTTGCACCGGGCATCGTTAACTGAGATCATGGGAAACAACAGTTGACCGGCCCGCTCCAATGCCCGCAAGCGCAACACCCCGGTGGTGGTTTCCTCGGCACCTCCCAGCACCTCTGAGGCCTGATCCCGCAAGTCGGTGTGCAGCAGGTGCACCAAATCTCCCCCATCATCTATCACCACCTGGGGATGATTGCCCAGCACCAGGCGCAGGTGTTCATCATATTCCTGGTTGGTGGCGTCGTACCAGGCATAAACCTTGATACCGGCATGGGCCAGCGCAGCGGCAACATCGTCCTGGGTGGACAGGGGATTTGAGCCGGTTATGGATACTTCGGCTCCCCCTGCGCTGAGCACTTCGGCCAGGTAAGCTGTTTTGGCCTCGAGATGAATGCTCATGGCTATCCGGACACCTTGGAAAGGGCGATCCCTTTCAAATTCTTCCCGGATAACATTAAGTACAGGCATATGTGCCCGTACCCAATCTATTTTCAGTCGACCCTGTTCATGCAAATTAATGTCCCTAATTACGTAGTCCGACAAAAGATCAGCTCCTTAGATATTTGTCCGATTTTATCAATATATGAATGTAGCTCTAATTCCAGTTGTTTTGAATAAAAACGCTGGTAGGTTAAATATATTAAACTATTTCAAGGATTTAAACTACACATGCCTGTTTTTTAAACATATACTGTATACGGGTATTATCTACCGGCCAGCGCCGCCAGTGTTTCTGTATAAGGCGGCCGGGCTACACCCCGGTCGGTGATAATGGCTGTGACCAAGTGAGCCGGCGTAACATCAAAAGCAGGGTTCCAAACTTTAACACCTTCCGGTGCCACCTGCTGACCGGCAAAACAAGTCACTTCCCGATCATCCCGGTTCTCAATCGGTATCCCCTGCCCGCTGGCTATGTTGAAATCAATGGTGGACATGGGTGCAGCCACGTAAAAAGGCAGACCATGTTCTTTGGCCAGCACCGCCACACCATAGGTGCCTATTTTGTTGGCTACATCGCCATTGGCGGCAATGCGATCCGCACCGACAATAACCAGATCTACTTTACCGCAAGCCATCAGGTAACCGGCCATGTTATCGGTTAACAAAGTTACCGGTATTTTTTCCTGTACCATTTCCCAGGTGGTTAAACGGGCTCCCTGGAGCAGCGGTCTGGTTTCATCAGCATAAACACTGATATTTTTACCGGCCTGGTGAGCAGCCCGAATTACCCCTAGAGCGGTGCCGATACCCGCGGTGGCCAGGGCACCGGCATTACAATGTGTTAAAATAGCGGCATTGGTGGGAACCAGCTTTTCACCAAACTCGCCCATGCGACGGTTGCTCTCCAGGTCTTCGGCATAAATGGCGTGCGCCTCTCTCAGTAATGTTTCCTTCAAATCCTCAACATTGCCGGAAGTGTAATTATGTAAAACCCTAAGCATTCGGTCTAAAGCCCACTGCAAATTCACGGCCGTGGGTCTGGTGACGGATAAATTCCGGGCAATTTGCTCCACTGCGGCGATAAATTCATCTTTACCTGCAGGTTTTAGAGCTGCAGCGCCCAGGACCAACCCGTAGGCAGCGGCGGCCCCGATGGCCGGTGCACCACGTACACTTAGACGGCAAATGGCATCACAAACGGTTGTATATTGCTCGCACTTGATATACTCAGCTTTTCCCGGCAGCAGCGTCTGATCTAAAATCTCCAAACAACCGTCAACCCAGCGCATAGTTTCCATAGTTGTAAACACCGATCCTTTCCAACTCTGCATTTCTCGTTGCCCAAAATTATTTTACCGCAGACGGGTCCTGGGGTAGATGTTGACACGAACAGTCTGCTTGTTCATCAACTCGGGAAATTGCTTCCATAACTAAACCTCTTAAATTATGCACATTCTCATCCATGACATCCACCACTTCCTGGTGAGACAGCCGGTCCGGAGATATACCAGCAGCAAAGTTAGTAACCATGACTATGGTGGCATAACATATTTCGGCTTCACGGGCCAGCACCACTTCAGGCACGCTGGTCATGCCCACCACATCTCCTCCCAGCTGGCTAAGCATGCGGATTTCCGCCGGGGTTTCAAAGCGCGGTCCCTCCATACAGACATACGTCCCCGTTCTGTGGTAGGGCAGGCCTTGTTTTTGGGCGGCATCGCACAATACCTGGCGGAGTCGGGGACAATACGGGTCGGTCATATCCAGGTGTATAACCCCTTGCTCCACAAATGTTTGTGCCCTGGATTTGGTAAAGTCTAAAAACTGGTCTATGAAAACAAAATCTTTAGGCTTCATATCTGGATTTAAAGAGCCCACCGCAGCAGTGGCGAAAATATTTTTCACACCCAGCATGCGCAGCCCGTATATATTAGCCCGGTAGTTGATAAGGTGCGGCGCCACGGAATGGTCTTCGCCATGCCGGGCCATAAATGCAACCCGCTTGCCCTGGTAATTACCAACTTTCACCTTGATACTGCCAAAGGGAGTATCCACTTTTTCCTCGGTAATATCCGTCAATATATTGGGGTCGTACACCCCGGTGCCTCCGATAATGGCAATACGTACGCTCACTCTATAAACCTCCGTTTACTTATTTTTTCTGTTTATTAGCATTACTTATAACATTACCTAGTATTCGCGCTTTTTCCATGTATTCCTTTTGCATAATAAATTATGTGGATTTAGTACACCAGCTACTTCTATGGTATTGTTATAAAAAGGCCTCATAATTATTTAATCAATAAATTAAGTAAGAGTTATAAAACAAGAATGAGACGTAAATAAATAAGACAAACGAAACGTCCCCCCTGTCTCCCCCTGTCTCACCAAGAGTTCTTTCCTGGATAATTGATTCCGCTATTTACCATCACTCCATCCTCTACTACAGGGTTCCGTCGTTTGGAGAAGGTTAAGGCGAAAAATGAGGTCACTGCAGCTATGATGCCCATCATTATTAACGTGATGTCCAAGTAGTAAAATCCCAAATCCTTAACCGTAACCAAACGTAAACCCTCGGACATCCAAGTGTAAGGCATAAGCTTACCCAGTCCGTTAAGATACACCGGCATATGGGTACCGGGCCAAGTGTACCCTGAAATAAAGAAAAGAGGAATTGATAATAACATGAGATAACGCGTCACTTGCAAGGAGTTGGGCGCATAAAGCGAAATAATAAACCCCAGAGAAGTAATAATGATATTAAAGATTAGGCCAAGCAATAGAATCAAAGCAAGTGATCCTTCAATTTTGACATTTACACACCGAGCTGCAACCCATAATAATAAACTATAGTTAAAAAAATTCACTATAAAATAGGGTAGAGCTTTGCCCATAAAAATCTTCCACTGGGGAACCGCGGCACAAAGATACTGGATCCATGAATTCCTTTCCTTTTCCCTGGTGACAGAAAGACCAATGCCCATAAGACCGATTTGGTGTAAGACTATAATGACTAAACCCATAAAGATAAAGGTAGTATAACTATAGTTTGGATTATACCAAACCTGCATGCTAAAAGAGACGCTATCCATGACATATGTAATTTCTTGCTTGCTCATCCCCAGCCCACCGAGATAGGCAGCTGTATGGTCAGCACTGAAGGTATTAAGTACTTGCTGGAAGTATCTGCGGGTATTATACCCGTAAATCAGGTTGGAACCATCATATACAGTTAAAATCTGCGTAAGCTGGTGCTGAGATAACCTTTGGGAGTAATCTTCCGGGATCACTACCCCCGCCCGTATCGTACCGTTTTTCATCCCTTTTTCTAAATTTGCATATGTATTAATTCCCGGTATTACTTGGAAATTATTCGTATTCTCAAAGGCGGAGACTACGGCACGACTTTCGACAGAGTTGTCAAGGTCAACAATTCCGAGAGGCACATGCTGCAGGATGCTGGAGGCGTAAATCATACCAAGCAAAGATACATAGAGTAATGGAACGACAAATACAATCAATAAAAGAATTCGATCTTTAAATATCTGAATAACTTCGTAGTGAGCAATATTCAGAATCTGTTTCATGTTAACCACCTCTTATCTAAAACGTGCCTTAAGACCGTGCGTAAACAAAGCAGCCAAGCTATAGCAGATAACTGACATAATACCTAAAATTAAAAAATAACGGCCCATAAATTCCCAACCCGGGTTTTTAAAAACAAGATAGTTTATCCCCTGAAAAAACCAGGTCTGGGGAAAGACCCAGGCCACAGGCTGAAACCATTGCGGCATTGCTTCAATGGGCCATGTATAACCGGATATAACAAAGGATGGCAAAGCGATAACCATCCCAAAACGCGAAGCATCAACCGCACTCCTGGACAAACTTGATATCAGTGTTCCAACGCTGTGCAGGGAAATTGCAAATACCAATGTATATAACAGGAAAGTAATTAGATCGCAATTAAGGGGAAGTTTAAAGACTACGAAAGCCAAGAAATAGACTGGCAATATTATGAGCATAAAAATAAAAATATGGACGATAGACTTGCAGAAAAAAAACTTAAAAATAGACATCCTGGAAGACTTGATCTGTATCCAGCTTCGGAACCCATTTTCGCCGATGATATTCATGCAGGAAGCTAGAGTACAACACTGCTGCCAGATATTAAGTACTAAAGGAAGCACCAAGAAATAGGCATAATTTAAGGTAGGATTAAACCACGCTTCTTCCCGGAAGTCGATTGACTGATAGGCTTCTTGGGCTTGGTTCGGCTGCATACCCTGAGCTATCAAGGTTTTAACCCCTACTTGGGTCCCCAACGTTCGCGTCACCGTTAATACTGCACTTGCAGCATTTGTAGCATAAGTCATGTTTGCGCCATCAATAACCACGGCCACTTTGGTTTGGCGATGCAAGGCAATATTTTTACTATAATTTTCAGGGATGACTACACCTACCATCACCTGTCCTCTTTTGATCAACTCCTCTAGTTGTTCAAAACTATTGGGATAATAAATGATCTCTAAATCTTGAGTATTCTTCAACTCAGCAACAACTTGGCGGCTGGCACCGCTCTTGTCCAAGTTAACGATCGCAGTGGGAATATTGTCAATCCTTGGGTGATCATAGATTCCCATAAACAAAAACAACCCCAGCAGTGGCCCGGCAATCAAAATATAACGTAAACCTTTGTCCCGCCACATATAAAATAATTCACGCTTCATAATTACCAGGTACTGTTTAAACATGATGACGATCACTCTGTTCCGTGTAAAATTTTACCTGCCTGTTCCATTCCGTTTGGGCATCCTTTGGCTCATAAATGTTCATTTGTCCACTCTCCAGCCAACCAACTTTACTCATATGTTCACAAAATTCAATATTGCTAAAGCCGTAAACACAGGTTCCACCCTCAGCTTGAAATTGCCGCAACTCTCTTAAAATGAGGTTGCGCGAATATAAATCAAAATCCTTAATGATTTCATCGGCAATCAACAATTTTGGCCGGTTTAGCATGGCACAAGCAAGGGAAAGACGTTGAAAGATTCCCAGTGTAAGAACAGTGACAGGCTCAGATAGAGAATCATTTAATTCATAGCGTTCTATTAAATTGTACACATCGGCTCGTGAAGCGTTTTTTAAAGCAGCAATAAAGTCAAGATTTTCCCCAACTGTCATATCAAGGAACAGGCTGCTTTCCTGTGTAACAATTCCCAAATTACGTTTAAAGTTTTCGGATTTCGTTATATTACAACCCAAAACTTCAACCTGGCCGGATTTGAATCGATCTATACCGGCCAAAATATGTAATAACGTTGTTTTACCTGCCCCACGAACGCCAAACACACCAAAACTTTCTCCAGGCAACACATCAAAGGATATCCCATTTAAAAGCATATTGCGCCCAATTTTCTGTACCAGGTCCCTGACAATAATTATTGGCTCCAAACCTACTGCCCCCCTTCAATGATCCTAACCCTGGCTGTCATACCTGTCTTCAATGCCAGATCATCATTGGGCACATCAATCTTGACACGAAAACTGCGGATATCATGTTCATACTGGTCATCGATAGCTTTTTGAACTGCAAATTCACCGGCATCGTTGATTAATACAACCTTACCCTTGAAAACCCGATCCGGGAAGGCATCTACAGTGATCTCAGCTTCCTGATTCAGATGAACACGTCCAATCTTTTTCTCGCTTATATAAATGTTTACATAGGTGTGAACTAGATCTGTAATCTCATATACCGGGGTACCGGCATTAAGCATTTCACCCGGTTGGAGATATTTTTTCGTAATATATCCGGATATAGGTGATAGTAAATGGGTGTTTTTTAGATATGCCTCAGCTTTTTGGACGGCACCACTGGCTTGTTTGACCGATCCTTGAGCCGCCTGATATTGCGATTGGGCCACTGATACATTAAGCTTATTTGCCAGTGCCTGTTCAAGACCGGCCCGGGCTTCATGCAACTTGCTTTGAGCCAAATTATAGGCACTTGTAGCATCATCTAAAGTTTTTTGAGGAACAGCTCCGCTTTGAAATAATGATAAGGCTCGGTCGTATGATAGTTTAGCATCTTTTACCCCAATTTCAGCCTGAGCCAATTTAGCCTGCAACTGATTAATCGTACTTTCAACCTGTTCACTGGTTAGGGAAACCGATTCTGATGCTTGCTGGGCCTGAGCCACTGCTGCATCATAGGCACCTTGAGCAGCAACTAGGTCAGAGCTAATTTCTTGATCTTCCAAGGAGGCTATTTCTTGCTCAATTTCCACTTTAATACCTTCATCTACTAATACATTCTTTAGTTTACCGGGGATCTTGAACGATGCCAGCACAGTCGTGGCTTCAATTGTCCCCGTCGCGGTCAGACTCTGACGTTCATTGTCCAATATGACCTTTTGTAGATAGAAGTAACGATAGAATATAAGAATACCAATGCAAATAATGCTCATAAAAAGGATAAAGACCATCACTTTTTTAAAATCTATTTTATTTAAGGCTTCCATTAAAAACCGCCCCCCTACAGCTTGGTCATTGAATTTATCCACATAAACGACTACTACTATATAAACTTAATTAAAGCTGACTTATCTAATATTTTTGCGGTCATTTCATCTCCTTATGGCTCAAAACCCCATCAAAAACGAGGCTTAAAATATGCTGCAAACGTGCTTCAAGCATCTTTCCGGATAGTATATCTTCCTGCCAGAGAGAATTAACAATTTCCCGCCGGCTAAAATAAATAAGGCATAAGGCATGCACACTAAGCACTACATGACGGGTATCTATATCCGGCCGAATGAATCCCCACTCAATCCCGTCCTTAATAATATCGTCAAACTCTAATTCAATCAGATCAAAAAATTGAGGTATAACCTTACCTGCAAACCGGCCTTCATTGAGCGCTTCCCAGTTTGTAAGCCTTACAAACGCTTCATTTTCGGCTAAGAAGTAGAAGTAAGCTCTAATAGCACGGGCCAAATTCACTTTGGGATCATCAGCTAAATCAAAGGTATTTTTACTTAAAGTGTAGATTTTATTGTAATTATAGCGAAGGACTTCCAAATACAGGTTTTCTTTGCTTCCAAAATAATGGTATATCATCCGCTTATTAATGCCCGCCTTTTTAGCGATCTCATCCACTCGAGAACCCTCAGGCCCCTTTCGGGCAAAGATTGTTGTTGCTGCATTTAAGATACGAGTACGGCTTTCCTCTGAACGTTGTTCTCGACCATCTACTTTTGGGGGAGTTGTTTTTTGAAGTTTTTCCATAAGATAGCCTCCAAGCAAAAGGAAGTAAGTAACTGGTTAGTTACTTTCATCAAGCTATATTTTATGCTGTGCTGAATTATTTTGTCAAGGCCATCGGTACCATCTGCCTGGAAAACGGCGGGCTGGATGTATTTGTGGGTGATAACAGGGCCAGCCAGGAAAAAATCTGGAAAGCCCGGCGGCACCTGGCTGAGGCGCTGCGCGTTACCAGCCCGGTGTACTGCATGGAAGATATTGTTGTGCCGGTAAACAAGATACCTGCGGTGCTGGCTGAAATCAACAGGATAGCTGAAAAATATTCTATTAAAATACCCTGCTTTGGCCACACCGGCGACGGCAATATCCATGCCACTCTGCTTAAGGAAAATATGGATGATGCTGCATGGTATGCCGTAAAAGAAAAGGTGTTGGACGAAATATATACTATTACCCACGCCAGCGGGGGAAACCTGTCGGGCGAACATGGTATGGAGCCAAACGGGTAAAAGCCATGGCTAAATTTACAGACCCGGTGCAGCTAAAGATGATTACAGCCATCAAAAAGGCCCTGGACCCCAATCTGATACTCAATCCCGATAAGGTAGTGAAGCTTAACACCGGTCAAACCGGGTAATTTCCTCGATCCAAGGTGCAGATGTAATTACTGGGGAGGTTACTCAAAACATACCCGGGGCATTAACTTCATTTTCAAGTACTTTATAAATGCTTATACCAACCGACGGTCAAATTGAATGTTGGCGCTATTCTTTAATTCGGACTTGCTGAACCGACCTTAATTTTTAATTAAAACAGTATAATGACGGTTCCTGACAACCCAGATTATACCGAAACAGACGCCGCATAAAAAAGAACAAAAGAACACGGAGTTTATGCTCCAAGTTCATCACTAGGAACTGCAAGCAGATCACGCTTTCAGCGGTCTCTTTTAGACGTGCCATAATACGTGCCAAACCATAGCGACGCTTGCCTTCTCCAAATTTGGCTTCTACAGCATTGCGTTCGCTGGCATCTTGCCGTTCTATGCGTCTCTGCTCTTTCTGTAGCACTTTATCAATCAGTGGTCTTCCTAGCCGTGGTCCACTGAGCCGTATGTTATATCTATCGCAGAAGCGCAGGTTTTCCCTATTCCGGTATATTTTGTCGGCTTGAACGGCTTCAGGGTAGTACCCGTACTTTTGGCGGTAATATTCCACCGATTCTTGCAAGGTTACTCCTTCATTGAAGGCATCCCAACTCAGCGTTTCCACGAAGGCGTAGCCATCTACCATACTGATAGCGACTTTCGCGCCGAACTCGACATCAGCCGTGGCCTTACCTCGGACAATGGGACGCACATGCGGCTGGCTGATGCTTACAATGCGATCATTTATCTTGTGTTTGCGGTAGGTATACATATGGAGTTGTTGTTCATAGACCATACGTATGGTGCGCAATGTATCCTGTTGTTTCTGACTCAGACCATGACTATCACCGGCCATAGCTAGTAGGCGGTCTACAGCACTTAGGTTGCGCCTCACATAGCGCAGCTGCTTGCCGATGGCTTTTCGGATAGCTTTTTTACCAGGCTTTCTGTTGTGAACAATGTTAAGGTAGGCTTTACGAGCTATTTGACGATAAGTACGTGGTCTTCTACCTGGCTTACCAAGAGTCTTGTGCACGAGATCGATAATGTTATCCAACTTCTCCCTAGCTTCGTTAAGCAAGGATAAGTCAGTGGGGTAGCGTATGTCTGCCGGGGCGCAGGTGGCATCCAAGATGAGTTTGCCTTTGTTTGCTGGATATACCTCAAAAGAAGATGCTTTGCTTTCTGGGCTATTTGGTTCTTTCGCGTGCGTTTTTTTGCCACCTGAAGGCGGTTTAGGCTTGTTGTCATCGTCCTTCTTTTGCTCTTCCGCTTTCTTGGCGGCACGACAGATTTCTTCGTTGATATCTTTTAGGGTTTCAGAGCCAAAACGCTTACGAAAGTGGACCATTAGTGAAGAATCAAATGGTGGCCGATCCTGGTATTCCCTTAGACCGATGAAGTATTGTAAGTACGGATTCTCAGTGATCTGCTCCACTGTTTCACGGTCACTATAGCCACATTTCTCTTTAATGATTAAGGCACCAAGGGCCATTCTGACGGGTTTAGCCAACTGTCCACGGTTGCTGGGAAAAAGATTGGCATAGCGTTCTTCGATGCTTTCCCAGGGGATAATTTTAGCTAGTTTTACCCAGCGGTTATCAGCTCTTAATTTGCCTTCAAAAGGCAATATAAATTCTTCAAGATAATATTGGTTTTCCACTTTACGGAACATATTTTTTGCCTCCAGGTGCACGGTTTTTGCAATCTTTACCGCATTTTCCATGCATCTTATTTCGACAAATATGCTCCTAAATCCTTGATTTTATTGGGTTTTTGTTTGGTTCAGCAAGCCCTAATTCGTAGATGGCGATGAAGATTAAATAATGATGCTGGTCCCGTCAAACTTGGTGAGGGTAAAGCCGCGAAAATCCTCATTATAGGTGTTCCTGTAATCCTGCAGGATGCCAATGGCCACCGCTTCACCCAGCTTTAAACCCTCAATCCCGTCGGAGCGCCAGTGGATACCTGCATAATCGCGGCCAAAGGAGATATTGGCGGCCAGTTTGTTCAATTCCCCACCAACCGTTAAAGGCGGGCCCTGGAAAGGAACCAGCGAGAGGCCGTCGGAACTGGCTGCAACCGGATTGGGGACAACAAAGGATTCATTAAAGAACGCCTTCAGCATGGTAACCCCGGCCCCGGCAATGCAGGCGTGGCCGGCTGGATAGGCCGGATGGGCGGGGCAGCCTTCCGGATAAGCCTGGGGCAACAGGTAGGTGTCAAACCTGCTGAAGACTTCGCCAACCGCCTGGGAATCAAGCAGTTCCTGGTTAATTGAATAGCTGGCGGCGCCCGTTAAAAGATTTTGAACGCGTCCGCCGAACTCCTCGGGCCGGAGCCGACGATGGACCAGCCATTTCTGGAACCAGGCGGCCTCCGTCGCCGCCCGCGCCGCCCGGGCCACCAAATCCAGAATATGCGGACTACCAAAGGTGGCAAAGCCGACCTGGGTTAACGAACGCAAATAGGGATTGGGCAGATCCAGTGCTCTCTGCCCAAAACCAAGCAGAATCAAACAAGCGCCGAGAACACCCTGGTAGGAGAAATCCAGGTGAACATATTCGCCCAAATCACGACCGCTGCGAATATAACGAGGTGTGGGGTCGAATACATTTGAGGTTGCCGGAGCAAAACCGTTTTGGATGCTCAGCCAATCCTGGTACGAGGTCAGGTGGTCGTCGCCGGCCGCCGTTGTACGATATCGCTGGACGATGGTTTTAGCCCCGAAGGGAATGTCCTGCCATAGAAACTGGGAAATATAAGGCCCCACCAGGTCACTGGGCGTATTTCCCCGGAATAAGGTCCCCGTGGTGACCATTCCATTGACTTTTGACCCGCGAAAATCTGAAAAATCCGATAGATCAGAAGCAGCCGCGATGGTCAGCGGATCGGTGTCGTAATCTGCGAAAGGCACATCACGGGTTAGCGCCTGCCAGTACAGTTCGGCCATCTCACCGGCAATCTGGACGCTGCTGAAGGCCGGTGCCGGAATCATACCCAAATGATGAGAATCAGATCCCGCCAGATCGAATGCATAAGCGGCCTGGGGATTAACAAGCTTGGTAACCCCTCCCAAAGTTATAAACTCTAAATCGTCCGGGTCACCGGTCGATAATGCCCTAATCAAGTCCCTATAGTTATTAAGGTTAACTTCGCCAAGTTGATTATGCGCTAACCCCTTGGAATAGTTGCCGATTTTACTTGGAAATAAATCCTCATCACCGTTGCAGGGATGGCCCGGGAGAGGAAGGTCCCTTTGAAAAACCGCTGCGTCCTGTCGAACTTCAAATGCTTCTTGGTTACGCTGCCGTGCACTCGTCGGCCCAATTTCACAGCATTCCACCACGTTTAAGTTCGTGTTTGCTGTCTCCCTTTGACAAACCTCTTTTACAGCTGGTGACAATGTTTCATCACTCATTTTGGGTTCCCCTTTTTTAACGTAATATTTTAATCAATCCATAATATTTAAATTATGGTAAATTTGTTACAAGGTTTTTATTACCATTCTCAAATCAGGTAATTCCAATGTGTATTGTCCATGTGTAATAGAAAGGGTCGTTTTTTTATACCCTTCTATATACAAAAAACATAGTGATAAATTTTTATCACTATGTTTTTTGGCTGCGTTAAAAAAATTAATTACTTTTGCTAAATATGCAGGTCCTGCCTTTTCATATGCTTTCATTAAACCCCAAAAGGACGAAGTCCAAAGCTCTTGTAATTTTGTTGTTGATTATACCATTTATTAATCATTAATCATTGTATATGGGTTTATACTAACTAGCCCTTCGATATATCTAAAATGTTTAATATTTAAAGTAAATAACACTGCTTCGTTAATGTAAGCAGTTGCCGCTATTAGGGCATCCATTGGTTCAAGGCCATGTGAAGCACGGTATATTGATAAAAACTTACCCGCAGTAGCTGCAATTTTCCTATCAACGGGTATGTGTTCAAATATTTTAAGCAAATTGTTAATTGTTTCACAACGCTTTTCGGAAAACCTGGGCGCAGATAAAAGCTCCATTATGGTAATGGTAGAAATGTAACCTTCATATACTTCATTTTCAATGTTTTTAAGTTGTTGACGAGCCTCGGACAAGCCTTTTAAGTGATCGATAATTATATTGGTATCAACAACCACTTTCATCGGTCCAACCTTTTTCCAGAGTCTTTTCGTAATTCATTAACATGCAGTTTTAGATCATAATCCAAATCTGATAGCAGTCCGAAAGTTTGATCCACTATTCCTTTTTTAGCTTTCGCCGGCTTGGTCTTTAAAATGATTTTCTCATCTTCAATGTGAATCGAAAGTTTATCTCCTTCTTTTATATTTAGAATATTTCTTGCTTCCGCCGGAATTACAATTTGTCCACGAGATGAAATTTTCACCGTATACACTACTTACACCTTCTTACCTTGTTTTATTTATCATATTATATCTTAAATGCGATTTATAGTCTATGCAGCATAATATGCACCACATAAAACCTTTAATCCCAATTTTTAATCTTCCACCTTGAATTGTTCTGCGGCCTTTTGTAATTCCATAGCTATTGTGGCCAACTCCTGGGCCGCGTTGGTTACCTGCTGCATTGTGGAAGAGACCTCTTCCTGAGCCGCCGCCAGTTGCTGTGTATCATCGTTAACCTGGTTGCTGCCCTGGGCCATGTCCTTAACCATTTCAGAAATTTTATGAATGGCCTGAACAATATCGCTTAAGGCAGTACCCGCTTTGCCGGCTAGCTCGACCCCCTCGCCAACCATAGCCGTGCCATGATGTATGGAAACAATTGAATCTTTAACCTTGGTTTGCATTTGGTTAATTAATGCGGTTATTTCATTGGCCGCCCGGCCTGATTGCTCGGCTAATTTACGTACCTCCTCGGCCACTACCGCAAACCCCCGGCCATGTTCCCCGGCCCTGGCCGCTTCGATAGCCGCGTTCAAAGCCAACAGATTAGTCTGGTCGGCAATGCCCGTAATGGTGTTGATTATTTGGCCGATCTGCTCTGATTGATGGCCCAGTTCTTCCACTGCCCGGGAAGTAACCTTTGTATCATCGGCAATGGATTTAATCTTTTCCAGGGCCTGCTCAATAGCTTTACTGCCTGCTGCGGCCATTTGGCGCGTGTTTCTCGACTGTTCCTCTGCTAAGCGGGCATTTTCAGTAGCCTGGGCAGTTGCAGCGGCCACTTCGGTGGTTGTACCCGCCAACTCTTCAACAGTGGCTCCAACCTCTTGTCCTGATGCAGCCAGCTGCTGGCTCTGGGATGAAAGCTTTACTGAGTTATCCTGTAATTTACCCACGATTTCCCTGAGGCCGGCCACCATCTTGTTAAATGCACCGGCCAGTTGACCGATTTCATCATTGCCGCGTACATTAATATCACGGCTTAAGTCACCGTTAGCCACATAATTTACATTGTCAAGCATTAAACTGATCGGTTTGGCAATTTGCCCCGCAAAAACCAGTGCCATTACCAGACCTAAGAGTATCGCAATTATACCTATGGTTATACCGTAACCCCGTAATGCGTAAACCGGGCCCAGAAAGTCGTTAACCGGTGAAGTAAGAGCGATTGACCAACCCATGCCTTTATAATCTCCCCAGCCGTCCAAAGGTACATAGGCAATATACTTATCTTCTCCTTCGTAAACATAGCGAGTAAACCCGGTTTCCCCGTTAACCATTTTTTCGCCGACAGCCTTTAGCGCATCGACACCCTCGTTAAAAATATTCTTGTTGAGCACCATATTTCGATCGGGGTGAGCCATAATCACACCCTGATCATTAATTACGAAAGCATAGCCATTATTTCCGGCTTCCTTTCGTAATCTGCCGAATTCATCCGCTATAACCCAAATAGTATCTTCCAGTATCAACCGGGTGGTTAAAGCCCCGATTATATTGCCGTCCCTGTCTTTAACCGGACCGGCAAAGTTAAGAATTGGTTTCCCCAGGTCCAGGGACATGCGCACGTCGGATATATACATATTACCTTTGATGGCAGGGTCAAACCATTCGGTTTCGTGCTTCATTGTTCCTACATTGCCGTCACTGTCCGCTATCTGCAGCCCGCTAACATCGGTAAGCGAAATAGAAGCGTAACAACTATAATATTGTTTAAACTCTTGCAACGCGGCGGATTTTTCTTCCGCAGAAACATCAGGGCTGCTAATGACCGGGTTTAGAACCAAAATATTGATATCCTGACTCCGTTCATATATATACTTATCAATCATGTCCGAATATATTTGAGCGTCCGTCAAAAGTTTGTCCCGCGTGAAATCTACCAACATAGCCCGAGACTTGTTATATGACAGGTAGCCTATTGAAGCTACCGAAATAATTACGATCAAGGCTATAATTACAGCCAATCTGGTTCTAATGTTTAATCTCATGGTTCGGCCTTTAATGCCCATTCACCCCTTTCGTATCAATTTTAGTTTTATAACCGGAAAGTCGGCCTAACGCTTATTACTTATTCACTTTTAATTAGGTTCATATCCAAACCGAAAAACTCGATGGTAATGCGGCATATTTTGTTAACTTATTGATTTATAATAGCTGTTTCTTCGGGATAAGTATTTTTAAAAATCAATTCGTTTAACCCCTTGATGACTGTTATGGAGTTCAGTATTTCTTCACCCACTGCTTTATTTTTCACCTTGAGGTCCCTCCTTTCTTAAGAACTGCTTCATTGCATACTCCCTTTAAAGAATTTTAATAAATAGCCTAGCCAGGTGGGGATCAAATTGGATACCTGACTCTCTTTCAATTTCCGTTAGCGCTACGTTGGACGTTCTGGCCGAACGGTAAGTTCGGTAGCTGGTCATAGCGTCATAAGCATCTGCTATGGCTATAATCCTTGCCTCCAAAGGTATCTCTTCCCCCGCCAGGCCACCCGGATAGCCCAAACCGTCGTAGCGCTCGTGGTGGTGTAGAATAATAGGCGCTAATTTTTCAAAAGGCTTAATCTGCCCCACCACATCCATTCCTAATCCTATTTTCTTTGAGCGGCAGACAATCCACCAGCAAATTATAGTTCCATCCGTCATCATCCGTATTATTGTCACCACAATTTGTGATTTTTTTCACTTAAATGAACGTGGATAAGCCTTTTAAAACCTGATTATTTTCAGATTATATTCCTCGGTTACTCTTTACAAATGTCATTAAAAGCGCAACGAAACAATGTCCGATGACTGGCGTAAACAAATTCAATATGAGTGCTACGTTGCTCTCCGCATGATAATCTATATTATATTTTAACCTCTGATTAGCGGACAACGGCATGGATGTCTAACATGAAACAAATTTCACAAATTAATAATATTAAACAATACTTCACTTATATTATCAAGTAAAAAATAACCAATTCAGCGTTAAATCATATTATTCTACAGGCTTATTTCTATAGCGCAATGATTATGCGCCAAATTCCTGGCCGCCCGGATTAAACCTTGAATCTACCCACCAGGGCATTTAGCTCATCCGATAACCTGGCCATAGACTCAGCTGAAGCCGACAATTCCTCCATAGCTGCGGTTTGTTCTTCCGTTGAGGACGCTACGTTTTGCACCCCTGAGGACATCTGTTCCGTAGCCGCCGCCACTTCCTGGATTTGCGATGAAAGTCCCTGCACCGCGTCAATGATTCCCTTAAAGTTATCACCAACTTCACCGACAACCCGGGTACCCGCATCAACATTTTGACTGTCCCGGGCCATAATATCCACCGCCTTTTGGGACTCAGACTGCATGGTGTTAACTAAAACTACTATTTTCTTGGCCGCGTCGGCTGATTGTTCCGCCAGCTTCCTTACTTCCTCGGCCACCACAGCAAACCCCCGCCCGTGTTCCCCGGCCCGGGCCGCCTCAATGGCAGCGTTAAGTGCCAAAAGGTTGGTTTGGTCGGCAATACTGGTAATCAGCTCCACTATCTGGTTAATCTCGCGGGATTTGTCACTCAAGCCTTCAATAGCGGCGGCTACTCCGGCAGCGGAATCCGCAATGTTTTTCATCTGCCCGTTAACTTTAGCGATAGCCCTATTGCCTTCATTGGCCTGGTGATTTGCGTCATTCGAAACAGCCGATATATTTTGCACATGGCTATTTATCTGTTCCACCGTAGTAGAAATTTCATTCATAGCCGCAGAAGTTTCATTGGCGGAGGCTGCGGTTTGCTGAGAAATTGAGTTTAGCTGCTGGGCTGATTCCGCCACATGGTTGGACCTGTCCAATATATTGAGCACTACTTCCCTCATTTGTTTAATCATTAAATTAAAGGCGCCGGCTAGTTTACCGACTTCGTCTTTGGATCTTACTGCAATATCGGCGGTTAAATCCCCACCCGCAGTAATATTTACTGCCTTAATCAAACCAGCTACCGGGCCGGTAATACTGCGCGTAAAAAAAACAGCCATCAATAAAGTTAGCAGCAGCACTACCCCGCTCATTAGTAATACCATCAGCCGGGTATCAATGTAAACTTGCACTGCCTCCTCATAACGCATTTGATTGCGCCCCTCCTGGTAATTAACCAGCTCAGCCATAGCATCTTTAACCTCAGCCATGGCCGGCCCGGAGCTATAGGCCAATACCGCTATGGCTTCTTCGGTCCGGTTGGCCATCCCCAGTTCGATCACTTGATTATTGGCCGATTGGGCATTATTCAATTGACTATCTACTTTGTCTAGCAGCGCCCGGCCTTGCTCGGTTTGATCAAGCTCCTTAATCTTATTAAATGACTCCTTATATTGAGCCCGCGCGGTTTCAATTTGCGTGTAGGCGCTTTGTCTGGCAGCCGGGTCATCGTTTAGCAGTATCTCCCGCATGCCAAGATTAACAGTGGATATACTGTGCAGCATATCATTGGCCAGCATGATACGGGCATTGTTAACGTTTACAATACGCTCCAGTTTGTCCTCGATACTTTTCATTTGTGACAAGCCATTATTCACCATAATCACCATAAGCAGCAGAATTATACCAAACCCAAGCCCCAGCCGCACTCCGATGTTTAAATTAGTCAACTTCATTTACGCAGCCCCCTCAGCATCATTATTTTGTTTGGAGGTAATAGTATTATCTGTTAATGTTTTGCCTGTCCGACTGGTGAACACTTCCAGGGGAATAATCGGTTTGCCAGTGTCAGGCAATAAAACATCCATCTTCATTTTATATACTTTCTACGGGTCAATTCCTGTTATTTTGATTACTTAATCAACCGGCAGAGCCACTTGTCCAAAATGCAGGTATGTATTACTAATAACATCCACTTATAATTGTATTAGATTATGTGTCACTACATTTGTCAATAGTAAAATATAAAAAATATCGAACGAGGAAATAGAATGCTTAAAATTTGGTCTGGCGGGCAAGAATGTACATCATTTTGTACTATGTCAAAAAAATCTAATGGTTTTAAAGAATACACAGTTATAACTGCATAAATAATAAGGTAAATATCATTAAAAGTATAATCCAAAAAGACTATATTAAATTGACCCCGAATAAAATCAGTTGAACTAATGAGAATATATATAAAGCAAAATACCTAAAACGCGGGTCTATCTTTAATAACCTTTCATTACTTTCAATTATTGAGGTAGCTATCATATTTAGCTATACTTAGTGGTTCATTTGTTGGAGGAGATTTCGTGAAAATAGGACTTTGCGGTGCCCAAGGTACAGGCAAAACAACTCTGTCAAAAGCTTTGGCAACAGAACTGGGGCTACCGCTTATCGAAGAGCAGGCGCGGGTGGCAGCAAAGTATTTCGGTATAACCAGACCTTCACGTGATATTAAAGATAGGCCGGAATTAGGTTTAGCGTTTGAGGTTCATTGTCTCATTCTTCAATTGCAGTCTGAGGATCGGTATAAACAGGGGTTTGTGAGTGACCGGACTGTTATAGATATCGCGGTTTACTGGAGTAAGTGGCTTGCCCACACAACACCTGCAGCCATAAATCGGTTTATCTATGAGTTATGCAAGCGCCGAGCTAAAAAATACGACATGGTGCTGTATGTGTCTCCGGAAATACCCTTGGAGAATGACGAGTTTCGGAATGCAAATCCGGAATATCAGAAAGAATTGGACTTTTGGGTACGTGCTATGCTGAAGGTATGTAAGCCGCCGGTAATATTTAAAGTAACAGGAACATTGGAAGAACGGATGAATCAAATCCTTTCGCTGCTAAAGGGTAACCGATAAAATCCTATTAAATCAAACTAATTAAAATGGCAATTTTTGGAGAAGGCTATGAAATACTGCAAAAAATTAGCATACCCTAAAAAAATAGGGCTTATCATAATAACGTCTTAACACATCTAAATTCTTTTCCAAGGCTCATTTCAGGCTAACTTTACCTATGTGCATCATGCACCTAATGTAGTTGCAGATATAATAGCATTTTTCCTTAACAATACAATATTTAATTACCGGCTCACTTACTTTAATTATTGCCAAATTGTTAAGCCTGTGATAACATTCTATATAGGCAATATGCATATATGGGGGTTTTAACTTTGTGCCAGGATCTTGGTAACCAGCATAAAGGCAGCTGCCGCTGCGCAGGTATGCAAATGGGGCGGTTTATGCAGACATGCCTGCTATTACTGCTGCACCGCCAGACCAACCACGGTTATGAACTAATGCAACAGCTGGAGGAGTTTGGCTTCGCTAGTAGTGAAATTGACCCCGGAACCATCTACCGTCATCTGCGCAAATTGGAAGAAGAAGGGCAAGTGCGTTCGCGGTGGGAAACGGAGCAGGGCGGCCCGGCCAAAAGGCTGTATGAAATCACCGCCGAAGGGGAGGAAATTCTGCATGCCTGGGCGGTCACCATCAATTTTAACCGGCAGCGTCTGGAAAAATTCTTGGAACAGTATCAAAGCCAGTTCCAGGAACCAATGAACAGGAAAGGCGCGCCCTAAAATCAGTTCCCCGGCGCGCGCTTTTAAAAATATGCTACCCTTGCTCTTGCCCTAAACATGGCCAGCATGCACTTTCCTATTAAATTAAAATAATTTGAAAGGAGAATGGAAACATGTGTCATGGGCATCAACGTCAATATAGCCATTGTCATGGAGGCCCGCAGCCAATTAACGCCTGTTACCAAGTCCCGCACCGGCACATGAACCAATGCCACGGGGGCTCACAGCATCAACCGGTCCAGCGTGAAGGCTGCTGCTGCAGCTCCAACGGGTTTAAACGCCGGTTTTTCGGTAAAGAGGAACAAACAGCCAAGCTGGAAAAATACCTGAAGGATTTAAAACTGGAAACCAAGGCAGTGGAGGAAAAATCAAGGAGCTTAAAGGAGGGGCTTAAGCCTCTCCTTTTCCCAGTTAATTAATCAATCTTTTGAAATATATGGTAGAAATTAAAGTTAATACGGAAAATAAGTAAATTTACCGAGGATAAAACGTCATTATAATGAATGAAATCAGGTTACCGAACGCTAAATGTGGTACAGCACTAACAGGACCAGCAATCCCACCAACCAGCAATGGGTGCGTTTAAATGGTTTTTGCCGAAACGCAGACAATGCCAACATAGATATGGCCAATAGTACCATCCAGGCAAATATCCCGCTAATAATCTCATTCTGAAAATTCAACCGGGCTCCCCACCCTCGTCTTCCGTTTAAAGCCCCAAAGCCATGCAGGGTTAATACAGCCAGGCAGGCCAGGGCCAGGTGGTGGTGATAGCGAGCCCCCAAAGTCAACCCTTTTCGCCAAAGTTTTAGACGGCGCAATAAAAAAGGCATCAAAGTGCTTACTAGCAAGGTAAAACCAAGCCAGCCCAGAAATTCTATCATGTATGTTCCTCCGAGCTCCTGGATAACAACTTCTAAGATAAGGGACACACCTCCTACGGAGGAATGTCCCCAACGAATGGGTTAAAACCCCACCTGAATTAAGAGTTGTTTATTAACCAGACAATTATTTAACAAAACATTATTCGAATTTGTTAACAAAAATTCCTTCTTACCCCAGTGGAAAAGAACTTTACCACAACACCATGATTAACGCATTTTTATTGAAATGGGGTTACCGACATGTTTAATGCCGTACTTTTTATTCTGGCGGCGGTGGCTTTAATTGTTTCCTGGCGCAAAGACCGGGAAAAAACCGGCAAAGCCCTGCAAATCGCCAAAAAGCAACTTTTGAATCTATTACCCAGCATGCTGGGGATTATCGGACTCATCGGCTTGATGCTGGCCCTGGTGCCCCGGGAGGTTATCGCCGGCTTTTTAGGCAACGACAGCCCGCTGGGCATCTTTATAATTTCTATTATCGGCTCTATTACTTTAATTCCGGCGTTTATCGGCTTTCCCCTGGGCGCCTCATTAATTGATGCGGGGGCCAGCGTAACGGCGGTGGCCTGTTTTTTAACTACCGTGCTGATGGTGGGCGTGGTTACAGCGCCAATGGAAATAGAGCTTTTCGGCAAGCGGTTTACCATTTGGCGTAACCTATTGGGCCTGGTAATGGCGCTGGTAATAGGCATCATCATGGGGGTGGTATTGCAATGAAAAACCAGTGGAAAAAGTATCTGTTATTCCTGCTCGTGGTTATTGCCGACGGCTTGCTGTGGTATTACTACCCGGACCGGGGTGTGTCGGCCATCACCAGCGCCGCGGATTACCTGATCGAGATGCTTTTATTTATCCCGCCCATTTTAGTTCTGGTGGGGCTGCTGGATGTCTGGGTGCCGCGTAAAATCGTGGAAAAGCACGTTGGTCCCGATTCCGGAATAAGAGGTGTTGTTATCTCCATCCTGGTGGCCACGGCGGCGGCCGGGCCCCTGTACGCCGGGTTTCCTGTGGCTTACGCTTTGCTCAAAAAAGGCTGCCGAATGACCAATGCGGTTATTTTCCTGGGCACCTGGGCCACTATTAAAATACCCATGCTAATGATGGAAATTAAATTTATGGGTCTCTCTTTCGCTTTACTTCGCCTGGCCCTGACCCTGCCCGCTATTATCTTAACGGGTTACTTGCTGGAAAAATTGCTGGCCGGGCAACCGCAAGCCGATGTGCCCCCGGCGGAACATGTGTAAACCGTAATTTCTCGCATGGCCGAGGGCACACTTGCCAAATCCCTGGCTATGGCGGTCATGCGAGGGTACACATTGGCGGTTAAAATATATTTTTCGGCTACCACGTACGGCACAATGGCGCTTTCATCGGTATTAACGCCGCCCATAGCATCACCCAGCCGCTCCAGCACTCCGATAACCAGGAAGTAGTTCCAGGAGTACATCTACATATTTACCGTCTAAATGAGAACTTTTTACCATACCGTGCATGGTATCAATAAGCTCACTTTGATCCATACCTTTTCGGTATGGTCGGTCTGCAGCCAAAGCAGCATATACATCGGCTACAGCAATGAGTCTGGCCTCCGGTGGAAGTTGATCACCTGAGGTACCTAAATAATAACCATTGCCATCTAGAATCGTTCGGGGTTATCATAATGGATGTTAATGCACTGAAATATGTAAATGATAATTTTGGCCATGAAGCAGGGGATAAATTACTTGTTAAGGCTGCGAAAACAATAAGTAATAGTGTTAGACAGACGGATTATGTTTTTAGATTTGGGGGAGACGAATTTCTCGTTTTGTTACCTGAAGTAGATCATGATGATCTGGAAGTAATTAAACTAAGAATACAGGAACAAAACCATGTCCCTTCCAAGGAACAGCCTATAAGTGTGCATTTAAGTATCGGTACTTGCTCAACCTCAGAATTCGGTAAAGCACAGGATGTACTATCCTGTGCCGACAAGAAAATGTATGAGGATAAGCGAAAGTTCTATGAAAACGAAGGGAAAAACTTACTAAGAAATGATCAGTCTGATACTATTCAAAAAGGGCATGGTTCCTGTTGTAAAAATAACCGTTAAAGTCCATAAATTCAGCTAACTGTGCAGTTTTTGTCAGGTCTACGCCATTTAATACTTCATCCTTAAAAACGTTATACCCGGTTCTGTCCACGATATAGCCCACGTGCTCCTTTGGTAAACTGCGATCGATGTGCTTTTCAATGTATTTATACATGTTCCTGATTACACTGAGTACAACATCCTCATCCACCCACTGTATAAAAGTGCGTGCCAGTCGCGGGTTCTTTTTTCCAGTACGTCCCATGATTACCAGCCGGTACAAGTTTTTCCCCCTGGTCCAGGCGGCATTAGGACAGGTAAGCACGCATTCTCCGCAGCCAAGGCATTGCTTTTCATCCCTTTCCACGCGGTAATTGACCATTTTCAGTGCCCCGGAGGAACGCTTGCGGCAATTTTCCACGCAGGCCCCGCAGGAAATACACCGGTTTGGATCATAAACCGGCTCAACCATGCCCAGAATCCCTATATCCTGCATATGGGCCTTAATACAGTCATTTGGACACCCCGATGCGGCAATCTTCACATGAAAATTGTTCGGGTAAATAGTGCGTTCAATTTTATAGGCCAGGTCTGTGGTGTCATAATTAGCATAGGGACAGACCCGGCTGCCGACACAGGCTGAAACGTTCCTGGTCCCTGCGGCCGGATATCCTGCGTCGGTGTTTTCAATAAAAACGCCAGTTTCTTGTTCCAATCCCCTGATTATCGGCTCTATCAGTTTATTTACTTCATCCATTTTCACCATGGATATGCCGGGTACCTCGAAACCCTGACGGGTTGTTATATGCACGGTTCCGTTACCGAATTTTTGGGCCACTTCCTTGATGATATCTAAATATTTAACGTCAAGATGACCGCCGGGGACCCTGATTCTAAGGGCGGTTATGCCTCTGTCCCGGGTAACACGATAGGCGTTCTTGATTATTTTTTTAGTGTTAACAGTCATATCATTATTCCTCCCCGGTTAATCAATCAAACCTTTGGCCCGTGTATAATTAAATACGGGCCCTTCCAGGCATACGTAGGTATCGTCTATTTTACAGTGGCCGCATTTTCCAATGCCGCAGCACATTTTTCTCTCAAAGGATACGGTAATGTTTTTTTCCGGTACGCCCAGGCCGAGAAATTCTTGCACTGTGAATTTCATCATCAAAGGAGGGCCAACTACTATTACTTCCACCTCATCCGGTTTTGCCAACTGCAATGACTTAACATACTGTGTTATCAACCCAACATTACCATGCCAATTGTCGTCTCCCCGGTCAACTGTTAAAATTACATTGAAATCTTGCTCCCACATTTTTAATTGGTCTGGGAAAAGCACATCCGCAGGACTTTTAAACCCGGCCAATAAGGTCAAACCACCATATTCCCGGCTGCGGTTCAACATGCTTTTTACCGGTGCCAACCCCGTGCCCCCCGCGGCCACAACCACTTCCTTGCCCCGGTATTTATCCATTAAAAACCCGTTGCCATAGGGGCCCCGTACAAAGATAACATCCCCTACTTTAAGCTGGTGCAGCACATTGGTTACCTTGCCCACCCGGCGGATGGTCATTTCGAACCAACCCTCGCCAAAATCGCTCACGGATATGGGGCATTCGCCCACTTTAGGCAGGGAAACTTCTACGAACTGGCCGCTGGTTGGTTTTATTTCGCTTTCCATGATGAAGGTATAGTCGACGGCCGTTTGTGGTTTGACACTGATAATTTTGGCACTTTGCGGCAAATACGGGTTAACAGTCAATGCTATTCACCTCCTGGGGAGCTTGACTTAAGCTTATTAACGCATTTAACAATGGAGATATACTCCGGGCAGATATCATCGCACCGGCCACAGCCAACACACATATGGTAGCCGAAACGCTTATGAAAATCATAAAACTTATGCATCACCTTAAACCGCATTCGGTCACCCTGGTTATTTCTGAAAGCATGCCCTCCGGCCATATCAGTAAACCCATCAACCATACAGGAGGCCCATACCCGGCGCCGCTCGCCGGAATTGTCATTATCGCGATAAAAGATATCCTGCATAGTAAAGCAACTGCATGTTGGGCAGACAAAATTGCACCGGCCGCATCCGGTACAGCGCAGTGTATATTCTTGCCACAGAGGGTTGTTGAGTATGTCGTTATCAATATCCATGTTTTGCGGCAGTTGTATTGTGATATTGTTCTTTTCCACAAAACGCGGGGTTATTTCCATGCTATCATTAAAACCATTGAAATAGGCATCAAATTCGGGGTCCTTTATCTGGCAGGCAACAAAGCCTTCGGCAGGTCTTAGCAGCAATGAATAATCATCTGTTGCGTTTGTTCCCATAGCTACGCAAAAACAGTTGTCAAAACCTGCCCCACATTCCATCAGGATGAACTTAACTTTTTCCCGCCGCTGCTGATAATAATTATCCTTATAGGGGCCGTTGTTGATAAAAATTTCATCCAGTCGTTTGAAAGCGTTAATATCACATGGACGTACAAAGATTAATATTTTATTAGTTTGTATGGCCGGCTGTTTGAACTCCTCTTCGGTAAAGTAAAATAGTGTTTCCACCGGCTTAAAAAGAGCTTCCTTGGCTGAATAAACAGTTTTTTGATTATACACAACTTGTTCAAATTTACTGATTTCAGCATATCCCACCAGGTCTGTACCTGCATAGGGGCCTTTCCCTTTCATATTTACCGGCGCAAAAACCCGGTATACCCGGCGCAATTCTCGCAAAATGGCATTAAAATCTTCTATCTGTATTTTATAACCCATTAGCCCGCCTCCCTGTGCCTTGTAGTTAATGATGCCGACCATAGCCGGTAACTGCGTAATGCTTTGGCCCCTTCATAACCACCAACCAGGAAAATATGTTTGATTTTACCGGTTTTAACGGCATCCACAACCTTATCTGCTATGGCAGCCAGTTCCCCCAGCAGTCTGTTCACACTGATAACAAAACATATTTCTTGTTCCTCCTTTTATGTATGTTTACACTATATATTTGTTAGATATAATTTACCTTATATGTTAGCTGTTAAATATGAGATAGCTCACATATTGTTTAGCGATTTGTCACAGATTACTTTAATCACATTAGATAACCTCTTTTATACGGCCACAAAAGCGATGGCACCTCCGGGCGGGCACAGTGTAATAATCCCTCGACGGTATATTTTTACGAAGTATTGTAATGCCCCAGTGATTACTCTTGTCGTTAAAGATCGTTCAAAGACTGGTGTTAGATGCGCTATTTCTCGGACGCACGGACTGACCCCATTTAGGACATTCCGGTAGGCCGGTGGGGCCCAACTCATCTTTCAGGCACCATCATTTAATTCAAGCCAAAAACTTTAAATGTTAATTTGCTAAAAATTATGATATTTTTAACATTATATATTACCGTTCGGCATTTATATTAAGCAATACAAGCACCTTTTGTTTCCATTACTAAAACCAAACAATATAATTACAGTATCATATAGTAAGGAAACATCATAAAGAGCATTATTGATGAGTTGTTTGAAATGTTTAAGCACAGATTACATAATTACACCAAAAACGTTCCCTTTTTGAATGTAGCCAAGTATTTTTGGCGCTGTCGCTGGAAAGAGGGAAAAAATGTCTCACATTGTGGGCGGCGACGTTTTATAACCTCCTTCCAGTTAAAATACTTCATAACAACAGCAGTGGAAAGAGAATATGGGTTTACTGTATTTTTATCTTTAGAAAAATATACAAAGGGGGAATTGTTTATGACTGAAAAACTCGAACATTTTGCAGGTTTTTTGCCATATGTACAACAAATGATGGGTGTTGAGTGCACATTTGGCATTTCAGATCGAGAAAAATATATTGCCTATTTGCCTGGCAAAGAATTAGTACTCCCGTTAAAGGTTGGCGATCCAATTAAAGCCGGCTCCATGGCGGACAAGGTTATAACTGGAGGTCTACAAGCATCTAATCTTGTTGGAAAGGAAGTTTTTGGTATCCCTTATATGGGTATAGGGATACCAATAAAAGATGACAATGGTAAGGTAATCGGTTCGCTAGTAGGGGGAATGCCTGTTACTGTTGAAGAAGATGTTAACCTTTTGATCGCAAGAATGACCGATGATTTGAAAGCTTTTCAATCCTTAATAATTAATATTGTTGCTACTATTCAAGAATATGCTGAAACTGTCAATAATCTATGTAATAGTGCAGAATTGCTCAAATCAAAAATGAATGCTGTTAATCCAATCTTTGAAGTAATTAAAGACGTCCATCTAGAGAGCAGGGTCTTGGTGTTAATGTTGTTGCGGAAGAAAATAGAAGACATGCTACCAAGTCAAAAGTATCGTTAAGCTAAAAACACGTCAGCACTGCCGGAAAGGCTGGATATAGAGCGACTGCCATGCTTAGTCACCGGAATACCTGCAGCGGCAGCCACCAGGGCTAATGCGGTGGATATCTTTGAAGGTGCTCAATCCTCCGCCTGTACCGCAAGTATCCATGAGCTCGTCACTAACCCTTGGAGAATTACTCCTTCAATTATCACACATAGCCCGGACAATAAGAAGATTCATATCCTCATAACAACCATCAATATAGCAGTTATTAATAAACCTCCCCTTGTACTCATAACCAAGCCAAGACAGGTCATGCTTCCCGTTATTATCTAAAAAATAAGTTTAATGTTCCCGGCATTGCATAGTAAAAAAACCGGAACCTGCGTATAGGAGAAATAAGCCGCACCTTTTGGAGTTGCGGCTTATTTTGGTTTAATTAGCTCGGATCCACCTCATCGTAGGAAAGAGTTGTCACGCGGGTGTAGTCGCCCTTGGCTTTGTCCTTTTTGCCGGCATCTTTCTCAAGAAAATTGTCGTCCCCGGCTGCCACTGTCGGTTCTTGGTGACCCTTAATGCCCGTGGCATCTTTTCCCCGTATATTTGTCCTGTCCATAGTACCACCTTTTTGTAGTTTTCTTTATTATGCACCATTACCTGGCCTTTTATGGTGCGGATGTGCATTTACAAATCAAACAATCTCAGCCTTGTAAAATTAACGCTCATTAGGTTTCCCGTCGACTCTTTAGTTAATATTTCATGCGGCGCCAATGCTAAATGTTAGTATGTAGCAGAAATGGAAGTTGAATATTTTAGTTATTCTTGGCATATCACCATAAAAATTTGGAACACCTTATTTATGTAATATTCTTGACCGCGGGGGAAACTATTTATTGTAAGCGGTGTGAAAATGAGTGTTTCAAAAGTTTTTGGATACATTTTTTGAATAGACACCTATTTTCCTGAAAAATTTACTTCACAAAAAAACTGTTGCTTGATACTTAATAATGCTCAATGCTTACATACTAAAATCTTGAACTTATTTTTCAAGGTGAAATTTAAATAAATAAGCCAAAAAAAAGGTGAGGTTGCTATGAAAAAATCACAAGCGCTAAAAAATTCATTTTCTTTGGTTTTAAATTTAAAAGAAAACTTAGCCATGATCCTGGCGATAACAGGCACCCCACCTGATTTGAACATTAGAACCATAAAATCTAACCTTGGATTAAAAGGCCCGGAGGCAGCACTGTTGTTTATGACTAGCCTGGTTGATACAGAGCAACTGGGGGTTTTTGTTATTAATCCCCTAGTCAAGGCTTTTCAGGAAAGGAATTTATCAGGTAACAACGGGGAAGAGTTGCTTAAAAACCTGGGTCATAGCATTATTACATCACCAACGGTTAAAGAGGAGAAATCAATTAATAATATCGTAAAGATGCTTCTCCAGGGTGATTCGATATTGCTTTTGGATAATTGCGATACTGCGCTGGTAATGGAATTGAGGGCCGTTGAGGCAAGGAATGTTGAAGAGCCAACGCTTGAGACGGTAATCCGCGGTCCCAAAGAGGGTTTTACCGAACGCCTGCAAACCAGCGTTGCGTTACTAAGAAGGAAAATTACGCATCCCGGGTTATGCCTAGAGGAAATGAGCATAGGCAGGTTCTCCCAGACACGGGTGATGGTGGTGTATATTAAAGAAATTGCAGATCGGGGCCTGGTAGATGAAGTAAAAAAAAGGATGTCCCGCATAGACATTGACGGCATTATGGATTCCGGCTACATAGAGCAATTAATCGAGGATGCTCCCTATTCCATATTCCCTACCATAGGCAATACCGAAAAGCCCGACGTAGTTGCAGCAAGGCTTTTGGAAGGGCGGGTCGCTGTATTGGTGGACGGCTCTCCGGTTGCCCTTACCATGCCCCGTACATTTTTTGAAGCCATACAAACACCTGAAGACTACTATTCAAGGTCCTACAACTACAGTTTAGTAAGAATCATCAGACTTATATTTCTAATCAGTTCTCTCGCTTTGCCTGGTTTATATGTAGCTGCCGTCAATCACCACCCCGAGATGATTCCCAGAACATTGGTCATTACCATCTCCGCAGCCCGTGAGGGGGTTCCTTTTCCGCTTTTATTGGAAGTACTGCTATTTGGTTTAATCTTTGAAGGTTTGCGGGAGGCAGGAGTTCGCCTTCCTCGTCCCGTAGGCCAGGCTGTTACCATTGTGGGAGCGTTGATCATTGGCACGGCTGCGGTTGACGCCGGCTTAGTCAGTTCAAGCACCGTAATTGTAACTGCTTTTATAGGCATTGCCGGGTTTATTACCCCCGGTCTGTATGAAATTTTTATCATTACACGCCTTTTACTGCTTTTTTTGGCAGGCTTTCTCGGCTTTTTGGGAGTGACTCTGGGTTTGCTGATTTTATTTACACACATGTGTTCGTTACGATCATTTGGAACACCTTACATATCGCCTGTCTCTCCCTTGAATGTAAAAGAACTGAAGGATGTCTATATACGTGCCCCCCTCTGGATGCTTAATACCAGGCCGCAATTCATAACTACTGATAACCGCATGCGGATGAGTAAGGACCAGATACCGTTACCCCCGGACCGGGATTTTAAAGACAAAGACAATAAGTGAGGCGAATAGCCAATGTTGGAAGGCGGAAAAATTTCTGGACGACAGGCTGTTTACCTGATCGTAGTTACAATCTTTCCCACAACAATTCTTTTTTTGCCATATCTTGTTTATGCCGAGGCCCGTCAGGATGCCTGGCTGTCTATTCTCCTAATTACGGTTTTTGGCGTAATGATTGGGGACATAATCGGACGTTTAGGGCGAAGGTTTCCCGAACAGACCATCATTGAATTTAGCCGTACTCTTTTAGGCCCGGTTACAGGATTTTTAGTGGGTTTGCTTTTTGCCGCAACCTTTATTTATATCAACTCCATAATCGTCCGCCAATTCGGGGAGTTATTGATTACCAACTTTATCCCGGAGACTCCTGTGGCAGTAACCTTATGTGCCATTGTTCTTACGACTGTATATATTGTAAGGCACGGGTTGGAGGTTCTGAGCCGGGTAAATGATATGATTCTGCCATTATTATTTATTATGATATTTATAATCCTAGGGCTGGTGGTACCGTTTATAAAGACAGAAAATTTAATGCCCGTTTTGGAAAATGGCATCGTTCCAGTGATACGGGGCGCTGTCCCGGCAGGGGTGTTTTTTACCGAAACATTCATCATGCTTATGCTTGTTCCATATCTATCCAAACCTGCGGAAGCCCGGCGTATAATTACTCGGAGCATTGTAACGGTGGGATTTATGCAGCTTATTATGGTTCTTGCCGCCATAACCTGTTTTGGCGCCCAAACAGCCTATATACTATTTCCAGCACTTGAAATGGCGCGCACCATACGCCTGGAATTTTTCTTGACCAATGTTGATCCTGTAATCCTACTAGTTTGGATTCTGGGCGGAACCATGAAAATTTCTATATTCCTTTACTGCTCCACCCTGGCCATCGCCCAATTGCTGAGGTTGCGGGAATACGGGTGGGCGGCAGTGGTTACCGGTATTATAACAATAATTATAGCCATAGTTCCGTATGAAGATTCATTTTCACTGGCCGACCATATTCGAAACGTTGGTCCACTGCTCATTCTCCCTATTCAGGCGGGTATACCTTTATTACTTCTTGTTATTGCTGTTATTACTGGGAAAGGAACGCAAAAATAATGACAATAAATCTGCTTCTACCGTTATTGACCCTGCTGTTATTGGTTTGTCCCATTGCAGGGTGCTGGAGCAACTATGAACTGGAGGACCGGGCCCTGGTCTCAGGAGTGGGAATTGATCTTGGCCAAAATGGTCACCTGCTGGTGACAACTCAAATTATCATCCCCATGTTTACCCATACCAGGGGTGGTGCAACAGGCGGTGCTGTTAAGGAGCCGGCGGTGGAGGTTTTTTCCGCCGAGGCAAGAACTGTAGCTGAAGCCGTGAACAAGATTTCCAAACTCTGCGGACGCGAGTTGTTTTTCCCCCATCTTGATATTTTAATTGTTGGTGAAGAATTGGCCCGGGCCGGAGTTGAACCGGTTGTGGACTGGGTTAACAGGGACCGTGAATTGCGTTTACAAACATGGTTTGCCGTGGTGAACGGAACAGCGGCCGAAGCACTTAAGGTTAAGAAGGTAGGCCTGGAAAGTATCACGATTGCTTATGTCAGCCGCATCCTGGAAGCAAGTATGCGGGAGAACACCCGGGCGTTACCGGTGCGTTTCTTAGACTATTTTGCATCCTTAACAGAAAACGTGGATCCGGTTGTCTCCAGGATAGAAATCAGTGAAACGGGCGGGGATAAAATGGTATTTGCCTCGGGTGGCTCTGTTTTCAGGGATTTTCATCTGGTAGGCTGGCTTACGGAAACTGAGACCAGGGGATACTTATGGATTACAGACCAGTTTCGGAGGGGAATTATTTCAGTACCACTACCAGGTAACGGTTATATATCCGTCGAGTTAAGGGGAAATAAAGTTAAGCGAAAGGTGGAGTTTCGGGGTGGGAATCCTGTGATGGTAGTTGATATAGCGGTAAAAACCAATCTTGATCAAGTGGATGACCCTCTATTGACACTGGAAAACCCGGAAGACCTGGATGCCTTGGAAGTTCCGGTTGAGGAAAAAATTGCCATGGAGGTTCAGGCAAGCGTAGAAAAGGCCAGGGTATTGGAAGCGGACATTTTTGGGTTCGGTCAGCTAATCAGGCGGCAGTACCCAAAACAATGGGCGGATATTAAAGATGACTGGGACTTGATTTTCCCTACTGTGCCGGTTGAAACAGAGGTAAAGGTCACCATGAGGAGAACTGAACAAATTAGCTCACCGGCCCGACCCGGGAGTTATTAAGCAGTCAGGCGTTTAATGCTGTTGCGGCCTTCACTTATCAATGAGTAAAACTTTTCCGCCACTTCCCATGCCCTTTGGGGACGACATCTTCCAGTATGGTCACCGGGAGATGCATTTAGCTCTCGCGAGCATTCTTTATTTTTCTTTTGGATTTAATTTAATTAATTAAATTCAGTTGGCCGCTAATTAAATATTGTATTACTCAGGTTAAAATGCTATTATATCTTAAACAATATTAGGTGCATAATGCACATAGGTATAAATTAACCTGAAATGCCTATAAAATTTATTGGCCTTTGGAGGAATAGCAATGGAAAAGATGATTACCCAGCTTAATCAAAAACGTTCCGCTGTTAATTTACCCAACATCAAGAATATTCTTGACTGTAAACCCGGACTCCGGCTAAGCAGTTTTAATCTAACGCCCGGGCGGATAATAGTTATTTTTAATCCTGACTGTATTGATGCGGATATGATATTTGAAACCGTACTCTAAAAAGGCTATGATATTGACTATTTTTACAAAGTTGCTTGAACGGGGAGGTAAAAATGGCCGCGGAAAAAACTGAAAATGGTGCGAGTGTTTCTCTGGACAGAATGATCCAGCCTATGTTGCTTTTGCTTATTTTAAAAAAGCCGACCCACGGTTATGAACTTATCCAAAGCTTTAACGCTTTGCACGAAGGTGAAATTGTAGAACCGGGCACTATTTACCGGAACCTCCGGCGCATGGAAAAGGACGAATTTGTTGTATCGAGCTGGGAAGCTGCCGAGTCGGGGCCGGCCCGGAGGAAATATACCATTACCGGTAAGGGGTTGAAAGCTTTGCAAGAAGCGGTGCTAAAACTGGAACAACAGAAGAGACAAATTGAGGATTATTTGTCAGAATATAACAATTTGGTGACAAAGGGAGGGTACTCTGATGAAAACTGACCCTAACGCGCTAAAAATACTGCATGCCGGCGCGCTGAGAAAGCCCATCAAAGAGTGCATCCATATCCTTTGGGAAAGATACCCCGATCTAAAGGTGGAACTGGATTACGCCGGTTCCCGGGCCTGCGCCAAAGCAGTGGCGGAAGGCAAAATTGTGGATGTAATTGCACTGGCGGATTACCAGGTGTTTAACGATTTTTTGATACCCCGGTTTGTTGACATGTCCTTTGTTTTTGCCACCGATCAAATGGTGTTGGCCTTTGATGAATTTTCTACAGGCAGCAACCAAATCAACGGCCAAAACTGGATGGATGTACTGCTGGGCAATCCAACCATAAAGTACGCGCGTTCCGATCACCGTCTTGACCCTTGCGGTTACCGCACTTTAATACTGTGGCAGTTGGCAGAAGAATATTACCGTAGGCCTGGTTTATATCAATTATTGGAAAATGGTTGGAGTAATTTGTATCCTAAATCCCTCGATCTGGCCGTGGCTCTGATGGAGGGTAAAATTGACTATGGTTTTGAGTACCTTTCCGTGGCCAAACAAATGGATTTTCTATATATACAGTTTCCGCCCGAGATTAATCTTAGCGACCCCCGTTTTGCAGATCATTACGCCCGGGCCAAAGTATCCATTGAGGGTAATTACCCCGGCCTGGAAACAGTAATCACGGGTGCTCCCATTGAATTCTCCGTGGCTATACCCAAAAACTCCAATCAAAAGGAATTGGCTCAAGAGTTTATTGATATTCTTACAGGGCCACGAGGAGAAGAAATATTGGAAACAAATGGGTTAATTCCATGTTAACAGGGTTTCACCGGCAAATTTAACACCAAACGAAGGAAGATATTATTTCCATAGAATAAAAAATGGCAGCTGCCATTTTGTTAAAATTAATAGAAAGAGGTGCATATAATTGTTTTTCCCCGTTTCCGGTGTGGAAATTAATCCGCTGATCCCCCCGCTGGTGGCTTTTATTGTCTCGTCAATAACCGCCTCCGCCGGAGTGTCCGGCGCATTTTTACTGTTGCCTTTTCAGGTAAGTGTGCTGCATTACACCAGCCCTTCGGTCAGCCCAACCAATTTGATTTATAATATAGTGGCTATTCCAGGTGGTTTATACAGGTTTATTAAAGAGGGGCGAATGGCCTGGCCGCTGACCTGGGTAGTATCTATCGGTACTTTACCGGGAGTTTTCTTGGGTTCATGGGTGAGGATAGAGTATCTGCCCGATCCCCGTTCGTTTAAATTATTCATGGGCGGCGTATTGCTGTATCTGGGAATCAAAATAATCACCGAGTTTACCGGCGGCTCTAAAAAACAAAAGGCGCAAAATAAAGCGCTAGAGCAAAAGTTTAAAGAACGGGTAGCTAAGATTAAGGCAGAAAGCAACCAAAAAATAGCAGCCGGGCTGCCGGCTGACGCTGTGGTGAAAACCAAAAGCTTTTCTATGACTAAGATTGAATATGAATTCTGGGGAGAGACTTACTCTTTCAGCACCGTGACCATTTTCACGCTGGCACTGGCGGTGGGATTAATCGGTGGCATCTACGGTATTGGCGGTGGCGCTATCATTGCTCCATTTTGTGTTTCTATTCTGGGTCTGCCCGTTTACACCGTAGCCGGGGCGGCTCTGGCAGGGACGTTCCTTACCTCCATAGCGGGAGTGATATTTTACTCCATTTTAGCAATGACCGCCGTGGGCGCGTCCGCCAATGTGGCACCCGACTGGGCGCTGGGTGCGCTGTTCGGGGTCGGCGGCCTGCTCGGGACATACTGCGGCGCGTATATTCAAAAATATTTAAAAGAGAACATTGTCAAGGTAATCATGGCAGCCTTAATTTTGTTCCTCGCACTGCAGTACATTGTTCAGTTCTTCCTTTAAAGATGCCAGCATGTATAGATGCCTGCATGCTGGTTGGACGTATTTATGGTAATAATTTTTTTTTAATCGTCATAAAAAAAAGATAACCTCCTAAATTTATATATTAATCCTCTATAAGCCTTTCGATTATCTGCGGTTAAACAATTATAAGATTAAGATTATGACAACTAATGGAATAATCTCCATCTAAGATGGAGATTATTCTACGCCCAATTATTCAATCGCTAGAAAATAATTGATGCTCTAGTTCTTTCATTAAAATTAACCTACCTGCTCCACAGCTTTGTTTTCCCTTTCGAACAGTGCATCGGCAAATTCCCGGGCATCAAAGGGACGCAAATCGTCTATGCCCTCGCCGACACCAATCATCTTGATAGGTATATCCAAACCCTGTTTAATGGCAATTACCACACCGCCCTTAGCAGTGCCGTCCAATTTGGTCAGGGCTACCCCGGTCACCCCCACGGCCTCTTTAAAAAGGCTGGCCTGGCTGATGGCATTTTGCCCTGTGGTGGCATCCAGCACCAGCAGCACCTCATGAGGGGCATTCGGCATTTCCCGGCCCAGCACCCGGTGCACCTTCTTCAATTCCTCCATCAGGTTACTTTTGGTGTGCAGCCGGCCCGCAGTATCTACGATAAGCACATCAATTTTCCTGGCCCGGGCAGCCTGCAGCGAATCAAAGGCTACCGCGGCGGGATCGGAGCCCTCGGAGTGCTTAATTACAGCCACCCCCACCCGGTTGCCCCATATTTCCAGCTGGTCTATGGCTGCCGCCCGGAAGGTATCCGCAGCGCTAAGCAATACACTTTTACCGTTTTCCTTGTAATAGTGAGCCAATTTGCCTATGGTAGTGGTCTTGCCCACGCCGTTGACACCCACCACCATAATTACCGCCGGCTGTTCGCCATCTATATTTAATGATGTTGTTTCCTCGCCTAAAATTCCCTGGATAAGCTCCTTTAATACAGCCCGTAATTCCTCCGGTTCACCAATCCGGCGTTTTTTAACTTCGCCGCGTAGATTTTCCACCAGCTCCAGCGCTGCATCAATACCTACGTCAGCCTGGATCAGTGCTTCTTCCAGCTCTTCGTATAATTCTTCATCGATTACCTTGCGACCAGTGACTATAGAATCAATTTTTTCGACAAAATTTTTTCTAGTTTTACTCAGGCTATCCTTTAACTTATTAAAAAAACCCATAATATATAAACCTCCCGGTTTAATCGCTATGCGCACTGCTCTGCAATAAGCGCAAAAACCGCGCTATGCATTACTTATTAGGCTATTGCTTTTCATTGCGTTATTTCGCTTGTGCTTCTCCAGCGCCATTTTAGCCGCTTGCTGTTCCGCTTCCTTTTTAGTCCGGCCACGCCCCCAGCCCAGTCTTTTATCCCGGTATTCCACAGCCGCCGTAAATATTTTATCATGATCGGGGCCTTCTTCATCAATAATAAAATAGTGGATGGGATCGGCGCTTTTACGCTGCAATATTTCCTGCAAATCAGTCTTATAATCCCGTACTGTTTGACCTGACTTTACCTCTTCAATAATATCGGCCAACTGCTGCAGCACCACCCGGCGGGCCTCTTCCAACCCCGCATCCAGGTAAACAGAACCCAGCAAAGCTTCAAAGGCATCAGCCAGCAACGAAGGTCTTTCCCGCCCGCCGGAGCGCTCTTCACCCCGCCCCATGAACAGATAACGGCCCAATTCCAGGCGGCGGGCCACCGTGGCCAGAGAAGGCTCGCATACCGTTAGGGCACGCATTTTGGTAAGTTCGCCTTCTGTCTTGTGGGGGAAGCTGCGGTAATAATAGTCACTGATAATCAACTCAAGGACAGCATCACCCAAGAATTCCAATCTTTCATTGTTATGCTCTTCCCGGCCACGGTTTTCATATGTAAAGGAGCTGTGCACAAGCGCCAGGCGCAGCAGTTCCGGGTTGCGCCAAACGAAGTGCACTTTTTTCTGCAAATCATCAATTATATTGGCTAACTGCTCCATGTTAAATATTCCTTTCCGCAGTAAACCTTTCTATAACCAGTGTGGCGTTATGCCCACCAAAACCAAAGGAATTGGTTAATGTTACTGCTACATCGGCCCGGCGGGCATTATTGGGCACGTAGTCCAGATCACATTCCGGATCAGGGTTGGTCAAGTTAATGGTTGGAGGAATCAATCCCTTTTTGATAACCAGCGCACATACCACCGCTTCCAGACCACCGGCAGCCCCCAGCAAGTGCCCGGTCATGGACTTGGTTGAACTGATTATCAGTTGCCCGGCATGTTCGCCAAAAACTTCTTTGATGGCCAGGGTTTCCAACTTATCCCCCAGCAATGTGGAGGTGCCATGGGCGTTAATATAATCCACTTGATCAGGTTTAATGCCGGCATCCTCCAGGGCCATGCGCATGGACAGCACTGCGCCCGCGCCCTCGGGATCAGGAGCAGTGATATGATAAGCATCGCAGGAAGCGCCATACCCCGTGATCTCAGCCAGTATATCGGCACCCCGGGCCAAAGCATGCTCCATTTCCTCTAAAACCAATATTACCGCACCTTCGGCAATTACAAAGCCATTACGGCCTATATCAAAGGGACGACTGGCCCCGGCAGGGTCATCATTACGGGTGGAAAGGGCTTTCATGGAACAAAAACCTGCTACGGCCAGCGGTGTAATGGGTGCCTCGGTGCCCCCACTAAGCATTATATCAGCCTGCCCGCGCTGGATCACTTTAAAAGCATCCCCGAGGGCGTTGGCACTGGAAGCGCAGGCGCTGGTGGTGGTAACGTTACAGCCGCGCAGCCCGTAATTAATGGCCACCCGACCGGAAGCCATGTTGGAGATCATCATAGGTATAAATAGCGGACTCACCCGGCCCGGACCGCGGTCCATCAGCACCCGGTGTTGTTCCTCCAAAGTTTCGATACCGCCCACACCGGAACCCAAAATAACCCCTGCACGGGCGCGGTTGATTCTATTCATATCCAGCCCGGCGTTTTCTACGGCCATGGTAGTCGCCGCCACGGCAAAGTGGGTAAAGCGATCCATCCGGCGGGCCTCTTTGCGGTCAATAAAGTCCGTGGGGTTAAAATTTTTCACTTCAGCCGCAATTTTACTGCTATATCCTGTTGTGTCAAACCGGGTAATTGGTCCTACACCGCTAATACCGCCGGTAAGATTACCCCAGAAATCATCCAGGTTATTTCCCACCGGGGTAACCGCCCCGATACCGGTAATTACTACTCTTTTAAACAATACAAAACCTCCCGGAGGTCAAAATTAAAATGATTAGATATATTATATGATTCAAAAAAGCCCACCGGTGAACCGGCGGGGCTTTTTACTTTTTATTGATGATCCTTGATGTATTGCACAGCTTCTCCCACTTTGCGGATCTTTTCTGCATCTTCATCGGGAATCTGCAGCTCGAATGTTTCTTCTAAAGCCATGACCAGTTCCACAATATCCAAAGAGTCCGCCCCCAGGTCATCCACAAATGAAGCTTCAAGCTTTACATCTTCAGGTTCTACACCCAGTTGTTCAATTATTATTTCCTTTACCTTTTCAAATATGTCCGCCACAATTTCACCCCCTCTCGAGACACGAATAAGGTAAACAATTAAAAACTTATTTTACAAAATCATGCCACCATCCACCACAATAACCTGCCCGGTTATATAAGCAGCTCCATCCCCTGCCAAAAAGGCTACCGCGGCGGCTACATCTTCCGGAGAACCCAGTCGCCCCATGGGGACGCTGCTTAAAAGCTGGGCCTTATTATCCTCCGTCAGGCCGGCGGTCATATCCGTGTCAATATATCCAGGAGCCACGGAATTAACCGTAATATTGCGGGAACCAATCTCCCTGGCCAGGGATTTGGTAAAACCAATCAAGCCCGCCTTGGCCGCAGCGTAATTGCTCTGCCCGGGGTTGCCGGTCAGTGCCACCACCGAGCTAATATTGATTATGCGACCCCAGCGTGCTTTTAGCATGGGGCGCAATATCGCCTTGGCACAATGGTAGGCTCCCTTTAAATTGGTATTGATCACCGCATCCCAATCCTGCTCCTGCAAGCGGGGCAATAGATTGTCACGGGTAATACCAGCGTTATTGACCAGTATATCAATGCGCCCAAATTTTTGCAGCACCTGCTGCATCATGGCATTGACCTGTTCATGATCGGCCACATCAGCCTGGATTACCAGCGCTTCAACACCAAGCTCACGTACCAGAGCGGCAGTTTCTTCAGCCGCGCCGGCATTACCGGCGTAATTCACCACCACATTGGCACCCCGCCCGGCCAAAGCCACAGCCGCAGCACGTCCAATGCCCCTGGAGGATCCGGTAACCACGGCTACTTTTCCGCCAAGCTCCATTTATACCGCCTCCTTCAGCCGGGCAATAATTTGTTCCGGTTCTCCCTCACCGTTGAAATTAATAAATTGGCTCTGCTTATTTATCTTTTTCAGTAAACCGGTAAGTACCTGCCCCGGCCCCACTTCCACAAACATATTATATCCATCGGCTATGAGCCGGCGTATGCTTTGTTCCCACATTACCGGACCGGATACCTGCCGGATCAGTGCATCTCGCACCTGCTGCGCAGTGGTAACATAATCAGCGTTAATGTTAGCCACCACCGGTATCGCCGGATCCGTGATCTCCACCCGGGCAAGTTCAGCCACCAACCTTTCACCGGCAGGTGTCATCATACTGCTGTGGAAAGGAGCACTGACCTGCAATAATATACAGCGACGTGCGCCCATGCTTTTGAATATTTCCTGCGCTTTTTTCAGCGCCTGGTTTTCACCGGCAACAACCACCTGCCCAGGGCAGTTGAAATTGGCCGCCTCCACTGTACCGGCTTGGGCAGCCAGGCGACAGCCTTCCTCTACTTGCTCGGGTGTAAGTCCCAGCACAGCCATCATGCCACCATGGCCCAGGGGAACCGCCTCCTGCATAAACTGCCCGCGCATCCGCACAAGCCGCACCGCATCGCCGAAATCTATGGCTCCCGCCGCTACCAGTGCGGAATATTCGCCCAAGCTGTGCCCTGCAGCTGCCGCTGGCCGGATACCTGCCTTTTTAATAAGCTCATGCATAGCTATACTAGCGGTTAAAATAGCAGGCTGCGCATTAATAGTTTTTTGCAATTCATCCGCCGGACCCTCAAAAATCAATTCAGTCAGGGCAAAACCCAATGCACGGTCGGCTGTTTCAAATATTTCCCGCACAAAGTCATATTTATCAAATAAAGATTTGCCCATACCTACATATTGCGATCCCTGACCTGGAAAAATATATGCCAGCAACATTAATTCACCACCTTGCTGCAAATATTACGAATAATATTTTCTGCATCGTTTAGTACATTATTAATAATATCCCTGGTCGGCTCCACCTGCCGCACCATGGCAGCGACCTGCCCGGCCATAACCGAACCCATATCTGTATCGCCATCCACCATGGCCTGTTTTAGACGCCCAGCACCCAGCTTTTCAAATTCCTCAGCAGGGGCACAGCACTCTTCAAGCTCGATAAACTTTTTAGCCAGCTTGTTTTTCAACACCCTGACAGGGTGGCCGGTGGGCCGTCCTGTGACAATGGTATCCCGGTCCCGGGCCTTAATAACCACTTCCTTGACCCGTTCATGGACAGTGCACTCCCGGGCACAAATAAAGCGGGTACCCATTTGCACGCCCTCAGCCCCCAACATTAAAGCCGCGGCCATTCCCCGGCCATCGCAAATACCTCCGGCCGCAATCACTGGTACATCCACGGCATCCACAACCTGGGGCACCAGGGCCATGGTAGTCAGTTCCCCCACATGCCCGCCGGATTCCATCCCCTCGGCAATTAATGCATCAACGCCAGAACGAGCAAGCCTTTTAGCCAGGGCTACCGCGGATACCACGGGGACTACTTTGATTCCGGCATTGTGTAATAAATTTAAGTATTTGCCCGGATTACCCGCTCCGGTGGTAATCACCGCAACCCTTTCCTCAACCAATAGCTGGATAATTTCTTCGGCGTGGGGTGAAAGCAGCATTACATTAACCCCGAAAGGCTTACCAGTTAGCTCCTTAACCTTATGCACTTGATCCCGCACCCACTGGGGCGGAGCCTGGCCTGATCCAATAATACCCAGCCCGCCGGCCTCGCTTACTGCGGCAACCAGCTCGGCGCTGGAAACCCAGGCCATACCTCCCTGCAGAACAGGATATTCTATGCCCAGTAAATCGCATATGCGTGTTCTAATGCCTTTCCCCTCCTACCCCTGCTTTTTATAATCATACCACTTGATCAGCAGGCCGGCCCAGGTAAGCCCGGCACCAAAACCAACCATGATCACATTATCCCCATCTTTTATTTTACCGCTTTTTAATGATTCGTCCAGAGCCAGCGGAACGGACGCCGTGGAAGTATTACCATAACGATCCACGTTAACGGATACCCGGTCCATGGGCAGTTTCATTTTTTTGGCGGCGTGTTCTATAATACGAATATTGGCCTGGTGGGGTACTAAAAAATCCACATCGGCACTAGTCAGCCCAGCCCGGCGCAGCACCTCGGCAGCACCGTCCTCCATGGCCCGCACCGCAAATTTAAATACTTCCCGGCCGTTCATGTGCAAATAGTGCAAATCCTGCGCCAAAGTTTCGGCACTGGCCGGGCTGCGGGAACCCCCTGCAGGCTGGCTAAGCAAATGACCGCCACCACCATCAGAACCCAGCACAGTGGATAATATACCCCGGTCGTCCGGCACCCGCCGCAGCACCACGGCGCCGGCACCGTCACCAAAAAGTACGCAAGTATTGCGATCCGCCCAGTTGATCACCCGCGACATTGATTCGGCACCAACTACCAAAACGGTATCATAAGTACCTGCGGAGACAAACTGCGCTCCCACGACGACAGCATATATAAAACCTGTACAGCCCGCCAGCAAATCAAAAGCCCCGGCCCGGGATGCGCCCAACCTGTCCTGCAGCAGGCAGGCCGTTGCGGGAAAAAGCATATCCGGGGTATTAGTAGCCGTTATGATAAGATCTATTTCCTCCGGGTGTATACCGGCATCATCCAGCGCCCTTTGAGAAGCAGCCAGGGCCTGATCTGAGGTAGCCTCACCCTCGGCCACCACCCGCCTTTCACGAATACCCGTTCGAGAGTAAATCCATTCATCACTTGTATCCAATGTTTGCTGTAAATCCATATTTGTTAATATCCGCTCCGGTGCATAGGTACCTATACCCACAATACCCGCGCGAATTTTTTCAATTGCCATCGGCAAAACCCACCTTGTGCACAGTATTGTTAAGGCTGTCGCTAATAGCGCTTATCAGCCCGTTTTCAACTGATTCCCGGGCCCGATATATGGCGTTTTTAATAGCCAGCGATTTGGAACTGCCATGGCAGACAATTGCTACCCCGTTAATACCCAGCAGTGGTGCACCACCGTACTCGGAATAATTTATTTTTTTGCCCAATGACTTTAAAGCAGGTAGAGTCAATGCGGCACCAGCTTTAGCCAGAATACTCTGCCGCATAGCTTGACCAATCATGCTCATCAATACATCAGCCAATCCCTCACCTGTTTTTAAAACTACATTGCCCACAAATCCATCGCAAACCACCACATCAACGGTGCCCTTAAAGATATCTCGGCCTTCCACATTGCCATAAAAATGCACGGGAGCTTCCTGTAACAAGGGATAAGTTTCCTGAGTCAGCTCATTACCTTTGGTACTTTCCTCGCCCACGTTTAAAAGACCAACCCTTGGGTTCTCAATGCCTAAAATTCTATGGGCATAAAGCGAACCCATAATTGCAAATTGTACCAGATGTCTGGGTTTGCAATCCACATTAGCGCCCACGTCCAGCAATATGGTAACGCCCCGTTCCGTGGGCAATACTCCGGCAACAGCCGGCCGGGCAATACCGGGTATACGCCCCAGGCGCAGTAGTGCAGCGGCCATGGTGGCACCCGTGCTACCAGCGGAAACAAAGGCGCTGGCGTAACCATCCCTAACCAGTTCGGCGGCCATCACCAGCGAGGAGTTTTTTTTTCGCCTCACGGCTACCACCGGTGCCTCATCCATGGTAATTACCTCATCGGCATGCACAATTTCCAAACCGGCACAGGTTTTACCTAACTGATTCAATTCATTTTCTAAATTTTTGCGGTCGCCTACCATAATGATTTGTTGCCCGGTTTCACGACATGCCTCCCAGGCACCCCGCACAATTTCTCGGGGCGCGTAATCGCCACCCATGGCATCAATGGCTATTTTCAAGCCGGTTAACCTCCTCGGAAAGATCAAACACCAAAAACTTTCCTTGAAATACTAATTCATCCTTAACATGGGAATTAACCCTTACCATATATTTATTGCCTTTTTTTCGCGTGATAACCGCCCGGGCTACTACTTTTTCGCCCCGGAAAACCGGCCTTTTAAAACTAACTTTAGACGTGCCGGTGAGCGCCACCTCAGTATCTATAAGAGCCAGGGCCAGTGAATTGGCCTGGGCAAAGAGATATTGGCCATCCAGCACTCTGGTCTTGCGCAGGGTCATTTCCTCACCAACCGTAAGTATAGATAATCCCTGCAGCCCGATTTCCAGATCGACCAGTTCGCCTACCACTTCGTGTTCCTCAATGGCTCTCAGGTTTTGGTATGCCCCCCGGGCCGCTTTTTTGACACGCTCCCTCATCTCGGGGATATCCAACTCTGCCCTGTCCAGCCTTACGGTTTGAATACTTACCCCCAGCAGCTGCGCCAAATCATCGTCGGTCAGGAAAGGGTTGTCATTCAGGTACCTTATTAATAACCCATGCCTTTCAGATTTTATGACACTGTTTTTGCCCATCATCAACACCTTGAAAATAAATCCCGACATATTTAGCACCAGGTACTAAATATGAGTATATCCCAACTGGGAAAAAAAAGCAACTAATAATATATAAAAAAATAAGCCCATATTAGAGCTTATTTTTGTTATTTCTACCTTATTTAGCCGCCACCGCTTCCCTTCCTTTGTAATAACCACAGTCGGGGCAAACCCGGTGCGGTGCTACCAACTCATGGCATTGCGGGCATTTTGTCAGCTCGGGGGCTTCAATTTTCCAATGTGCCCTGCGCTGCCGCTTTCTTTGCTTGGAACTTCTCCTCTTTGGTACACCCATGCTTCATCCACCCCCTTTTATATCATTACTTCAATAATTCTTTTAATTTAGCCAGGCGCGGGTCTACATCTTCCTGAACACAGTTGCACTGTTTTATGTTCAGGTCCACACCACATACAGGGCATAAACCTCGGCACTGTTTTTGGCATATAAACCGCATAGGTAAATTCATTAAGACCGTACCTAAAACCTCCGGAGTGATGTCTATAGAGTCACCCGAATAAGGTATCCACTCTTCATTTTTACCACTGTGTGCAGGCAGGTTTTTTTCATAATAAGTTTCACTAAATAATGGACTTAAATTTAAAACAAAATCTTGTAGGCAGCGATCACATGGCACTGTCAGTGCAACCTGTACTTGCCCTTCTACATTTATGGCGCTATTGCCTACGTTGGTCAGCACAAGATCAAAATTTGCCGGTTCTAAAAACATAAATTCATTATCTTCCACCTGCAATGCAGGTAATTCCCCTGCAAAAACAACTCTCCGGCGCTCACCATTAACTTTTTTAAGTTGTTCAACATCCAAAAAGGGCATAACCACCCCTCCATAGTTCAACAGGTAAAATTATATAAAATATAGCAGCTATTTGTCAAGGAAAAACAATAGCGGCACAAGGAAGCATCACTTTGATATATTTTTCCCCACTGATAAAATAATTTGCCCGGTGGTGAATTCAAATCCGTTCAAACCCGTTATATTTTTCTAATCTCCATAATAGTAAATAATTATTCGATATATCATAAAACGGTAACCATAGGAGTGATCTCCGTGCTAATCCACCATAAAATACCCATTAACAAGGATGACCTGTCCGGCCTTTTATGGACGGCCCTGGCGATTTGCTTTGTACTTGCCATGGTCACCCAACCCAGGATAACTTTTCAGGGTGCCACAATGGGTCTAAAGACATGGTGGGAAATTGTTTTTCCATCATTATTGCCATTTTTTATATTTTCGGAAATTTTAATGAAACTGGGACTGGTGCGATTTATCGGCGTGCTGTTGGAACCTGTGATGCGCCCGCTTTTTAATGTACCGGGGGCCGGGGGTTTTGTGATGGTGATCGGCTTCACTTCCGGATTTCCCATCGGCAGCATGGTCACGGCCCAATTGCGCAGGCAGGGACTGTGTACCAGGCTGGAGGCCGAACGGTTGATGTGCTTTACAAACAACTCATCCCCCTTGTTCATGCTGACCGCCGTGGCAGTGGGCATGTTCGGCAAGCCTGAACTGGGGGTGGTTATTGCCGGGTCGCATTACCTGGCCAATATTATACTGGGTCTGGGGCTGCGTTTTTACGGGCATAGCGAGCAAATTTTAAAGCCCGCAACGAGTACCCGGTCCTGGTCGGTACGCAGCGCTTTTAGAGCCCTGCTGCAGCACCAGCGACAGGAGAAACTGCCCCTGGGCAAACTGTTGGGTGAAGCGGTTACATCCTCGATCACCAAACTTATTAACATCGGCGGGTTCATCATTTTATTTGCCGTCATCATTCGTTTATTAAACGAAGCCGGCATTATCGGCCAAATTGCTGCAGCCATGGGTATTTTATTAGTTCCCCTGGGTTTTGCGCCGGATATTTTAACCGCTCTGGCCAGCGGTTTTTTTGAAATGACCATTGGCACTAAAATAGCCTCCGAAGCGGCAGCAACCGAATTGCAGCAGTTGATAGCCGTGGGCATGATCCTGGGCTGGAGCGGCCTTTCTATACATGCCCAGGTGGCTAGCATGATTGCCCATACCGACCTTCGCATGAGGCTTTTTTTCGCTACCCGCGTAACTCATGCTCTATTGGCAGCCTGTCTTACCTGGCTAATTTATAAGCCTGTAAGCATGGGAAGCCCTTCGGCTTTGCCGGTGGCAGCCCCCCTTTCCGCCTGTTCATACCCGGTACTAATAGTGACGGCTTACTCAATACTCGCCATGGTAGCCACACTGATTCTGTTAATATTACTGGCTGTTATTTTCCGTTTCTTTTTCGTAATATTTTCGCAAGTAAAAAAGATGTGAAGCTCAGTATCACAGGCGGGGATTCGTGATTTATATGGAGTGTATAAAGCATGACCTTCCAAGAACACATTTAGCAGTCAAAGTGATCTAAGGCAGTTGTTTAGCGTTTACTAAATACCTTAAACTTTTTTTCCTCGTTTTCTTGCATGGGAAGCGTTAGCTTAATACTAAAATAGCCAAATACTGGTCCAAGGGCAAAGGCCACAGAGGCATAGATTAATGCCATTAGTATATCTTGTTCGAGAGTGCCAGTTTGGCGATAAAACCCACCATAGTAAGTGGCGAAAACACAAGAGTAGCTGTTGAACGCCGATAAACCACAGCTAGTCAATGGTATTCTCAATACACACATCAATAAAAATACAGTAATGATAACAGCTATCATCATGGCCAGCATAGCGGACATAAGTTGTGCGAAAATACTAATTAGCCAAATACATATAGCTGCCAATACGGCTCCCGGTATTGCAGCGGGATAGACTTGTTTAAACACATTTATATTTGCACCAAGCGCATAATACCAAGCCCAGCCAATAAACAACGCCCATATAGGCAATCCCAATTGCGGGGCGGCAAATAAACATGATATAGACGCCAATATGGGAACTACGATTTCAAGAGGAATTAAAGCTTTCAAATGAGATACCCCCTGTTTGCTTTAAAATTTTTATTTAAAATTCAATTATTAAATATCCTCCAATGTAAACGATAGCCACTCCCACGAGAAAATAGTAAGAGCGGCTACCGCTTAATAGCATATTTTATCGCAATAATATGGTACTAACTTATAAAATAATTATTTAACTTGGTTACTAATAATTCATACCCCGGATATATGATAATGGTGGTAGTGGGTTCTACAATAATGGCCGGTCCCTCTATTTTATTGCCATAGCGAAGCTCCTGACCTAAATAAACATTGGTATCCACCATGCCCCCCAAATCCCTAAAATAGGCCTTTTTGGTGCCCTTTAAAGCATCCCGGGCCGGTCTTTCCCTTTGCTTGGTATTTTCTTTAAGTTCAGCCACAACGGTTCTTTTACCTATTGCTTTGACCCGCCAAAAAATGCATTCCACATAGGCTTCCGGCTCTTTCACCGCAAATACCATCTCATGCTCTTCGTGGAATTTTTCCACCAGTTTATTGATTCCTTCCTGATCCAACTCGCCATATTCATTAAAAACATCACTATCCAGCGCCACCGGGATTTCCCAAACTTGATAGGGGTATCTGCCCTCTACATAAAACTCCAACACCCTTTTTCCTTCGAGTATATTATTTCTATCAAAAAATTCTATGGCTTCCGCATATAACGATTTTATAACCTCATTGACACCCTGGAAGTCGAAATCCCTGGTCTCGGTGTAAAAACTTTTGCTAAATTCCGAAACCACATCTGAAAAAATGCCACCTACAGCACTTAATGCTCCGGCTGTTTTAGGTATAAGGATTTTTTTCATGTTCAATCCTTCCGCCAAGGGAATGGCATGTACCCCACAGGCACCGCCGCCTGCCACAGCAACAAACTCCCGGGGATCTATTCCTTGCTGGATAGTAATCTCCTTAATGGCGGTAATCATATTGGCATTAACTGTACTCCAAACCGTAAAGGCGGCTTCGTTCAAATCAAGCCCCAAAGGCTTGGCAATATATTCGTAAATTGCCTTCTCCGCCAATTCAGGATTTAAGCACATTCTGCCGGCATTAAAATAGTCTGCTTCCATATAGCCGAGAACTACGTTGGCATCGGTTACCGTTGGATAGATACCCCCTTTATCGTAGCAAGCAGGACCCGGAGCTGACCCGGCACTATGGGGGCCCACCCTGATCATACCACCGGGATCGACCCAGGCTATACTCCCTCCACCGGAACCAATACTATTTACATCAATTCTGGAGATTCCCGGCACCTCGTCACCAATTTTAGTTTCCCTGGACACGGAAATAACCCCTTCTATAATACAACTGACATCGAAGCTGGTGCCTCCCATATCAAATACAACAATATTTTCCTCCGCCAGATCGGACTCTACATATGTTTTACCCGTTACCGGGGCCATAGCCGGACCGGAATCAATAGCGTATAGGGGTCGGTAAACCAGCTCATCCGCAGTAACTATACCGCCGCTGGAGTTTAGCATACCCACCTCGCCCTGTAATCCGAGTTTTTTAAACTTCTGATTTATTTCCATGGTATACTTGGAAATAAGGGGACTTAAAGAAGCGTCCATAGCTGCTGATACCCATCTTCTATACTCCCTAATGCAGGGGTTGACCACGGAGCTGCGCACAATATTTACTTCCGGCCATTCTTCTAAAATAATATCCCTGATCCTATCTTCATGGATAGGATTTACCACGGACCAAAGCAGGCAAATAGCTATGGCCTGAACATTCCATTTTTTAAACTGCTCAATGACCTGCCTGACTTCATTTTCATCCAAAGGAATATCTATCTTTCCCTCGGAATTGATTCTTTCCGTAACCGGTAGTATTCGATATCTGGGTATATAGGGCTCGGGGTAATCCAGTTGAAAATCAAAGGGATTTTTGATAGGCCCATCCCTAAATAACAGTACATCCCTGAATCCTTTTGTACAAATCATACCCACCTTGGCAACTTTGCGCTCCAGCACAGCATTAGTAGCAATGGTGGACCCGTGGGTCAGTGAGCCATCGTTAAAGGGGCTGCATGAATGCAGAAATTCTTCCAGTGTCTCGTTATAATACTCTGCAGCCACATTTAGCACATCAATCATTCCGTCGAGATAGTTATCGTGCGTAGTAAGTGATTTAAATACATTAATATCGCCGTTTTCATCCAGTATTGATGCATCGGTAAATGTTCCGCCGATATCTATACAAACATATTTAGCCATTTACTTGCCTACCTCCCTCTTTTTAGCCTTTAAATCTTTTCTCAGCTGATCTGTAGCTTTGTAATCCACAGCGTACAATTCGGGCGTCGTATCCAAAACCACACCATAAACATCCCGGGCCTTTTCCACAGTAATCCAGCCCTCCCTGGCCCGGTGCCTTACCAATTCCGGATCTCGATCCAGCGGGTCCCCGTAACCGCCACCGCTGGAGCTTTCGGAAACAATGGCTTCACCAAACTTAATTTCCGGTTCAGCGAAGGGGGGCAAATCTATTCTTGAACTTTCCCCTTCCGCCAGGTTGTATTTCCAAGCCGCTGCTTTATAACCATTCAGACCGCCACTGGCCCCTTTGGGCAAGTTTTCCGTACCGTCGCAGGAGTACGCACTTATCATGGGATGGCACTTTGGTGCCAGCACAAATTTACAGGCCGGTGCAGCATCCCACTGACCGGCACCCCCGGAGTCCGGTATTATTTCCTCTTCAATCACCTTAACCGGGTATCTTTGTTCCATGATCTCCGTTGAAGTCCAGTACAACGCTCCACCTGTACAAGGAAATTGATAGGTTACCCAGCCATCATGTCCATTTACGCCGGGACCGCCGGTCATGCCGCAAAAAAGCTGGTTTACATAGGGCTCTTCATTACGTCTCCAATCCAAACCTGAAATAACAGCCACTGCCGGGCACATAACGGCCCCACCTTCGGCCATACCCCTTTGCTCAAAGGCCTGGTTTAAAAGCGCCTGTACCCCGGATATTAACCTGTCGGCTACGTTAGTGGTGGCCACGGACGAAGAATAGGGATGCTTGGCCCTGCCAATAGCCCCTTCCTTCATGAGTACCCGGATATGTTTCATAGCCCCTTCATTGTGCGGGATATCAGGTGAAAGCCGGTTTAAAACGCCCGTACGGGCACTGGCCAAAGTGGTGGCTTCACATAGATTGAGCCCGCACACAAGTGGATCATCATTATCCCTTAGATCGATGGTAATATTGCCTTCATCCGGGTCGATGGTACATTTGATATGAATGCCCACACCCTGAGGCAGAAGTCCAGGGATAGGATCGTGTTTGATATCATACTCCCAGGTCCCTTTAGGCAACCGGCGAATTTCTTCCACCATTCTTTTTTCGCCATATTCCTGGTAGGCATCACAGAATACTTTGATCAGATCATTACCGTATTCTTCGCAAAGTTGCATCAACTTACGCTCACCAATTCTAGCTGAACCCACCCCGGCCAGATAATCTCCGTACCACTGGTCGGGAACCCGGATCCTCATCTTGGCGATTTTTATGATATCATGTACATCTTTATAGTCCCTTTGCACCTTAATGCAGGGCCAATCTATAGCACCTTCCTCGTATAAATCCCTGGCTGAACCATGGTAGGTACTGGGAATACTATTGCCGCAATCGGCCTGGTGCCCTTTAGCCGCAGTAAAAAACATGATTTCCCCGTTATTTAAAACAGGCGCAATATAGGTATAATCAGCATGGTGTGTATTGCCGTAATAAGGGGAATTATTTAAAAATAAATCGCCCTGCTGAATACCCTCGGGATGATTAAAGCAAGGTTTTACCGTTAACCCCATATTGGCAACGTGTACGGGAATACACGGGGGCAACGAAATAACTTCTCCGTTTCGATCACAGATAGCGGTTGACAAATCCCTGCAGATACTCATTAATAAAGACCGGGCCGATCTAATCATAGTATTAGTCATTTCTATACCTATGGAATGAAGTCGGCTAGATAATACAGCCATTAAATAAGGTTCTACTATAGGCTTACTACTCACTTTACATCCTCCTTTGGAATGTTCTCAATTAACCTAATATTCAGTAAAATAAGCAACTACTTTATTACTCTAAAACCGGTAAAAACCTTAAAAACTCATTAACCACCTCCCATTTTTAATCGGATTTGCTTTGATTGCTTTGCTGATATATAAGTGCAAAAACTGTACCTTTAATAAATTAGTGTAAGGCTAATCGACTTAGAGCATCCCAATGGTAATAATTCTGCGTAAATTACGTTTTATAAAAAATAAAATCTGACCGGCTTATTGGTCAGATAATTCATAATTGACTTAATTTTTACCCAAGCATCATAAACAAGCCAGCCATTAATATTACAGCGAAAATTGCTTTTTGGACAAAGCTTTCAACACCTGGCACCCGCTAAACAGGACCGGCTATTTGGGTAGCGTACTCTATTGCGCTTAGGTGGCGGCAAATCTATCTTAACAGTTCGATTAACTATACTATTCGCTGTAGTATTAAGTCATTTTTGACTTATTAACCCATACTTGCATCATTGTTTTTATCATTATAATTATAACTTTAGCTTTAAAATACAGTGTTTGCCCAGCCACCGATTGATTGCTTCCGGACTCCAAAATGACATAACCTCATCGTTAAATAAAATACATTGCTTTTGCTTAAATCTATACCTGCATCTTACTTCACAAAAGCTCTTGGATAAATGAGCCAGATCGCCCATTAACAAATCGATTTTCCTTTTGGTTTCATTTTTATACGCATTATCCTCATTCCAAACCCGCCTCCCCAGCCGGGCTGCCAGTTGACATTGGCTAACAATAATATCCGTAACCGCCCCGTCACCGCAAAATATTGTCATTTCTTTCCTGTGCCGGGCTGTGGCATCGTCATCAATACTTAATACCCCACCGACCTTAACAAACACCACCCCGTATTCATCCCGGGCTTGGGTCGTAGAAATTAAGCCGTCCTCTACATCCTCTAAAACCTTTTCCGGCTTACGTTTTACGGGGTCTCCATAACCACCGCCGCCTGAATTGATGATATAAAAGGTATCCCCTTTAAATAGAGTGATTTTGGAAAACTTCGAAGGAGATTTAACATAAAAAGTAGCGGCAAAGCTTTCTTCCTTGTCAAAGTTATATCTTTTTACCAGAAAAGCATTAGCCTGGGCCGGCAGGCCCCCGAAAAGACCATAAGGCTTGAACCGGTGGCGCTCCCCCAGGGCGTTTACTTCCATTTGATCAGATAAAACGGTCAACACCCTTTTGGTACCAAACCCTCCCCGGAACTCCCCCGCCCCGGCCGAACCTTCATTCAGAGCCACTTGCTCATATCTTAGCGGGTAATTGCTCTCAATTATCTCCGCCGATATGTTTCTGCAATTGCCGATGGGGTTAAAGGTAGCATTCCAACCATCCTGGCAATTACTTGCACCCCAGCCACCCTCATTAAAAAAATAAAACACAAAAGGCTGCTGGCGTATATTATCATAGCCACCACCCGTAAAATTATTACATGTACCGTAGGAGGCTGCCCTTACCCGCCGGGGCAAAACCCGAGCGAAAGCACCGATAACCACATCAATGATTCTTATATTAGTATCTGTATTACCGCCAAATGTAGCTGCAGGACGGGTGGGGTTGACTATAGAACCCCGGGGGGCAATTATTTTAACAGGCCTAAAGCAGCCACGGTTAAATGGAATCCTAGGGTTAGTTACTTGCATCAAAGCGTTAAAACAGGACCCTGCCGTCACCCCATAAACTGCATTAACCGGTCCCAGAGCCTGGGGACTGGAACCTGTAAAATCCATCACCAAATCGCTGCCGTTTATTTTAATGGTGACCTTAATGCTGTAAGGCCGATGGCAAACGCCATCATCATCTATAAAATCTTCAAAGCTATACGTACCGTCGGGAATAGCCGCTATTTCTTTACGCAGCCACTGTTCGGAGCGGTTTTTGAGCTGCTGCATGGATTGTTTCACGGCCACCAGACCATATTTATCTATTAACTGTAAAATCCTTCGTTCCGCTGTTAAAACCGAATGCAATTGGGCCCGCATATCTCCCACTTGTACCCACGGCAACCGAACATTTGAAAAAAGAGTTTCGACAAAATCTGTATTTTCAATACCCTCTTTAAACCACCTTACGGGTGGAACACAAATGCCCTCCTGGTAAATATCGGTAGCATCGCCGGGAAAGCCACCGGCCGCTTTACCCCCCACATCCAGGTGGTGAGCCCTGTTGGCCGCCATGGCCACCAGCTCGCCATAATAAAAAATGGGCTTAATGACGGTAAAATCCGTGATATGGGTACCTCCCCTAAAAGGATCATTTAATATCACTACATCACCCGGCTTTAAACTATCCAGACCAAGCTCCATAACAGCCCATTCCGGCGCTAAAGCCATGGCGGCCAGATGAACCGGGCAGTAATTGGCAACCGCTACCAGTTCAGCTGTAGAATCGAAAATACCACAAGCAAAGTCCATACCATCAACAAAAATTGGTGAATATGCCGTTCGGACCATAGCAGTACCCATTTCCCTGCAGATAGATAAAAATTCGCTACCCATAACATCTAAAACAACGGGTTTAATGTATGCGTAACGCTCCAGCTGTTTAATTTTAGCAGTTAATCCATCTGCATGCTCCATTTCTTGTAATTGACTCTTCCCGATCAATATATTGCCATGGACATCAATCCTGAATTTAAAATCGGGTGGCACCACTACTGTTGTCTCAGGCTCCTCAATGATGGCAGGTCCGGCAACCTCGATACCCACACCTAGAAGTTTTCGTTCGTATACCGGTATGGTCATAAAAGCGAAGGAACTGCGAAAATACACTTCCCGATAGCCCTTAATCGCCTTTTTATAGTCAGTATCATTCAAGCCCTTCCACGACGGGGTATCGTCTAATTGGGGGATAATCATTTTAAGCCTTACATTTACCAATTCCACCGGTTCATCGGGCCTGTCGAATCCATAGCGACGTTCATGTTCAAGATGGAATTCCCGTATGGCATCGGCTATGGACTGCCGGGTTATTCCATTGTTAAAGTCCAGCAAAACTGTTATTTCAAAAATTTCACCCGTATATCTTAAATCAATAAAGATATTGATCGAATAGCTTTTAACCTTTTTCCCGGCTATAGTATTCAAAGCCTGATTTTTTAACCGGCCCACCAGGTTATTAAAGACATCCTGATCTATTTTTTCCACAGCAACATAATAAGACTGCACAAAATCATGTACGATATCCGCATAGATACCGCCCATAGCGGAAAAAACACCGGCATGACAGGGAATGATCACTTCTGAAATGCCCAATTCTTCGGCCAACTCCGCAGCATAGAGTGCACCAGCTCCGCCGTATGATACCAGTTTAAAATCACGGGGATCATAACCACATCCTATGGTTGCCTCCCTTACAAGCTGGGCCATGTTGGACAAAGAAATCTGATCAATGTAGCTTGCTGCATCTTCTTCGCTCTTTTGCAGGAACCTCCCCAGCTTTTTACGCATAGCTTTTTGAGCAAGCCCGGCGTGCAAGGGCTTTTCCCCGCCCAAAAAATTTTGGGAACCGATTCTGCCAAGTATAACATTGGCATCTGTGATGGTGGGAACCTCCCCGCCCTGGTTATAACATGCGGGCCCCGGGAAAGCCCCCACGCTTTCCGGCCCCACTCGAATGCCTCCTCCCTGATCAATGGCTGCGATGGACCCTCCCCCGGAACCGATGGACTTTATATCAAACATTAACCCCCGGATGGGAATATCCCACTTGATATCCCTTTCCATAGCATATAGCGGTTGGTAATCGCGTATTAATCCGACATCCGTTGTGGTTCCACCCATATCAAAGGTAATTAAATTTGGAGCTTTAATTTCTTTACCCAAATTTAATGAAGCAACCACACCACCGACGGAACCGGAGGCAAAGTTATCCATTGGTTTCATTAAAACATGGGCAAAGTCATCTATACCGCCATTGGATTTTAACAGTTTAAGGGGCGCCACTACACCAAAGCTTTTCAAACGAATCCGCAAATCATTAATATATGTTGTCATAACCGGTTTTAGAATAGCACTGATGACAGTGGTACTTGTACGCTCATATTCCCTAATTTCAGGTAACACTTCCGAAGATAACGTGGTTAACGCACCGGGATGAACCTGTTGGATGATGGTTTTAAGCCTTTGTTCATGAACAGGATTAAGAAAAGAAAATAACAAGCTCACGGCATATGATATAACTCCCTTGCCTTTAAGGTACTGTACTTGTTTAACCACGCTTTGTTCATCCAGTGGCGTAATTACTTTGCCGCGCCAGTCAATTCTTTCTTTTACCCCTACACAAAGCCTACGCGGAAGCAAGCTTTTAGGTCTATTCCAGGACAGATCAATCATTTTTTCCCGCCAAACCCTGCGTATCTCCAATATATCGCTGAATCCCCGGGTACATATCAAGCCAACCCCCCCGGCACCGCCATTAATTAGCATGTTTAAATCCATCGTTGACCCATGTATTACTTCGGTAATCTGGCACGGCTCAATAGCCAGTTTAATGATACCATTGATCACTCCGGCGGCGGGGTCCCCGGATATTGTTGCGGTTTTAACGCTGGTTATATCACCGGTAGCAGTATTTACAGCTACTAAATCGGTAAAAGTACCCCCCACGTCTATTCCAACCCGATAGCCCAAAATTGCTCCCCCCATTAATGTATTAATTTTTAGCTAGCTGATATCGTAACCATATTTTTTTGCTTTTCTGGCCATGGTGGATTGACTGACACCCAGCACTTTGGCGGCCTTGTAGGTACTCCCATACATATTTAGCGCCTTGATGACCAGCTGCTTTTCCAATCCTTTCACTGCCTCTTTGAGCGGAACCAGATCCTCACCCTCCGCAGCCATTATTTCTGTCTTATGATCTGCAAAAAATGATGCGGGTAAATGTCCCGGCCTTATGACATGATCGTTTGTTGTTAAAATCAACCTTTCTACCAAATTAGCCAATTCCCGCACATTGCCGGGCCAGTCTTGGTTTTTTAATAGATCCAGGGTTTCATCGGAAAAAAGTTTAATTATCTGATATTTAGCGTTAAATGTCCGGAGGAAATGGTTAACCAACTGGGAAATATCCTCTTTTCTTTCCCTTAAAGGTGGGACATTGATGGCTATTACATTTAACCGATAAAATAAATCACTTCTAAATTTGCCTATCTTCACCATTTGCATAATATCCTGATTAGTGGCAGCAATAATCCTAACATCCACCTTAATATTTTTTGTGCCCCCAACACGCATAAACTGGCACTCTTGCAACACCCTTAAAAATTTAACTTGGAAATCCAGCGGCAACTCCGCCACCTCATCTAAGAAAAGAGTGCCACAGTGGGCTAACTCAAAAAGTCCGGGTTTCCCTTCCCTTTTAGCTCCCGTAAAAGCACCACTTTCATAACCAAAAAGCTCCGAACTAATTAGATCTTGCGAAAAAGCACCACAATTAACCCCTATAAATTTCCCTTTATCATAACGCTTACTAGCTCTATGTATGTATCTGGCAATAGCTTCCTTGCCAACCCCCGATTCACCTAAAATGAGCACCGAAGCATCGTATTGGGCTACTTTATAGCATAAATCCAGCAAGGTAAGCATTTTCCCGCTCTTTGCTACAATATTGCAGTCTTCCAAGAGTTGTAGCTGTTTGAGGATTGCGTTTTCTTGGAAATCGTTACATGCATACCCACCCGAAAAGCCAACGGTCCCCAATTCAGTCTTTGCGGAAAATTCAGCCAATAGTGACCATGGACCAAAGATATATAAATTCCCCACCCACTTATTTCTATGATGTATTTTTCTTCTTTTAATGTAGATGGCCAAACCATTGTGCTCACATAATTCCTCAGACAATTGATTACCGACCGAGATGATTTTTAATATTGAATAATCAAAAAATAATTCATATATATTACAGCCCACAACATTACTATTTAGGTTTAAAAAATTATCTGCAAAGGCATTACACACAGTGATAATATTATTACGATCAACAGCTATGATACCTACATCCAAGTTATCTATAATTTCCTGGGACCAAAAAACACTGGAACTAACGACCTGGTTTTTTTCCAATGAACCTTCCGAAAAACCTTCACAAGGAAACTTAATATTATTTACAATCTTTACTTCCTCCCTTCGGCGATTAAAACCCGATTTCCAACATAAAGCAATTACATATGTTGCAATAGCACACATCCGGGCCTGCTACCTGCTGTCCCTTTTAATTAACATATTTTATACTCCAGCCGCAAGGTTGGTATTAATCAAAGTTTTTCAGTGCTGGACACTAAATAAATAATGATGCCGAACCCTTTTTAAAAAAATGGTTCGGCTAACGTTTAGTGTATAATTTTATACAACAAGTTAATTAGTTGTCTTTATTACCTTTTAATTCAGATCTATTTTCTTGTACTTGTCCCAAAATAGCATTTAATTGTTCTTCCAGCCCGGCCAGCACTTCATCAGCATAATCCATGGCTCCGTGCTTAATTTGCCTGGCTACTTCTTCACTGCGCAAACGTATATCATCGCTGATTTCCTGGGCCTTACGGGTAATTTCCGAATCAACAGCCTTTTTTTCCAGTTGCTTTTCGGCATCCTCAATAATGCGCACAGCCTCACGCCTGGAATCAGTAATTACTTTGTCTCTCTCCTGCAGCACCCATTTTGCCTGACGCAGTTCTTCCGGCAATGATGCCCTGATACGATCTAAATAATCAAGTAATCTGTCTTCATCTACTAAAACCCGCTTGGTCATAGGAACTTTGGGGCTGTTTTCTATTAGCTCTTCCATTTCATTGATAACATTAAACAACTCCACAACAGGCACCTCCCCATCCGTTATTTGAATTTGCTCTGCAACCGTTCCTGGATCACCGGCGGCACCAAATCTTTAACACAGCCGCCAAATGATACCACTTCCTTAACAGCACTGGAGCTTATAAAGGAAAATTCGGCCCTGGTCATAAGAAAAACAGTTTCTACTGATGTTTGCAATTTTTTATTTATCAAAGCCATCATAAATTCATTTTCGAAGTCAGATATAGCCCTTAAGCCTCTTATAATAACATGGGCTTCTTTTTCCTTTGCAAAATTAACTGTCAAACCGTTAAACGTATCAACCAATACATTATAAAATGGCTGGGTTACTATTTTGAGCATGTCCAACCGCTCTTCAACAGTAAAAAGCGGTTTTTTACCCGGATTTAAGGATACCGCTACAATTAATCTATCATACATAATCGATGCTCTTTCAATAATGTCCAGGTGTCCATTGGTTACTGGGTCAAAGCTGCCCGGGTAAACTGCTATTCGCAAAAGTTATCCTCCTCCGCATAAGGTTTGTTTAAACCTTCCCTACTTTGAACTAAGCTTTGGTGGGGTGGTTTTCTACAGCAAATTGATAAAAGACTAAAGCTGTGTCACCGTATTTTACCCGACGCCACAACTGGTATTTGCCTGCTTGGTCTGGCATGTCCTCATCCGCCCCAATTTCTAAAACAATAACACCATTTAATCGCAAAATAGGGTATTTATTTAAAATATTCAACACGCCCACCGCCAGTCCCTGCCGGTACGGCGGATCAGCAAAAACAATATCAAAGGTAAGCTGTTTGCGCATGGCTATATCAATGGCTGCCTGTACATCGCCCAGGATAACCTCGGCATCCCCGCCAAGCCCTGTAATGGCCAGGTTATCCTGTAAAATACGCATCACCCTGGAGTCTTTTTCAACAAATAAAACCTTTGCAGCCCCGCGGCTTAGTGCCTCTATGCCAACTCCACCGGTTCCGGCATATAGATCCGCAAAGTAACTGTCAGGCAATCGACTACCAATGATATTGAACAAAGATTCTTTAACCCTGTCCGCCGTAGGCCTAACAGGAAGTTTACCGGGGGATTTGAGTTTCCTTTTTTTGGCCGTTCCGGCAATTACCCGCAATACAATCGTACCTTTCGATCTAATCCTTTTTAATTATATCACAAAATAGCTTTAGCATATAATATTGCCTCCGGCATGCCAAAAAAACTGCATATAATTACTGAAAAGGGTAAATATATTTTCAGTGATTATAAATCAAAAAAGGGTATACAATTGTAATACTAATATAGTACCGGGATAAGGTGGGTGGATGAATAAATAATGGATAGTAAATTTTTAAAATCAATGAATATATCGCTGGATCTGGCCCTTGAGGCTAGAGAGGTTATCCGTGGCGAAACGGGACAGGAAATTCCCGGAGTGCGGGTGGACAAAGAAACTTATGATCACGCCTCGGTAACTACGGTACATATCGAAGATCATAACGCCCAGGTAATTATGGGTAAGCCGGTGGGTAAATATATTACCATTGAAGCACCGGTGATCAGGGAAAATAACCAACAAGCGCACCGGGAGGTAACCCAGGTTCTTGCCGAGCAATTAAAAAAGCTGTTTGACTTACCGATGGAATTAAATATATTAGTGGTTGGGCTTGGTAATTGGAATGCCACGCCGGATGCACTGGGCCCCAGGGTGGTGGATCAGTGTCTCGTGACCAGGCATTTATATAATTACGCACCACATGAACTACAGGGTGGGATGCGTCCGGTAAGTGCCATGGCACCAGGAGTGCTGGGTATTACAGGTATTGAAACCGCCGAAATAGTCCGCGGTGTGGTGGAAAAAACACGTCCCTCGTTAATTATTGCCATTGACTCCCTGGCGGCCCGCAGTGCAGAACGAATCGCCACCACCATTCAACTGGCTGATACTGGCATTAACCCGGGTTCAGGCATCGGAAATAAGCGATCCGGTATTAATCAAGAAACCATGGGGATCAAAGTTTTAGCAATAGGAGTGCCCACCGTTACCCATGCTGCGATAATAGCTCAAGATGCCATCGAGAAATATACTCAAAGTATTGGAGGTCAACCCGGAGATGCCAGCATGGCTATTAAAAAAGTGTTGGAGCCCTTCGGCGGCAATCTTACCGTTACACCCAAGGAAATTGATACTTTAATTGAGGATACCGCCCAGATCATTGCTGGTGGTATTAATATGGCCATGCACCCCGGCATCGGTCCGGACGATTACGCGTATTACTTACACTAACGCTTAGGCACAAAACAAGCGGCGTACCGCTTGTTGGCAAAGCCCTCTGCCAGGTGACCATACCAAAACTGAACTTTGACCAGCCACCTGACAGAGGCTTTATTTAAATCTGTCATACATTAACCATTAGGGAGTAGGGTTCTGGTTAGTAACCTGTGGGGTAGCGGGCTGCTGCCCCTGGGCCAGGCTCTGTTCATAAGCGGCAATCATTTTCTTAACCATATTACCGCCGATAGCCCCGTTTACCCGGGAAGGAAGATCACCCATGTAACCGCCCTGGGGAACCTGCACGCCCAGTTCACCCGCAGTTTCCCATTTAAATTGTTCCATGGCTTGGGAAGCTTGCGGTATTAACTTTCTGTTGGTTCTTTGACCTTGTGCCATTTTTCTGTCACCTCCTTTGCTGTTGATGAGACTAGTATGTGATTTATCAAAATAATTATGAGCGGTACATTTTGCACGGATTGGTTTAGAACAATAGTTATTAAATATTTCAATAATATATTTATCATTAAACGAAGGTTGATCAATTGGCAAAGCTTATTATTTAACAACTACTTTTTAAAATCATATAATCACACCACATTTAAAAACTGCCATCAACCTGATGGCAGTTTTTCAGCCTATATGATAAAAGTTGCTATTCTCTTTGTTATAGCGTTCCAGGGTAAGCCTCAGCAAGTGATACTCCCCTGCCCTTAATTCAGGATCTTTACTGATTAATGCCATCGCCCAGCGGCGGGCCGACCTGAGTAAATCACGGTCTCTTATTATATTCGCTAACCTGAATTCGGGCATACCGGATTGTCTAACACCTGCCATATCGCCCGGCCCCCGAATCTGCAGATCTTTTTCCGCCAGATAAAACCCGTCCTGGCTGGCCTTCATAGCCTTGATACGCTCCGCCGCCTCACGGGAGCGCAGCCGGGCCGATAATATACAGTGGGCCTGGCCGCCACCCCGACCCACTCGTCCTCTCAACTGGTGCAGCTGAGCCAAACCAAACCGGTCGGCATCAACAATTACCATCACACTGGCATTGGGCACATCAACCCCTACTTCAATTACGGTGGTACTGACCAGCACATCCACTTGCCCGGCCCGGAATTGCTGCATCACCAGCTCCTTTTCGGATCTTTTCATACGCCCGTGCAGCAAAGCCACCCGGCACCCGCGCAGTTCACCTTCAACCAACTGTTGGTACAAATCCACCGCAGCCTGCAGATCCAGTTTCTCTGATTCCTCCACCAGCGGACAGACCACATAAGCCTGGCGGCCTTCGGCGACCTGCCGGGCTACAAATATGAACACCCGGGGCAACTCTCCGGGGGCAACATAATAAGTGCGCACGGGTTGTCGGCCAGGGGGGAGGGCGTCAATTACAGAGATATCCAAATCGCCGTAAACCGTCATGGACAAGGTGCGCGGTATGGGGGTGGCGGTCATAATCAATAAATCCGGATATACACCTTTTTCTTGCAGACTAGCCCGCTGCCTTACCCCAAAGCGATGCTGCTCGTCAATTATCACCACCGCCAGCTTTTTAAATTCAACATCCCCTTGCAACAATGCCTGGGTACCCACAATAATGGATATTTTTCCTGTGGCTATTTGCTCCAGCAGTGCCCGTCGCTCCTTTACCGGCATGCCACCGCTTAACAGAGCCACTTGCACACCCAGCGGAGACAGGGAACGGTTCAACGACAGGTAATGCTGTTCAGCCAGCACCTCGGTGGGTGCCATAAGCGCCCCCTGCAAACCGTTCTCCACCGCCCGCAGCAACGTCAATACCGCCACAACTGTTTTACCCGAACCCACATCGCCCTGTAACAACCTGTTCATGGGATATGGGCTATCCATATCAGTCATAATTTCATCCACTACCCGGCTCTGGGCAGCGGTAAGCGAAAAACCCAGGCCGGCGATATATTTATTAATAAGTTCGCTGATCACCCCATAGCTGTGTTTCTTTTTCACCCGCATTATATTACGACGCAGCAAGGCCAATTGCAGCTGGAATAAAAACAGTTCTTCAAAAATAAAACGCCGCCTGGCTTGTTCAGCCAGAGCACGGGTATCCGGAAAATGCACCTGTTTCAGTGCCTCGGGCAGGACCATTAGACCCTCTTTATCCAGCAACCTGCGGGGCAAAAACTCCCGGTAGCTTAGATACCACTGTTCCAAAGCCGCGTGCACAAAAGTGCGCAGCATCCGCTGGCTAACTCCACTGGTAGACGGGTAAACCGGGACAATCCGCCCGGCATGTATTGAGTCGCTATCACCAGTAATTATTTCGTAATCCTGCACCTGTATCTCATGATTACCAAAACTATTGTTTAATTTTCCACTTATGTACAAACGAGTACCGGGTTTTAATAATTTTTTGATATGAAACTGGTTAAACCAAACTGCATAAAAAACTCCCCGGGTACATTCCATCACTGCCTTGGTTATGGTCAGTTTTTTACGAGTTTTATTTTCTTGAGAGCTTATCACCTTACCCAAGACAGTTACTATTTCACCGGAGTGCCTATCAAAAGGAGAAATAAGCTGACTCCGGTCCATATATTCCCTGGGAAAATGATACAGCAAGTCATGCACAGTATACAATTTTAGCCGGGCCAACTGCTCGGCCCGGCGGGGACCAATCATTTTTACGTCCTTTACCTGAGTCTCAAGGGGATTTTTGGCAGCCATGTTACTCATTAAATATATCTCTCCAAATCATGATTTCATCATTATTAGTATCACCGCTCAAGCTTTTCTTGCGCAGCTTGCCGATATCTGATATTATATATGAGTGTTGTAAAGGAGGAGGTGTTGACTATGGCCAGGAAATGCGAAATTTGTGGTAAAGGTGTTGTTGTAGGCATGAAAATCAGCCACTCCCACATCCGCACCAAAAAAACCTGGGCACCCAACCTGCAGAGGGTTAAAGCTATTGTAAATGGCACACCACGTAGAATAATGGTTTGTACCAGGTGCCTCCGCAGCGGTAAGGTACAGCGGGCCATATAATACTACGCATAAAAACCAAGGCTAAGACAACAAAACGGCGCAAGCCGTTTTTTACTTTATTTGTCCACATTAAGAACTTATTAATTTTAAATTGTGCTGTCGGTAATAAGGTACCGACAGCACTAGTGTTTATATAATTCTTTGCAGCCGTGGCGCATCGGTTAGCCCGGGGATGCGGCCCCGCTTGGCCACTGGCTGACCATTAATTTCTTTAATATCCATGGTCATATCAATGGCCGCGGCCCCCGATATATAACTTCCCACTCCAAAGGCATCTGCACCGGCGGTGATCAATATGGTTATGCGCTCGGGGGTAATGCCGCCGGACACAAATATTTTCACTTGTGGATACCCGGCTTGCCTCAGGCGGGCTTTCACTTCCCGCACCAAACCTGGAGTAACACCACCGCGCTCGCTGGCAGTGTCCAGCCTGATACCCTGCAATTTATCTCCCAGGGCCTCCGTTAACCGGAGTGACTCCTCCACTTCATCCTTGAATGTATCCACAAGTATAATTACCGGCGCTTCCGGGGGCATGGTTTGCTGGTAAACCCGGGCCACTTCCACCGTATCCCCCACAATCAACATTACGGCGTGGGGCACCGTGCCCCGGGGCTCTTGCCCGGCCAGCTTGGCCCCCAGTATACAGCTGGCACCGTCAGCACCGCCGATGATGGCTGCTCTTTCCATCACAGGTGCCACCGCCGGGTGCACGTGGCGGGCACCGAAACTAATCATCGGATAGTCACCTGCCGCCTCCCTGCACCTGCGAGCCGCGGTGGCCCAACCGCTGGAGCTGGCCAGCATGCCCAATAGAGCTGTTTCATAAATTCCAAAGTCATCATATGCGCCGGTGATACGCATAATTACTTCCTTTTCTTCAATCTCAGACCCTTCAGGCATAGCCCACACTTCCACCGGCAGTCCGGTTAGCAGGTTTTTAACTTCTTCCACACCAGCCAAAATACCCGGCCGGCCTGCAAAAACCTCAGCAGTCACGGGAGTCCGGTCCAAACCCATGTGTCTTAATAATTCCCTGGTGCGGATAAAATATATATCGGTTGTCAAACCCTGAACGATTTCATCCTGGTTGGCTGAAAACAACCGCTGGTTATAAGATACCTTGTGCGCCAAAACTTCAGCCATATTTTGCAGTGTTTGTCTTTTCATCGCCGCTGTCACACCTCAAGCGCCCTGCTTAAATTGGCCATTTCAATGGCAGTTACCGCAGAGTCCCAACCCTTGTTGCCCGCCTTGGTACCTGCCCGTTCAATAGCCTGCTCAATGGTATCAGTAGTGACAACCCCAAAAATAGTTGGTATACCGGTATCAAGACCTACCTTGGCCACACCCTTGGACACCTCGGCGGCCACATAATCAAAATGCGGGGTGGCACCACGGATCACCGCACCGAGGCAAATCACCGCGTCATATTTGGCCATGTTTACCATACGGCGGGCCACCATGGGTATTTCAAAAGCCCCGGGCACCCAGGCCACTTCCACATCTTGTTCGGCTACCCCATGGCGGTACAAAGCATCCAGAGCGCCGGTAAGCAATTTATTAGTGATGAATTCATTGAAACGTCCTACCACAATACCGAACTTTAGGCCCTGTCCCACCAGGTGTCCTTCATAAAACTTTGGCAACAAAGATCCTCTCCTCACGTAATAAGTTGTTGTATGCATTTTAAACATCTTTTATATTTTAGCAAGCTTTGCAATTAGGAAGATTTCTTATTCACATCTTCAATCGATAACAAATGCCCAAGCTTATGCTTTTTAGTGCTTAGGTAAAATTTATTTTCCCGCCCGGGGCAGATCTCAATGGGCACCCGGCCGACCACCTGCAGGCCGTGTCCTTCCAAGCCCGCTATTTTTCTGGGGTTATTGGTCATCAGTCTAATCTTTTGCAAACCTAAATCAGCCAGTATCTGGGCACCAATACCATAATCCCGCAAATCGGCGGGAAAACCCAATGCCTCGTTGGCTTCCACTGTATCCTTACCCTGATCTTGTAATTTATAAGCTCTGATTTTATTCAGCAGGCCTATTCCCCGGCCCTCCTGCCTCATATACAGCAGCACACCGGCACCCTCCCGCTCAATCATCTCCAATGCCCGGGCCAGCTGGTCACCGCAATCGCAGCGGGAAGATCCAAAAACATCACCGGTCAAGCATTCAGAATGTACTCTGACCAGGGGTGCCTCCGCACCGGTTAAATCTCCTTTAACCAGGGCGATATGCTCTTTTTTATCCAGCAGGCTCTCGTAAGCCACCGCCACGAATTTGCCGTATCTGGTTGGCAAGTTGGCCGAATCCACCCGGCGAATCAGCTTCTCATGCCTACGCCGGTATTCAATTAAATCAGCAATAGTCACCAGTTTTAAACCATGAGTTTGACAGAAATCAATTAACTCAGGGATCCTGGCCATGGTGCCATCATCTTTCATAACCTCACAGATAACCCCCGCCGGATACAAACCGGCCAACCGCATTAAATCCACCGCTGCTTCGGTATGACCGGCCCGCCGCAGCACACCGCCCTCTTTAGCCCGCAGCGGGAAAATATGCCCTGGACGCCTGAGGTCCTCCGGTTTGGTATTGGGATCAATTAACGCACGCACAGTAGCCGCCCGTTCATGGGCGGATATTCCTGTTGTGGTATCCTTATAATCTACTGATACGGTAAAGGCAGTGCCGTGCGCATCGGTATTATGAGTAACCATGGCCGGTAAATCCAACTCATCCAACCTGGCCCCGGACATGGGCACGCATATCAAGCCCCTGCCATAGGTGGCCATAAAATTAATGACCTCCGGGGTAGCCTTTTCGGCTGCCATAATAATATCCCCTTCATTTTCCCGGTCTTCATCATCAACTACCACTAACATTTTACCTTGCCTGATATCCTCAATAGCTTCTTCAATAGTGCTAAATAACATTTTTTTCATCCTTCCGTCGATTAATTGCAGGCAGCCACAATGCTTAAATAAATCCGTGTTCCGCCAACAAGTCTGCGGTTATTCCGCGCTGCACTGTTTTATCTCTTTCGTTTTCATTGCGCCCGGCAATACCCACCCAGCGTTCCACGTATTTACCAATCATATCACCTTCCAGGTTAACCCGGTCCCCCGGTTTCTTTTGCCCTAAAACAGTAGCCCGGGCAGTGTGTGGTATTAAAGACACCGTAAATGAATCATCATTATGGTCCACCACCGTCAGGCTGGTTCCGTCCACGGCCACTGAACCTTTGCTGATAATATAGCGCATTACCACAGGTGGTGCAGCAATAGTAATCAATGTAGCAATATCATGTTTTTCCATTCTGCTTATTGTCCCTACGCCATCAATATGACCGCTAACCAGGTGCCCACCCAACCGGTCCCCGAGTCGCAGCGCCCTTTCCAGGTTAACCCGGTCACCGGGCTGCAGCGCACCCAGGTTGGTTTTAGCCAGCGTTTCGGCCATTACATCGGCGGTAAACGCTCCCACATCATATGAGGTCACCGTAAGACATACCCCATTAACGGCAATACTGTCGCCTATCTGTACACTATCCATAATATGCCCGGCCTTGATCTTCAGCCGGGCTGAATCCGCACCCCGGCGCAGCGAAATCAGGCGACCCTTTTCTTCTACTAATCCAGTAAACATTTCAATCACTCCGTTTAACTGCGTAACCTTCTACACAAATATCTTCCCCATAACGATGCAACTTAATATCTTTTATTGGCAGCGCATCCTGCAAAGCGGTTATACCCGGGTCGCCTACCGGACCTGGTGCACTTTCACCTCCGATTAACTTGGGAGCTATAAACCAGTTAACTTTATCCACCAAATTACATGTAATAAACGAACCGTTGACCCGGGCACCCCCTTCCACCAGTACACCGGTAATCTCACGCCGCCCCAGTTCATGCAGTAAGACCCCCAGATCAATACCGCCTTCGCCACCGGTCACTTCCAGTACCCGGGCACCGGCTTCCCTTAGCAGCCGCACCCTCTCGGGCGGTGCTCCGGGCGTGGTAACAATAATTGTGGGGGCTTCCGACGACTGGGTGATCACCCGGGCCGTTTCCGGTGTCCTCGCCTTGGAATCAAGTATTATCCTGACCGGATCTTTACCGCCACCCTCCGGTAACCTGGTAGTAAGGGATGGGTCATCAGCCAGCACTGTACCCACACCCACTAAAATAGCATCATACCTATCCCGCAGCCTGTGAACAAATTCCCTGGCCGCATTACCGGTAATCCACTGGGACTCCCCTTTAGCAGTGGCTATTTTACCGTCCAGGCTCATGGCGGTTTTCATAACCACGTAAGGCAAACGGGTGGTGATATACTTAATGAACACTTCGTTTAGTCGACGGGCATCTTCCTCAAGCACGCCACAGTCTACATGCACGCCGGCTTCTGTTAACTTTTGGATACCCTTACCTGCCACCAGCGGGTTGGGATCGGTCATGGCCAGCACCACCCGTCCGATCTGTGCTTTAATAATCGCATCGGTGCATGGTCCGGTGCGGCCGTGGTGACAGCAGGGCTCCAGTGTAACATATAAAACAGCTCCCCCGGCAAGGTCACCCGCTTCCCTCAATGCATGCACCTCAGCATGCGGAGTACCTGCACGGGCATGATAACCTCTACCTACCACATGGCCATCTTTAACCACCACGGCACCTACCATGGGATTGGGGGTAGTGCGTCCCATAGCCCTGGCCGCCAGCTCCAAAGCCATCTGCATATAATGTTGATCTCCGGCGTTCAATTATTCACCTTCTTTATCTGTAAAATGCAACATATCAGCTTACCACAACTATGATTGCCATGTTCCCGACGCATCACCTAGTGCGCAAAACCAAAAACCCTGAAGAAATGTAATTCTTCAGGGCAATAAACAAAAACAACAAGCACACTTTGTCCTTTAAAAGGCAAAATGAAGCCGCTGCACATTAAACAACCTTCTCCCATCCAGACTTTACTGTCGGCTCCGGAATTACACCGGATCAGCCCTTAAGGGCTCGCGGGCTTAGAATATGACCTTACCGCCGGTACGGAATTTCACCAGTCCCTGAAGGTTAATATTATTTTACGTTAATTATATTGACATGCATTATGCATGTCAATATTCATAATTAATTAATACAAATATCGCAAATTTTTATACTTTATAAATTCGTTCGGAATAAGCTCCCGCCTCTGCAGTCGGAGGAGGCTTCACAATTTGATAATCATTATAAACTAGACAGTTAATAAACTTTTATGTTAAAATAAGTCGTATTGCGACAACTTCTATTAACTGATCGATTTGCTGCCATACTACTTATCATTATTTGGATGCCTCGCATTAAGGCACTATGTGTCATATGACTACTGCGAAGAGTTTTGAACCCCACAATTAATATATTGTCGCACCGCAGGTACAATAGTTCCAACACGAAATGACAATTCTTTTATAAATCCTTCCGACCGTTTTTCCGAACACAGTTGTTCGTACATTATTGATATTTATTAGTATGATTAAATTTATATTTATTATGAAAGGCTGAATGCTGATGGCTAAAGTTATAGTTGAAGACCTGGTTAAAATTTTCGGCGACCATCCAGACCGCGCATTAAAAATGTTACAAGAAGGGAAAAGCAAAGAGGAAATACTGGAGGCCACCAACAACACAGTTGGTGTCTATAACGTATCATTTCAGGTTGAGGCAGGGGAAACCTTTGTATTAATGGGCCTGTCAGGCAGCGGCAAATCCACTTTGTTGCGCTGTATCAACCGTCTTATTGAACCAACCAGCGGCAAGGTGCTCATTGACGGCGAGGAATTAACGGGTGTTGATGAAAATCAGCTCAGGGAAATACGGCGCCAAAAACTGGGCATGGTATTCCAGCGTTTTGCACTGTTCCCTCACCGCACCGTGGTGGATAATGTGGCCTTTGGACTGGAGATTCAAGGATTAAGCAAGGAAGAACGCCTGGCTAAGGCCAGCCAGGTATTGGAGGTAGTGGGATTAAAAGAATGGGAAAACAGCATGCCCGATCAGCTCAGCGGGGGCATGCAGCAAAGAGTGGGACTGGCCCGGGCGCTGGCCAGCGATCCCGATATTTTATTAATGGACGAGGCCTTCAGCGCCCTGGACCCACTGATTAGAAAAGGTATGCAGGATGAATTGCTCTCCTTGCAAGCAACATTGAATAAAACAATTATCTTTGTCACCCACGATTTGGACGAGGCGCTGAAAATTGGTGACCGCATTGCGCTGATGAAAAATGGAGCCATTATTCAAATAGGTACCCCGGAAGAAATCCTTACCAGCCCGGCCAATGACTATGTGGAAAAGTTTGTCGAAGATGTGGACATGTCTAAAGTACTCACAGCCGAAGGGGTCATGAAAAAGCCCGATACAGTTATTACCTCTAAAGACGGACCCCGCACCGCCATGCGCAGAATGCGGGAAAACGGTATTTCCAGCATATTCATCGTCGGCAAGGATAGGCGTCTGGTCGGGCTGGTGATGGCGGATGATGCCCTAAGGGCGGCTGAGGCGCATAAAGAAACCTTGGATGATATTATCCTTAGAGATACTCCCCGGGTATCACCCGACACCCCGCTGACGGAATTAATTCCACTGGTGGCTGAAGCAAGGTATCCCATCGCAGTGGTTGATGAACAAAACTACCTGCGGGGTATTATTGTACGAGGTTCCGTGCTGTCCGGTATGATCCGAAAGGGGGAAAACGGAACCGATGCTGCCTAAAATATATATCGGGGAATGGGTTGACGCACTGGTGGTCTGGGCCACCGATAACCTTACGCCGCTGTTTGACGCCATTGTGGTGGTCATACAATTTATTGTGGGTAACTTGACTTGGGCGTTAACCACACCTCCTCCCTGGGTAATCATTCTTTTATCTATACCTCTGGTATGGTATCTGACCAACTGGAAAACCGCCGTAGGCACGTCCCTTGGCTTGTTGCTGATATATGATTTAAGAATTTGGGAACCCTCCATGAATACCCTGTCCATGGTGATTGCCGCCACCATTGTGGCGCTACTCATAGGCATACCGCTGGGCATTTTAACAGCCCGCAGTAATACCGCACATAAAATTATTATGCCGTTGCTGGATTTCATGCAAACCATGCCTCCGTTTGTTTATCTGATCCCTGCGGTGCTGTTTTTTGGCACAGGTGCGGTACCGGGTCTGATTGCTACGGTGGTGTTCGCCATGCCACCAGCCATCCGGCTGACCGGTTTAGGCATTCGGCAGGTACCAGTAGAGCTGGTAGAAGCTGCGGAAGCATTCGGTTCCACCGAATATCAAAAATTAGTCAAGGTACAGCTGCCCGTAGCCATGCCCACCATCATGGCAGGAATTAACCAGTGTATTATGCTGGCCCTTTCCATGGTTGTTATTGCTGCCATGATCGGGGCTGGCGGCCTGGGTTCAGAGGTTTTGCGGGGTATTCAGCGTTTGAATATTCCCGTAGGTTTTGAAGGTGGTCTGGCTATTGTGATTATTGCCATCATATTAGACAGAATTACCCAGGGTTTTGGCAAGAGGGGTAACCAGTAATCAACAAAAAGATCTATAAGATAACAGCTGCATGTTTGTTCATAAAAAAGTATTAATTAAAAGGGGGAGATATAAAAATGCGCAAGGTATTCAAAGTATTGCCATTGGCAGCGGTGCTGGTATTGCTGACTGCCGTGTTGTTCGGCTGTGGTGGCGGAGACGGAGGCGGCGATGTACAGGGTAAAATCGTCGGTATTGAGCCCGGAGCCGGGATTATGAGCGCCACGGAAGCAGCCATAGAGGAGTATGGGCTGGACTATCAGCTGCAGGACAGCAGCAGTGCGGCCATGGCAGCATCCTTGAAAAAAGCAATTGATAATGAAGAATGGATAGTGGTAACCGGATGGACACCGCACTGGAAGTTTGCCCAGTGGGACCTTAAATATTTGGACGACCCTAAGGAAGTTTACGGCGGTGAAGAACACATCGCCACCATCGCACGCACTGGTTTAGCCAGTGATAATCCGGAAGTCCATGAAATGCTGGACAAGTTTTATTGGGCACCCGCAGACATGGAAGCTGTTATGCTGGATATCCAGGACGGCATGACCCCCGATGAAGCTGCCGACAAGTGGATTCAGGATAACCAGGACAGAGTTAACGAGTGGCTCCCTGCCCAAGAGGCCGCCGAAAAAGGTAAAGTAACCCTGGGCTACGTTGAATGGGATTCCGAAATTGCCAGCACCCACGTGGTAAAGAATGTTTTAGAGGACATGGGCTATGAAGTTGAGGCAATTGCCGTGGATGCCGGTATTATGTGGACAGGTATTGGCAACGGCGATTTTGACGCCATTGTTTCAGCCTGGCTGCCCGGAACTCATGGTGATTATTATGATAAAGTTAAAGATAATGTGGATAACCTGGGGGCCAACCTGGAAGGTGCTAAAATAGGCCTGGTGGTACCGACCTACGTGACCATAGATTCCATAGAGGAACTTAACGATGCAAAGGACAAATTCCAATAAACAGCAGTTTAAAGGCGGCCCATGGGCCGCCTTATTTTTGCTAAAACTCAGGTATATTAAAATATACGCTGTACTTTTTAGTCCTGCTTGCTCATTGCGGAAAAGCACCAATATATTGCAAGGCGTAAGACGCAAGTATCCTAAGTAGTGCGCCTAAGATATTTCGGGCTTACTCAGGCTGCCCCTGTATTTGTGCAAATCTGAAATTATGCCATTTATTCGATCAATAGTAGCTTTACTTTTCCAATATCCCTGTACATCGGTGCACCGGTTTAAACAGCCATATAAAACACTCAGGCGCAAATGAAGTCGCCTTGGCAACAGGGCCACGTCACCGCCCAGCTTATGCCAGGCTTCTGTAAAAAAAATCGTCTCCCCGGTATGCTTATGACGGTTTTCATACTGCTCACCTTTACCCGCCACCAGGTCATTGATAATGGAACGATTTTTTTTGAGCTCCTCCAGCAGCTCATCAATGACAAACAACCTTTTTTCAGTAACCTCCTGCACCCTGATCACCTGGTAATACCACACCGTAACAATTACACCGAACAATGTTAACAATCCGCCCAGCGCGGCCTCATTGAATCCCCTGGCGAATTCCGGCGTATTAACGTGCTCACCCAGTGTATCAAACAAACTGGGAAGAGCATTGGAAAGCCACTCCCAATTAGCCATAATCACGATCAATTCCCTGTTTAAAGACAGGATAACCCATATGATAACGGGGCTAAATATCATAAGCAGGCATATCAAAAGCTTTTTTATGAATCTAAGTATTTTACGCAGCAAGCGATTGGCCATTGTCATAATAATTTTCTTAAAATGCTGTGCTTTTGATAAATTACATTCGTTCATTCAGTCACCTCAAAAACTTTTAAAAAAAGTGATACATACAGGCCAACACTTTTTCGCATAAAAAAGCCACCGTATATAACCGGCGGCGTTCTTATATTATCCACATTCACTTTTTTTTATCCCTGTATTACGCATCATACATCCCGATCAAGAGCCGCCCTAAAAACGGCGGCTCTTCACCAACAGGTTCCCACTAACTCGTTAGTCAGACAGTAAATATTTTTATTTGCTTAACCTTTCATTTTTGATATAGCATCCTTGATTTCCGTAATGGAGGCCTCTTCTTCGATTGTGGATAAATCACCCAGTTCTTTACCAATCCAGAGGGTCTTCATTACCCGTCGCATAATCTTACCGCTTCGGGTTTTGGGCAGTGTACCAACGAACTGGATATCCCGCATCACCACAATGGCTCCCATGGTGTTGCGCACGTGGGCAATCAGTTCCTTCCTCATTTCCTCGGTAGGTTCATAGCCCTGTTTGAGCACTACAAAGGCACAGGCCACCTCACCCCTCAAATCGTCGGGCACCCCGGATACACCAGCCTCAACCACTGCCGGGTGGGATATAAGAGCACTCTCCACCTCCACTGTGCCGATACGGTGCGCAGCTATTTTTATGACTTCATCAGAACGACCGGCAAAGAATATATATCCGTCTTCATCCATATAAGCAGCATCACCGCAAAGGTATTTGCCCATGGTAACGGGCAAGCGTTCCCAATAGTTCAATTTATATCCTTCCGTATCTCCCCATAACGTAGAAACCAACCCCGGGAAGGGCTTGTTAATCACCACAATCCCCTTTTCTCCTGGCGGCAAGGGTTTGCCGTCTTTTTCATCAACCACCTCTGCCACCACGCCGGGTACCGGTATATGGGCCGATCCCGGTTTAATGGGTACTATGCCAAGACCGTAGGGGTTAGCAAAAATGGGACCGGATGTTTCGGTCTGCCACATGTGATCCATTACCGGAATCCTATTCTCAAATACCTGTTCCTGCAACCAGGACCAGGCCGGAGGATTTAATGTTTCACCGGCACAGAATATTCTTTCAATGGAACTTAAATCATGCTTACGAGGCTCATCTATACCCAGGCGCATCAATCCCCGCACACCGGTCGGTGACAACCACATCGCAGTAGCTTTGTTGCGGGAAGCCACTGCCCACCACATATCCTTGTTGGGATAATCCGGAGTCCCCTCATATAGCACGGTGGTGCACCCCGTCAGCAGCGGGCCGTATACGTTGTAACTATGTCCCACAATCCACCCGATATCAGATGTGCAAAGCCAAACATCACTTTCTTTAAGACCATAAATCCACTTACCCATACTATAAACATAAATTTGGTAACCACCATGCTTCTGCACTGTCACCTTGGGTTTGGCGGTGGTGCCGGATGTAGGCAACAGGAAGAGCGGGTCATTAGCATCCATAATCTCACAAACATCGCTTTGTCCTTCCCCACAGGCCAGGAATTCATCCCAATACATATCCCGCCCGGCCGTCATGGGATATTCCATCTCGGTGCTTCTTTTCAGCACAACCACAGTTTTAATTAAATCAGGCGGGCACTTAGCAATACCCTCATCAACAATGGGTTTTAACGGCACAGGCTTACCCCGGCGAGAACCCTCATCCTGAGCAAGTATATAGTTGGCACCCGAGATTTGCAAACGGTCAGCTACAGCATTAGATGAAAAGCCGGCAAAAATAACCACGTGTATGGCGCCAACCCGGGCACAAGCCAACATAGAGGCAACTGATTCAACCCCGGTGGGCATATAAATAGCGACACGGTCACCCTTTTTAACACCTATGCCGCGCAGCGCCTTTGTATATTGTTTAACCAAATCAAACAGCTGAGCGTAAGTAACGGCTTTGACTTCACCAGTCTCCCCGGACTCAGCCACAATAGCCGCCCTTCCGGACCGCCCCTTTTCGATATTATAATCCAGACAATTATAGCTAATATTCGTTTGTCCACCTATAAACCATTGAAAGGTGGGGTAATCCCAATTAAAAACTTTATCCCATTTTTTAAACCACTTAATTTCACTCATGGCTTGCTCGGCTGCATGTCCCCAAAATCCCTCGGTGTCTTCAGCCGCCCAATCAATAAAGTTTTGCACGTTTGGCGGTATTAACCCGGTGCCTACTTTTTTTCTTTCCATCGCTTAACATTCCTCCCTTTAATATTCATTTAGTTAATTTATAATCTTTCTTAGTATTTATTTATATATAAACTTCACATTTATAATGTTTGAATTTTCTTAATTTAATTTATATTTATTTTATTATATTATTGCTGCATCATAAATGGTTTAGCGCTGGAATGCTAAAATTCATCTCCCAATGGTTGTTGAAGTTACTAAAAAGAACTCCCTTCGGTTGAACAAAGGGAGTTCTTTTTTCATCTTATTGTTTTATACTGTCTTGCTCTTCCTCCGCTGTCAATTGCGGATCATCCAATTCCCTGCGATCGGCATCGGCTGATTTGTTATAATCCCGGGTTCTCTTTTCGAGGTCTTTAAACCCCATTTTTACATACCCCCTTGGTTATTTGGGGATAGTATTTACCAAAATAATATATTTTATACATCATTTACCAAGTGCAATGTCAAAGGTTTTGATATAAATTTTTTTCTTCGATACTTTCCGGCGGCAATTCTTCACCAGTAACCATTTGATAAACCATTCTGGCTGAGTCATGGGTACCCACCATTAGCAGTACGTCGCCAGCCTGCAGGGTGGTTTTAGCTTCCGGGGAAAGCATTTCATGACCGTTACGATAAATGGACAAGATTGTAGCCCCGGTACGCGCTCTAAAATCAGCTTCAGCCATAGATTTACCAAGCAAGGGCGAATTATGGGGCACCGTCACTTCCTCCAGCTTTTGAAGCCGCCCGGCCATCTTAAATGTGTAATCCAAAAGCTGGTTGGTCAGATGATCTATTTCTGTGTTCAGCTTTTCCCTTTCCCTTAATAGCTCTGTCAATCGCTCCTGAATATCTAATAAAACCTTTTTTTGATTATAATCTGCCAGGTATTCACGGGCAGAGACATCTGATTTTACGACCACGCCCACTCCGGGCATTACATCAACGATACCCCTTTCCTGAAGTAAAGTTAAAGCCCGCCTAATGGTCTCCGGTGATACATTATATTTACCAGCCAGTGTTGACCGGCCAAAAATCTTCTGGCCTATACGGTATTCCCCCCGTACAATACGGGTAGCTATGTCCACCGCAATGGTAATATACCTGGCCAGGTGGACGTGTGATCGATGTTCCTGCATCGGATATTTACCCCTTCTTTTTTTATTATCATGTACAAATAGAATTATTTAATTCGTATCAGCCAATTAATATGAATTAAATAATACCACAAGAAAATCACTTATTGGGTTACTGCTCAGATATTATCTTTTCCCATACGACCATCTAACTTTCAACTTTCAACACCCGGTACCAGCTTTAGTACCCCATACCGCAGCAGGACGCTTGCCTGAGTGCCCGTACCGCTGCTGACGGGTCGGCGGCACCAAAAACCGCAGACCCGGCTACCAGCACATTAGCACCGGCTTTAACAACACCACAGGCTGTTTCCTTATTTATTCCACCGTCCACTTCCAGCAAGACATCTGGTTTTTGTTCCTTTAAAAATTGGCTGATCTGTTTAATTTTAGGCAGCATTTGCTGTATAAACTTCTGGCCGCCAAAACCCGGGTTTACTGTCATCACCAGTATCAAATCTAAAAGAGGCAAAACATAGTCCAAACTGCCGGGCGGCGTAGCCGGGTTAAAAGCCAGACCAGCCTTTTTGCCCGTTTGTTTAATCATTTGCAATGTACGGTGCAAATGTGAACAAGTTTCGATATGCACAGTAATTATATCGGCACCGGCAGCAGCAAATTCGTTAATATACCGGTCGGGATTTTCAATCATTAGATGCACATCGAAAACCATATTCGACACCAGCCGCAATGCCCTGACTACCAGGGGACCAATAGTGATGTTGGGCACAAAATGCCCATCCATTACATCGATATGTAAAAGATCGGCACCGACTTCTTCCACAGCCCGCACCTGATCACCAAGAATGGCAAAATCAGCAGACAAAATTGAAGGAGCAATTTTAACCAAACTAATATCTCCTTTCCGCTTCCATAACTTCCGTTAAAAAGTCCAGGTAATGCCGGTAACGCAGTGCCGAAATACGCCCCCGATCCACGGCATCTTTTACAGCACAGCCCGGTTCCCGGTGGTGCAAGCAGCCCACAAACTTACACTGCCCTTCATATACAGCAAACTCAATAAAATAACCCGCCAACTCCTCCCGAAGCATGGGGGGCAAATGCATACTCGAAAAACCCGGAGTGTCGGCAACCAGACCACCGCCCGCCAGGGGGATCAATTCCACGTGCCTGGTGGTATGCTTGCCCCGTTTCAACTTAGTGCTAATATCCCCTGTTTTCAGTACCAAACCGGGCTGCAAAGCATTTAGCAAGCTGGACTTACCCACCCCTGAGGGTCCGGCAAATACAGTAATCCGATCTGTTAGAACCTCCCGCAGTTCGTCTATATGTGAACCCGTCTTGGCGCTGACCCAGAACACGGCATACCCGGTTTTTTTGTATTGCTTTACAATATCCGGCTCTGTATCACCAACCAGGTCATTTTTATTAAAGCAAATCAACGGTGTTATACGTGACGCCAGGGACTGCACCAAAAATCGATCTAATAGCGATGGATTGGGTTCCGGATTGTTGATGGCAAATATAATAACGGACTGTTCCACATTGGCCACTGGTGGCCTAACCAGTTCTGTGCTGCGGGGGAGTATATCCTCTACAACACCATCTGTATCATTAATCTGTTTTATGCGCACCCGATCACCCACCAGCACCTGGCCCCGCTGCCGGCGAATTTTCCCCCGGATGGCGCAATTTAAAACCTGGTCACCCACCCGCACGAAATAAAAACCACCATAGGCCTTTATTATCACTCCATCCATAAAGGCCCTCCTATTTTAATTTTTCATCCCATATTAAGTCTTTATCGATATATACCTCTACCACCCCACTACCCACATAAGTTATACTTTTTTCTATTCGGTCGCCGCCTATATGGGAACCAGCGTATTGGACATTGCGACCCTGTATATCTTCCACCACTATCTCCACCAGGTGTTCGTCTCCATCATTGGGTATTTCATCCGATATTTTAACAATAGACTCCCTATCCAGGGGCCCGGGACCATTATTCACTACCACACTAACCAACGTACCCTCTTCCACCTCTTTGTCCGGTGCAGGAGTCTGATCAATGATTTGTCCCGGTAAAAATCCTGATGCAAATTCTTTTTTAATATCTTCTTCATTTAGCACTAAATTTATATTTGCCAAAATCGACCGGGCTTCATCCAGAGTATACCGCTTTAAATCAGGTACTTGTTGTTTTTTGGGTTCCGGACCCTTGCTAATGGTAACCTTCACCTCTGTACCTTTGGGTACCTGCTCACCAGAGACAGGGGATTGTGACACTATTTTTCCCTTTTCTACTTCAGCATGAAATATTTCATCGTCGGAACGGGCGAGTTTTAACCCGACCGCATCTAATTTATACTGAGCCTCATAATCTGTTAACTTATACAGACTGGGCACTTCTCGCAATTCCGGTCCCTTACTGACCGTTAGGATTATTTCCCGTGGCGGTTTTACTTCCGGATCATCAGGTCCAATGCTCTGTTCTATAACTGTCCCCTTCTCTTCTTCGCTGTACTCCTCAGTGATCTTAGGCTGCAAGCCTAGCGCTACCAGCTCTTTCTGGGCCTGTTCCTGAGTCTCGCCAATGACACTGGGCACTTTAAACGGTTCAACGTTCAAAAAATTGTATAAACCGTATAAACCTCCGGCCATTAGCCCCACCAGCAGCACAAGTACCGCACCCCAAACCCATCTCTGCCTACTCAAGTTTCCAACTTTATTAACAATATTAACAGCTTTAGTTTTTTTAGCCGCCCCGGACGCCGCCCTGGCCACCAGTTCATCAGTTGGAATAACCACCGTGGCCTGCCCGGTGTCTTCAAGGGCCACTTCCAAATAGCGGGCCAGCTCCGCAGCGCTCTTAAACCGGTCTTCAGGTTTCTTTTCCATAGCCCGCATAACCACCGCAGCCAATTCTGCAGGTACGCTATCATTAACTTCATCAACAGGCTGTGGAGTTTCCTGAATATGTTTTAATGCTACGGCAATGGGACTGTCTCCGCTATAGGGCTGTTTACCGGTCAACATTTCATACAGTAAAATACCCACAGCATAAATGTCTGATTTGGCGGTGGCGGTCTCACCCCGGGCCTGTTCAGGACTCAAATAATGTACCGAACCCATAATGGTGTCAGTGCGGGTAATGGTGCCCGAAGTGGCTTCCATAGCAATGCCGAAATCAGTCAGCTTTGCTCTCCCGTCGTCTGTTACCAGTATATTATGCGGTTTAACATCCCGGTGCACAATATGGTTTTCATGGGCATGTTCCAGCGCTTCACAAATCTGCACGGCGAAACGCACGGCATGCTCAGGCGCAAGCTGTCCGTTTTTACGGATGATGGCCTTGAGGTTATCCCCTTGGATATATTCCATCACCAGGTAGTGAATACCATCTTCCTGGCCTACATCATGAATGTTGACAATGTTGGGATGGGATAATCTGGCCACGGCCTGGGCTTCACGCCTGAATCGCTTGATAAAATCTTCGTCCGAGGTGAACTCGGGGCGTAAAACCTTAATGGTCACAAAACGGTTCAGAAAAGTGTCCCGGCCTTTATATACAATGGCCATGCCGCCGCCACCAAGTTTCTCCAGTATCTCATACCTGTTTCCCAGCATTTTGCCGATCATATTTATTCTCCTCAAAAATCATCTGGCGATTTGCGCGCAATTAAATATCAGTCCAATGCATGCCTGATAACCTCCCGGGCCAGCGGGGCTGCCACAGCCCCCCCGGAACCGGCGTTCTCCAACAGCACCGCCACAGCCACCCGGGGCTCCTCTGCCGGAGCAAAACCAACAAACCAGGCATGGCTCCTGCCATGCGGGTTTTCTGCCGAACCTGTTTTGCCGGCCACCGTAATATCCGGCAGTGCAGCCGCCTTCCCGGTGCCTTGTTTTACCACATCAATCATAAATTCGCTTAAAGCATTGGCCACTACCGGATCCATGGCCTTGAGCCATTGTTCCGGCTGTTTGTGGCTCGGAACTTTATTTACATCAGTATAGCCCGATACTAAATACGGTTTCATAATAACCCCGTCATTAGCTACGGCAGCTGCCAGTAAAGCAGCCTGCAGTGGGCTGATCAGTATTTCGCCCTGCCCGATGGCGCTGGATGCCAGGTTCGGCCCGTCCATTTTATCGGCCTGGGTAATATTTCCGCTGTATATCGGTAAGGGAAATTCAAACTCTTTACCTATTCCAAACGCCTGGGCCTCCCGGGTGAATTGCTGTGTGCCCAGAGCCAGACCGTAACGCGCAAAAGCTACATTGCAGGATTGCGCAAAGGCTTTTTTAAAATCCACGCTTCCGTGCACAGCATTGTCATGAAGCGTAAAGCCGCTTATCTCCAACTGCCCCGTACAGTTTATTGTATCCCCGGCAAGTTCGGGCAAATTAGTCAATAGAGCTGCAGCGGTAACAATTTTAAAGACTGAACCGGGGGGATAGGCGCCTTGTACAGCACGGTTCAACATGGGCGAGTCCGGGTGGTTCATATAATCCGCTACCTGCGAGGGTTCATAGTTAGGGTAACTGGCCATGGCCAGCACCTCCCCCGTGGCTGGATTTAATACTACCACGGCCCCTTTTTTACCCGCGAGCAAACCGGTAACATATTGCTGCAGCTCGGCATCGATAGTAAGGGTAACATCATTGCCAATACCGGGGTGCCCCAATATACGGTTGCGCAGGTTATTCAACTCATTACCGCCCTCAAGACCCAATAAAATATTCGCCATGGATTTTTCAATACCGGCAGTCCCGTATTTATTAGAATTATAGCCAACAATATGTGCGGCCGCACTACCCAGCGGGTATTCCCTGGCATATCCGCCTTCCACCGGAACACTGCGGGCCAGTACCGTGCCTTGCCTATCTACGATATCCCCCCGCTTAATTTGATTTTCCCGAACAGCAATACGCGGGTCGGCCGGCGCGGTACCACTGCTAGCCACATGTTTAATATAAAACGGAATCAAGGCCAGGTAAATACAGATTACCGCCAGTCCCGCAAGTATTAAATATGCCAGCCTGCGTACATTATCTTTCATAGCTTATTGGCCTCACCGGATATATTAAGCAGCATCCCGGCCAAAATAAAATTGGCCACCATTGAACTACCCCCGTAACTAATAAATGGTAAAGTGATACCCGTCATGGGCAATAATTTAGTCACCCCGGCAATTATAATGAATACCTGTAAACCCAAAATGGCAGTAAAGCCGGCGGCCATCAACCCGGCATACTCATCTCGCGCCACCAGGGCGATTTTAAAACCGCGGTAAACCAGCAGCATAAACAAAATCATAACGCCAATGCCACCAAGCAAACCGGTTTCTTCACAAATAGCGGCAAAAATAAAATCAGTGTGTACCGCCGGAATGAACCCGGGAAATCCGGCCCCCAATCCGGCACCCCAAATACCTCCGTCGTTAATAGCATATAGCGACTGAATGATTTGGTAGCCCGAGCTCTGCGCCGTAGACCAGGGGTTCAGCCAAATAGCCACCCGGGTATGAACATGACTTACCACCATATAAGCGGCGACCGCCCCGGCAAGAAACATTAACGTACCAAGTAAAATATAGAGCCAACGGGCTGTGGCCATATATACCATAGCTAAAAAGGTGCCAAAATAAATAAGTGCAGTGCCCAGGTCCTTTTGAAATACCAGCACCATCAGTGCCGTCAACCACATTCCTAAAAGTGGCCCCCATTGCTGAACACCGGGTAAAAAATAAACCCGCTGTTCGCCCGCCTGCAACAGCATGCGGCTTTCCATTAAATAACTGCCCAAAAAAAACACCAACAGCAGTTTAACAAATTCAGATGGTTGAAAGTGAAACAATCCCAGGTCCAGCCAGCTTTTCGCCCCGCCCAATTCAATACCGAAAAATATAGGCAGCAACAGTGCTAAAATACCGGCCAGGGCCACCAGGTATTTATAGTCGGCCAAATCGCGATATCGGCGCAGAAAGGTAGTGGTCAAAAACAGCGTTACCAGACCTATAACCACCCAGGACAACTGCCTGTACCCATACCCTGGATTCAACCTGAACAGAAACACTACACCTGTACCCGCCAAAAAGCTAATCAGAGGGGTTATATACATATCAAAGTTGGCCTTCCGGCTTTGCCACAGCATACTGAGCAGCATAAAGCCAACAAACATTATCAAGGATGCAGCCATGGCCCACAGCCCATCCGGGCCGGGTTCATTCAGGTAAAGAATTAATCCCCCGGTGAGGGTGTAAAGGAAAGCCACGGCCAGCAATTTACGTTCTATACCTCGCCCATGCAAATTAATCCACCGCCAGAAGAATAATCGTTATGTTATCATTACTGCCGAACGCAATGGCTTCCTTTTGTAACAAATACACAGTTTCATGCAGGTTAGGGGACAACATCACCAATTCCCCAATCCGCTGCTCAGGCACAAAGCCAGTTAGTCCATCAGTGCAAATGAGCAACCTGTCTCCTTTAGCAATGCCATACTCATAGATATCCACATCCACCCGGGGGTCGATACCAAGTGCCCTGGTTAAAACATTGCGTTGCGGATGTCGCAGGGCTTCTTTTTCGGATATTCCGCCCCCGTCGATCAACTCTTGCACCAGCGAGTGGTCAACGGTCAATTTATTGATTTGACCTTCCCTAAGTAGTAATGCCCTGCTATCGCCCACATTGGCCACCGTTACTTTATAATCCTCAACCAGACAGGCAGTTATGGTCGTACCCATCCCCCGGCGCTGCATATCTTCACGGGCGGCCAGGTAGACCGCTTCGTTTGCTTGCTGTATGCCCCAGGCCAACCTGTCCCGGCTGGGCATCTTCTTATACTGGAGTTTCCCCAGACAATGCTCCAAGACCTCCAGTGCCAGCCTGCTGGCCACATCCCCTGCCTGGTGCCCCCCCATACCGTCCGCTACAGCAAATAAGCCCAAATTAGGACAAACACTTAGCCAGTCTTCATTCCTTCGGCGCACCGGACCGCATTCGGTGATCTGAGTCCACCTCATAACCCCACCTCACAAACTTGAATATTATCTCACCTATCCTTATTTGATCACCATTGGCCAGCACTGCGGGTCCAGTAAGGGGTTTACCGTTTAAAAAAGTACCATTTTTGCTTCCTAAATCCTCCAGCCAGTACTGCCCATCCTGGCTATATAACCTGGCATGGCTGTTTGAAGCAAAACGGTCGGGCAAAACAATTTCGTTATGTGCCCCACGACCTAAATTTAACTCACGGGCCAGGGCAAACTCCGCACCATCTATGGCATATTCCCCAGGCGAGGATTCAACCACAAGCATTCCCGGGCCGTTTTTTTCAGTGATGACCTGGCTTGGCGCCCGGTAACCAGCGCCCTCCTTTATTTCATCGACCTTGGCAGAAGGTCTTGCAGTTTTATGTAAATCTTTAATTAAATGAATTAAAACGATAAATATAAATACGTATATTAATACCAAAAAAGAGGTGCGCAATACAAATAAAATAATATCCAAAAAAATCATTCCACCTTAAATATCAATACCGTATTGCCCATTTTGATAATATCCCCATCGACAAGCTCTCTCTCGGTAACTTTTACCCCGTTGACATATGTGCCGTTGGTGCTGGACCGGTCTTTGATGACAAAATGCCGGCCTGTACGACTTAGGGCTGCATGCCGCCTGGAGATACTATTGTCCGGCAGGCATATATCACATATTTCTCCGCGACCTATCACCGCCTGGCTGCTGTCCAGTGTAAACCGTTTACCGGCAAGCGCACCCTCCACGACTTCCAGCAGCACAGTTTCGTTTCGACTCGGTTCATCAACCACACCCCGCAACGGTGTAAAGCGCATGGTATCTTCCACTGTTTCCGGCTTTTGCTCTTCTTCCACACTTTCATCAAAATAACTCTTTATAAGCATCTGTCCCTGAAGAAGGTCTTGCTGTTCTATAAAGGACACGGCCACAGACCCCAGCATGGTATACTTTTTTTCCGCCGCCTTATTCTTTACATACTCGGTCATCTCCGCCGATAAACGATCAATAAGCGGGTTAACCGCGGTAAAGTCCACTGAACCAAGAAAAATCTCAAACCGATTGGGAACGAAAATATCTTTTAGCCCGGCCCGACGGCAATCACGCATTTCCCTCGCCAGCCTTTTGGCTATTTCCACCGGTTGCAGACCACCGCTGCCGAATTTATCTTTAAAAAAACCTTCAATATATTTTTCCAGGTTACCTTCCAGTTCCGAAAAGAAGCCCACCGTCAATCACCTCGTTACGGTTTTTCACTAGCCGTTAACCGCCGACGCAACTGACCGCACGCAGCATCAATGTCCAGTCCCATTTCCCGGCGCACGGTTACCGGGTATCCGGCTTTCTCCAGTACTATCTTAAAAGCCTGCACATCCCTTGCACCACTGCTTTCAATGCCGCGCTCTGGAACCGGATTGGCCGGGATTAAATTAATGTGACAGTGAATGCCGCGCAATATACCGGCCAGCTCTTTGGCATGCGCCAAAGTATCATTTACCCTACCCAGTAAAGCATATTCAAAGGACACCCGGCGACCAGTGGACTCAGCGTAAGCACCACAGGCCGGGAGTAGCTTTTCCAGAGGGTAGGCCCGATTAACCGGCATCAGTTGGCTGCGCAGTGTATTATTGGAGGCATGTAAAGAGACCGCCAGGGTAATGGCCAAGCGCAATTGCATCAATTCGTAAATACGCGGCACGATACCGCAGGTCGATAAAGTAATATGCCGGTGACCGATACCCAATCCTTTGGGTGCACTAACCAGTTCCATAAACTTAACTGTGTTATCATAATTATCCAGTGGCTCGCCAGAACCCATTAATACAATACGCTCGATACGCACACCAGATGCTTTTTGCATAGCCCAAATTTGGTCTATCAGCTCACCCGGGGTAAGGTTGCGGACCAGCCCTTCCAGCCCGGAGGCACACAGCCGGCAGCCCATACGACAACCTACCTGGGTAGATAGACAGGCGGTATAGCCATAGTGATATTTCATCAGCACGCTCTCCACGGACTGGCCGTCTTGTAATTCCAACAAATATTTGGCTGCCTCCCCGTTACGGGAAACCTTTTTATCGAGTATTGTCAAACTGCCGGGACTAAATTTAGCGGCCAGCTTGTCCCGCACTTCCCTGGGCACATTAGCTATGTCCGCAAAGGAAGCCGCTCCCTTGCGGTGCATCCAGTCAAAAACCTGGGCAGCCCTGAATTTGGCCATGCCCAGGGCAGTTACCTCAAGTTCTAATTCCTCCAGTGTCAAATTTTTAATATTGGGCAAACCCGGCATATAAAATCCCCCGTCGACATGTTTTGCTATTTCTACACTCTGCCATACAAATCCTGCTGGGAGGTTAGCGGCATATTATCGCTTTTTCGCAGCCTGGCTATAAAAAAGCCGTCCAGGCCATGGATATGAGGTAATAATTGTAGATAACCCCGGCCCATGGTAGCTGTATAGTCAAGGCTGTCGGGTAATAATTCAGCCAGGGACTCCCATTGAAAATCAGCATGCTTATGTAAAAATGACTTCACCTGCCCCAGATTCTCTTCACAGGTAATTGTGCAAGTGCTGTATACCAGCACCCCGCCTGGTTTTAACACCGCTGCAGCGGACTCTAAGATTTGCGCTTGTAGTTCAGCTAAAGCGGCAAGTTGCTCTTCACCCTTGCGCCATCTGGCATCTGGGCGCCTGCGCAGCACGCCTAAACCGGAGCAGGGAGCATCCACCAGTACGTAATCAGCCCAACCAGTATACTTCTCAGGTATTTGCCTGGCATCGGCCAAAACCGGCTGCACTATTTGCACACCCAGACGCCTACAGTTTTCCTCAATCAGTTTTATTTTGTGCTCGTGCACATCAAGGGCCATAATGACGCCCTGGTTTTGCATCAATTGGGCCAGGTGGGTGGCTTTACCACCCGGGGCGCTGGCTACATCCAGCACCCGGGATCCCGGTGCAGGACGCACGGCTTGCCCCACCAGTATGGAACTTTCATCCTGAGCCTGCAACAGCCCTTCTTTAAACGGTGCCAAACCGCCCAGGGATACAAATCCCTGCAGCTGAAGACAATCTACAGCGTATTGACCTCTTGTGGCTTTCACCCCCAGAGTGGCCAGCTTTTCGATTAATTCCGCAGCACTGGTTTTTAAAGTATTTACCCGCACGGTATTAGGCGCGGGTTGATTATTGGCTGCACAAAGTGCCTCTGTTTCTGCAAATCCAAAATCATTGAGCCACCGGCGAACCAGCCAGGCCGGATGGGAGTGGCGCAAAGCTATGTACTGCACCGGATCCTCGTTAGGGTCGGGGTAGTTTAATTGCTTCTTGCCCCGTACTAAATTACGCAGCACACCGTTAACAAATTTAACAATGCCTTCATGGCCATGCCGGCGGGCCAAAATGGCCGACTCATTAACTGCAGCGGAATCAGGCACCCGGTCCATAAATAAAATTTGGTAAGTCCCTAAACGTAAAATATTCCGCACCGCAGCGGTTAATTCGGGCAATGACCGCCGCAGGTAGCGGCTTAGCGCCCAATCCAGCGTATTTTGGGTGCGCAGTGTTCCGTAAACCAGCTCGGTGATAAAAGCCCGGTCTAATTTGCCCGGGTTCATCTTGTCCAGCACCGCACCCAGGGCCAGATTGGCGTAGGCTTCCCGTTCCTCTACCGCAAGCAGCACTTTTAAAGCGGTTTCCCTGGCACTTATTTTTTGCGTCAAATACAATCACTTCCATTACGTAAAAAGTATTGGATGGCTTCATCAACCCGCTGATAAGAAAACTGTGTGTCATGGCAGGGTCCGTGGGGTCTTAAATTGGTAACCCCCAGCACTGGGATAGGATTGGCGTCCAAAATACCGCTGGTTAAATCCCGCTCGCAAGCTATGGCCACAATAGCTTTAGGGCGGTAATCACGCACATACTTGCGGGCCAGGGTACCTCCGGTGGCCATCCCCACCCGAATACCATAATGATCCCGCAGGCGCAGTAAATCACTAACCATACACTGGCCACAGCGGCGGCAATTATCCACATTACCGGTAACTTTATGTGTGCAGGTACTGCTTTGCAGGCAGTGCGGAGCCAGCAGCAACAACTGATCGGGTGCAGCGCTAATATGCATAGCCCTGACCAGGTTATTGTTCACTTCAATAAAAGAGCGTTTAATACGGTTAAGGTCAATGCTCAGCAACTTGCCCAGTATTAAAACCAGTGGAAAAAAGGTGTTCAATGCCACCCGCACGGGACCTTGTAACAATGCCAGGGGTTTTGAACGAACAAGCGTTAAAACTATACCTGCGAGACCAAAACCAGCCAATAATATGGCAATTATCAGCACCGCGTCCACTGCCAGCAGCACCAGTTTATAAACCACGGAACTTTCCGGACTGAAAACCAGATACCAGATGGCCACTGCCAGCATACACACTGCCAGCAAGCTAACTATCAGCAACCCGATGAAAAGGCGTTTTCGTTCGTAGATCATCACATTATACACTTACCGTCACGCCGGGCCGCCTGTCTTTCAGCCAGCCTGGTACCGGCATCCAACGGGTGGCCCCGCAAAAAATCGGCTGCTGTCATTCGTTTTTTACCTTGCAATTGCAATTCATCAATACTTAGTATACCATCACCGGTTTGCACCAAAATGCCCCGGTCACCACAGGCTTTCAACACCAGGCCCGGCTCTGCAGCAACGGCAGGGTAATCCCTGATCAAGGAGACTTGCCATATTTTTAGCAACTTGTCCCCCAGATAAGTGCGTGCACCAGGCCAGGGATTCAGTCCCCTGATCTGATTTTTGATGGTCGACGCATCCCTTTCCCAGCGAACTATTTCATCGTCCCGGGTAAGCATGGGTGCGTAACTGAAACGGCTATCATCCTGCGGCACGGGCTGCGGCAGCCCGGTTTTCATAATTTCCAGCACTTCAAGCAGCAATTGCCCACCCAACATTGCCAACCGGTCATGGACTATTCCCACGGTATCATCCGGTCCGATGGGCACCTGGCCCTGCAATAACATTGGGCCGGTATCCAGGCCCGTGTCCATTTGCATAATGGTAACACCCGTTTGCCGCTCCCCATTGATTACCGCCCTGTGTATGGGTGCCGCCCCCCGGTAGGCCGGCAACAGCGAAGCATGTACATTTATGCAGCCGTATGGGGGCAGATATAAAATTTCAGCCGGTAATATTTGACCGAAAGCGGCCACGACAACGATATCCGGACTTAACCCCCTTAACACCTCAATAAAAGCAGGCTCACGAACTTTTTCGGGTTGGTAGACCGCCAGCCCCGCCGCCAGGGCTGCTGCTTTAACTGGCGAAGGACGCATCTTTTTCCCCCGCCCACCTGGCTTGTCAGGCTGGGTAACAACTGCAACAACATCATAATTATTTTGCAGTAAAATACGCAATGATGGTACTGCAAAATCAGGTGTACCCATAAAAATAACGCGCATAATGTTTATACTCCTTCTAACCCCAAGCCATTATTGCTATATCTTTTTTAAATTCTTTGCCTTATCAATAAATAAAATTCCGTCGAGATGGTCTATTTCGTGCTGCAGTGCCCGGGCAAAAAAGCCGCTGGCTTCAATTTCAGTTTCATTGCCGGTCCGGTCTAAGCCTTTAACATTGACGTGCTCGGCTCGCATAACTTCGCCCACCATACCAGGAATACTGAGGCAACCCTCGTTATCAATTTGCGTGCCCTTGGCTTCTGCAATCACCGGGTTAATCAGCTCCACCAAACCATCACCTACATCAACCACAATCACTCGCTTGGATACCCCAATTTGCGGGGCGGCCAATCCCACACCCTGATTGGCGTACATGGTATCACGCATATTATCCAGCAGTTTTTCAATATGCGGACCTAACTTAGCAACATAAACCGCCTTCTCCCTGAGCACCTCATCCCCTACTTCCACAATTCTATATACAGCCAACTTTACATTGCCTCCTTCTCTTCTGCTGGTACTTAAGAAATATCATTACATAATATACATAGGGTCCACATCTATGCTCATTCTTAGTTCCTTTCCCGGTGCAGCACCACCGGTAGCCCGCTGGAAGCGTTCCATAACCAGACGCAAACGCCGGTAATCCGCACTCCAAAGAATGATATGCCACCTGTAATCTTCCTTCAGCCGGGGCAACGGTGCCGGAGCAGGCCCTACTATCATTATCTTTCCCCCGTTCGCCCCTTCAACAAACCCATCCAACTGTGTACGTATTTTTTCCGCCGCTTGCTGCACGGCAGCATCGTCCTTACCAGATAGTAATACCCTGACCATTTTGGCAAATGGCGGGTAACCCATTTCCTTGCGCACGGCAATTTCACTTTGAAAGAATGCACTATAATTGTGCCGAGAGGCTGCCTGCACCGCATAATGTTCCGGGGTATGTGTTTGAATCAAAACTTCTCCTGGTTTGTCTCCCCGGCCGGTACGGCCGGCCACCTGGGCCAGCAGCTGAAATGTGCGTTCCCCCGCCCTGAAATCAGGCATGTGCAATGAACTGTCGGCATTAATTACCCCTACCAGGGTTACCCCTGGCAAGTCCAGCCCTTTGGCCACCATTTGGGTGCCTACTAAAATATCTGCTTCACCGTTACTGAAAGCCGACAGTATTTGCTCATGAGAGCCTTTGCGTATGGTGGTATCCGCATCCATACGTAATATACGCCCCCCGGGCAAAGCTGCTGATAATTCCATTTCCACCCGCTGGGTTCCCGTACCGAAATAACCCACCTGGCCGCCCCCGCAATCAGGGCAGATCTTTGGTGCTTGTACACGGTAATTACAGTAATGGCAGCGCAAGCGCCCATCAGTATGGTAGGTGAGGGAAATTTCGCAACGGGGGCACTTTAGCACCAGCCCGCACTCACGGCAAACCACCAGGGTTTTAAAGCCCCGCCTGTTTAAAAAAATAATGGCCTGCTCCTTATTATGCAGCTTTTCCCGTAATTTCTGCAATAGCACCAGGCTGAAAATAGCACTGTTTCCAGACTGCACTTCTCTGCGCATATCTACCAGTTGAACATTGGGCATGCTTTTTCCATTAATCCTGTGCCTCATATTAATTAACTTATACTCACCGCCCGGCAAAGCCCGGCAGTAAGACTCCAAAGACGGGGTAGCACTGCCCAGTACCAATACCCCCCGGCTCTTCCGGGCCCGGTAAAGAGCCACCGCCCGGGCATGGTAGCGCGGCGCTTCCTCTTGCTTATATGAAGGCTCATGCTCTTCGTCAATAATTATCAATCCGGGGTCGGGTACCGGCGCCAATATAGCTGAGCGCACTCCCAGTACCACCGGCGCACTGCCGTTTTCAATGCGTGTCCATTCATCATACCTCTCACCGTCGGACATGCGGCTGTGCAGTACCGCCACATGCTGGCCGAAACGGGCCTTATACAGCCGGACCATTTGCGGGGTTAATGATATCTCGGGCACCAGAGTGATGGCCTGCCGGCCAGTGCCCAGTACTTGCTCAATACAATGCAGGTAAACCTCGGTTTTGCCGCTGCCCGTAACTCCGTGCAGCATAAATGCCCGGTGTCTTCCTTTTCGTATGGCATCTGCCACATCCTGCACAGCCCGGCTTTGCTCACCAGTCAGACTGACTTGTGCCTGTTCGGTCAATCTATACTGCGGATAGGGATCCCGTACGGGCAGATTGGTTTCCACCTTTAGAATTCCCCCCGCGCACAATTGATTTACCACAAATAATGATACACCGGCCATTGAGGCCAGTTCCCGCTTGTTCAGCCCCGGATGTTGCAGTGCTGTTTCCAGAGCAGCCAATCTTTTCGGCGAACGGGTCATTTGCCTCCGCAGCTCGGGTAGCTGTGCCGGTTCTACAACGCTATAAAGTCGAGCCACCGGTCTTGGAGTGGTTTTTTTCAGCGCCGGGGCAATGACGGCCTGCAAAGCCTTTACAGTGCTACAAAAGTAATAACCCGCCAGCCATTTGGCCAGCTCAAGTTGATCTTCCCTAAACAGCCGGCCATTGTCCACCAGGTTGATAATTTCCTTGACCTTTTCCACGGCCTTTTCTTCGCTCAATCCCACCACAAAACCGGTAACCTTCTGTTTACCAAAAGGAACCTTCACCCGGTTGCCGAATTGCACAGAACCCACCAGATTGCGGGGCACCTTGTATTGATAAGTACGGTCAGGCTGCATACCCGGTACTTCTACCAGTATATCTGCATATAGTTGATTGTTCATCCATATCCCTCTAATTTGTCAAACATTAGCTTTTATCTTGCTGCCTGCAATAATTATAGACTATAACAGCACGGCCCCTCAATCCACTTTTTGGCACATAATAGGCGAACGCCCGCTCTCAACCGGCGGGTGCTGCGGGGAATGCACTATTGTAAGGCTATTAAAGATCATTTCCTTTTCATATTGCAGTTGATTATTTCGGTAATATCGCTTCCTTATTTCTACGCGAGGGACAAAAACTGAAAACTCATGGGGCACCGAACTTGAAACATGGCGGGCCATGGTCACCAACACATCGTCTATTTTTATGGCGGCTATATCCGTTTGTGGTTCTGCCCCTGTCCTATTAAAAAAATTTTGGGAGTTTTTTAACACCTTTTTTAACTTACTAATCAGCATGATCATCACCCGACAGCTTTATGACCATATTATGTCATGATAGTATAATTGTGTATTATATTAATAAAAATACAAGAAAAATCAAGTAGATGCACAAGCTTAAAGTAGGCATTATTGGCGTAGGCATGGCCTATGTCCATATAATGACTGAATTGGGCATACGTTCCGTTATTAAAAATGATTATAGTTATAGGTAGCGAACGGCAATTATTATTTCTTGCATGTTTATTTGAATACTATGAACTGAAAACGAGTCACATTAAATATAGGGCTAAGCCAACTGTCTTTTGGCCAGTTGGGCAAAAAGACCTTCTTTATTGATCAGCTCGGAATAGGTGCCGCTTTCAACAATTTTCCCCTGTTCTAATACATAAATCCGATCAGCGTTTATAATGGTGCTGAGACGGTGGGCAATGACAACCCTGGTAGCATTAAGTTTTTCCAGACTTTCGCTGACCACCGCCTGGGTACGGTTATCCAGAGCACTGGTGGCTTCGTCAAAAAGAATGATCCCCGGCTTGCCGACAATAGCCCGGGCAATTAAGATTCTTTGCCTTTGCCCCCCTGAGAGGGTGGCGGAACCCATGCTGATGACGGTGTGCATACCCATGGGGAACTGTTGAATATCTTGATCCAGTCCGGCCATGGCGGCGGCTTCCCAGGCATCCTCCCGGGTCAGGGGCAGGGAACCTGTAATATTGTCAAATATGGTGCCCGGTCTTAACTGGCTGTTTTGCAGCACAACCCCCATTTGGCGGCGAACTGCCTGGATGTTCAGACCTGCCAGATCCTGCCCGTCGAAATAAACTGCACCGGATTCAGGAGTTTCAAACCCCAGCAACAGGCGAAGCAGAGTGGACTTGCCGCTGCCGGAGGGACCCACAAAGGCCACAAATTCCCCCGGGCGAATATGAAAGGATACATTCTTTAAAACCAGCGGATCATCTTTCCGGTAACGGAAATAGAGCTGGCTGGCCTCAATCTCACCGGTCAGGTCCCCGGGGTCCCCCTTGACCTCATCCACTTCCGGCAGGGCTTTTAAAATAGGCTGTGATCTTTCATACTGCGGCACTACTTTCATAACTTCCATCACGGTGGCGGTTAAACCGGTCATAGCCCCCAAAAAACCGGAAAAAGCCGCGTTGAAGGCTAAAAACCGCCCGGTGGACATGAACTCCTCCCGGGCCAAACCAATGATCGCAAACAGGGTCATCGAAGTCAACACCGGGTAAAATGCATTAAAGGAAAGCAGATAGTTGGACACCTGACGGGCCTGGTAGGAAACTTTTTTCTGGGCGGCAAAAGCCCTGGACCACAGGTAAAATGCTCTGTTTTCAGCCCCGGCCACCCGGAACTTGGCCATGCCGCCAATAATCTGGGAAACCAGTCCGGATATCTGTCCCTCCAGTTCCGCCAACCTGCGGGTGTAGCGGATTTCCCAATAGCTCAAAGCGATAAAAATTATCAAAAACAGTACCACCAGTCCAACCGCCACCAGGGCCAATCGCCCGCTGTAATAAAAAAGCAACGCTAAATTGACAAAGGAAAAAATGCCGGCAAAAATGGAACCAAGCGAGGCACCCGAAAGGGTGCCCAAAATAGTATTAATACCATTGGCCCTCTGGGTTAAATCACCGGCTGTATAATTACGAAAAAAGGATACCGGCAAATTTAACAATCGATCCCACACCGCACTCTGCAAAGCAGAGCCGGCTTTTCCTTCCAGCCGCTGCATGGCAACGTATTGACATATTTGAAAGCTGGCGCCGGCGACGGCGCTGGCCAGCAAAAAGGCCGCCATCACCAGCAGTTGGCTGCGCTGGGCCTCCGGAATGATAGTGTCAAACAATAAACCGTTGGCCACCGGGGACACCAACCCCAAAATTCCTCCAGCCAGACCCATTAGAAACAGCATCACCAAGTCCCGCTTGGAGCGTCCGGACAACACATAGGCTAACAAATCCCAAATGGTCAGGGCGTGGGAAGGCAGCGGGCGGTAAAACACATAACCAAAGGGTTTAAGGGAGCGGACCATGGCATTGGTCAACAGCTGCTTTCCCCCCTCCAGGGGATCATAAAGTACATAGTTGGAATCCTTAACCGGGATCAGTGCCACCGGGCGATCGTCTTCTTCCATATAGGCCAGAAAAGGTCCGTTATCCTGCTTCCACCAGTTCCTTTTTAAAATCACCTTGCGAACACGAAAATGGGAGGCCTTGGCCAGATCACCCAGAGGATCCCTTGACTTTTCGGCGCGAACGGGCGGTGGGACAATTTTTATGCCCATACTATCCCCTATCTTGCGGCAGGCCCAGAGCAGGGGATCGTCGCTGTCATCATCCTGCGGCAGCTCCCGTTCAGGCTGAACAGCAGACGTCAGCTGAGCAATTGCCTTATCCACAAATTCGCGGTCCCTGACCCGTTTGCTGATATATCGACGCCGTTCTTCCAGTTCCAGCCGGTTCATGTGCCGGCGAATCACTTGAAAAACCACCCTGTGAAAAACCGCTAAGGACTGCCAGGGTGAGTACTCTTTGATGAAGTCATGAGTAGACAAGACCTCCAGGGTATTGTTACCCGGGGAGAAAATCCAGGCCACCGCAGCTAATGGAAAGAATACATCCCGTTCAATACCCGGCAGTTCCGGCAACCCCAAAAATTGCAGCGCACCTTTGGATTTAACCCACAGCACCTTTTCCCTGGTGCGGAGAAAACAATCCTGCCAAATTGCCGCCTCCTGCCCACCCTGCAAAATCTCATAATGTTTAGGCGGCACATCCCGGCAGATTCCAGCGGAAAGACTGGTGATCCAGTTTTCAAGCCAAGGGGTTAAATGATCAACTTTGGATTTTTCCAATCTAAGCACCCGGGCATTAAAATCACCGCAGGCCATCAACCCCAGGTTCCCGTCTTTTTCCGGCTTAGCACCAAACAACGCCTGGCCGGTCCCGGCGTCAAAAAGATGAATTCTTTTACCGGAAGGTGCGCCCCCTGCCAGCGGAACCCCGTAGACCCTTACGGTCCCTTCAAGAACCAACCAGATATGTTCTGGATTATCCAGCAGTAAGGACGGGTTGGCTGCAAAGGTTAACAATGTGCCTTCCCGAAGAAAGATCTCCATGTTGCCAGACATGGCTTTATCCTCCAACCTATTTATCTTCGCACAGCCTGTAAGACCCCGCTAAAGCGGAAAGGGGACACACCTGCTGAAGTTTCGGTATTTCTCTGGGGCCAGGAATGTCCCCAACTAATGGGGATTAACAGGCTGTAAGCTCGAAATAAGTGCGACTAAGGTTTAGCGGTCAGGGGACACACCTCCTTCGGAGGAATGTCCCCAACATATGGGTCAAAACCCCACCTGAACCAAGTCTTCTTTATTGAATACTGATAAGTTCCGCATAGGGACCCTCCACAGCTTTCATCTGTTCATGGGTTCCCCGCTGCACCACCTTGCCCTTTTCCAGGACGATTATTTCATCACAGTCCCGGATGGAACTCAGACGATGGGCCACCACAATGATGGTGCAACCCCTGCGTTGCAGGTTTTCATTAACAATTTTCTCAGTTCGTGGGTCCAGTGCGCTGGTGGCCTCGTCCAGCACCAAAATGGACGGGTTGCCCGCCAGGGCCCGGGCGATTTCCATACGCTGCCTCTGACCGCCGCTGAAGTTCCGCCCTCCCTCATTCACCCGGTGGTCGTAGCCGCCGTCCCGGGCCGAAATGTCTTCGTGAATGCAAGCATCTTTGGCCCCTTGAATCACATCCGCCTCGGAAATGGTATTATCCCACAGGGTCAGGTTATCCCGAATGGTACCTTCAAATAAAATGATCTCCTGGTCCACCATGGCCAGGAAGTTGGCAACAAGAAACCGGGGGATTTGCTCCCGGGACTTCCCGTCAAAGAGGATTTCGCCGGACCAGGGTTGGTAAAGCCCCGCCACCAACTTGGAAACGGTGGACTTGCCGCTGCCGGAACTTCCCACCAGGGCAACTCTGGACCCGGGTTTTAACGTCAGATTAAAATTTTCAAGCAAGGGTGGTTCCAGACGGCTGTACCCGAAGGTGATGTTTTTAAGTTCAACAAACCCTTTCAATTTAGCCGACTGGGTTGGCTCATTCATTTCTTGATTATCCAGTTGAGGATCTTTTTGATAGCCAAAAACATCATCCAACCGGTTCATGGTCCCCTTCATTTCCTGCAGGGAACTGCCCAACTGGACCAGACTTTGCACCGGCTGTAGAAAACTGGTCATTAAACTTTGAAAAGCCACCAGCGTCCCCACAGTCAGCTCGCCGTTCATGACCCGCAGTCCCCCCACCGTTAATATGACCATGGTATTCAGACCGTACAAAAAATGAGGGACCGCCGCCAGGTACCCGTTGGAAACCCCTATTTCCTGTTCGGCACTCACCAATTTGGCCTGGTAGCCGGCCCAGGTACTGAAAAAATCCGACTCATTGCCGCCGGCTTTCAGAGTTTCAATCATATGCACTCCCGCCATGGAAGTTCCGTATAGCTTGCCCTGGTCCACCAGCAGTTTTTGGTTTTGGTCTGTTCTGCTCCTGTCAACCAGGCGCAAATAACCAACATTGATAAGTGCAATGCATATCCCGATGAAGGATAATAACATATCATAATGGAGCATCAGCACCAGGTAAAAAACAATCACCAGGCAATCTAAAACCGCGTGGGCCAGTTTACCCGTCATAAGCTGGGCAACATGATCGTTAAGTCGCACCCGGTTACCGACTTCACCTGTGGAGCGCTGAGAGAAAAATTCCACTGGCAGGCGCAGCACATGCCAAAAGAATTTTCCGGAGGTGTTGAGTGCCAGTTGAGATTCCATGCGCAGCAGGGAATGATTCTGCAGTGCGGTTAAAGCCAGCCTTAATACAGCCGTCAGTCCCATGCCTATTAAAAGAGGAAATAACCAGCCCTTCATGTTATGCAGTAAAATGTTGTCCACAAAGATTTTTGAAAAAACCGGGATCATCAGACCTGGAATCACCAGCAGCAGCCCTGCCAGCACCAAAAATACCAGACCCGACTCCAGACCTTTGAGACGTTTCCCCAGAGCCAGTAGAACGGAGGGTCTTTCCCCTCCTTTTTTAAATTCCGAACCCGGCTCAAAGGTTAACACAACGCCGGTAAAGGAATAATTAAACTCCTCCTCCGAAACGGTCCTTGGACCGGTAGCCGGGTCGTTAAGGTAAACCAATCCCTTTTTAAATCCTTCCAGTACGAGAAAATGGTTAAAATTCCAGAAAATAATCATGGGGAATTTTAATTTAAGCAATCCTTTGGGTTCCACCTTGTAACCCTTGGCCTGCATCCCATACCGGCGGGCGGCCTTTAACATATTGCTGGCCTTGCTGCCGTCCCTGGAAACCCCACATTCAACCCTCAGTTCTTCAAGGGGCACAAACCGGCCATAGTAGGCTAAAATCATGGCCAGGGAAGCCGCCCCGCATTCCACCGCCTCCATCTGTATAATGGTGGGTACTTTAACCCTTTTGGTTTTGTTTTTTTGTTTAATAATATTTTTAAGTTTTTCCAGCACCTGTGCCATTTGGATTCACGACTCCCGGTAAGTATTGTTACTATTCAGGTATTCAGAATTCAATAGTCAGAATTCAGAATACTTCGGGAACACAAGTTCAACCGGCCGCATCCTGTACATAATGATTTGTCCCCGGCAAAGGGTGCCACTGTCAATTATAACCGAAGGCCCTTTCCTGGACGACCACTTAAAACCGCTGACGTTACCCTCCGCAGGTATTAAATCTACATGCACCTCCACCGACGCCCCCTGGCCCGCCAGTTTTTCCACCAGTTCTTTATTGCCCAGCAACCGCATCATACTGTCGGTGGTAGCCGGAAATTCGGAAACAGCTCTCACCCTGCCCAGGATATAGCCGAATTCTTCCTTTCTGACAGTACTTGGGGCTACCTGTACTTCCATCCCCGGGCGAACGGTCTTCCCTTCTTCAAGGGGAATAAAAAGAACTGCCTCCAGTTCTCTCTGTTCTTTGCCCTTTACCGCCACTCTCATCACCGGGTCTCCGGGTTTTACCCATTCCCCCCTGACTGCGTTTACCTCCAGGATCCGCCCGGCATAGGGGCTGATCACCCGAGACTCTTGCTCAATTTTTTCGCGCAGCAGGGTTAGTTCTCTTTCAGACAGGGATTCCTCAAAGTTTTTGGTCCACTGGGGGTCAAAGATCCTGGCTACCACTTCACCTTTTTGCACGGTGTCCCCCACCGACACTTTCACATCGCTAACCTGGCCGGTAGTTCCCGCTGCCACCGGGGCGATTCCACCCTGGCCCACCAGAATGCCCCGGACGGAGACGGTGCCGGGAATGCTGCCATAAAACCCCCAAAGCAATATTGTTAAAACCAGGCAGGCCAAACCGAACAGTGCAACCCAGCCCCTGGGGGATGTAAAGGTAGTAAATAAATCCAACTGCTCCGGGGAAGACAGCTTTTCCAGAGCCGTTTTTCTAAAAAGATCCACTCCATCTTCCTCCTAAACCGGTCTTTACGGGCAGGTAATCTTGCCTTCACGCACTTTCTTAACCACTATCTCTTTGCCCGCTACCCTACCATCTTCGGTAAAGCTATGCGTTCCGGTTATGCCATGATATTCTTTCATTTGCCTCAGTTTGGCGGCAATTTGCGCCGGTTCCGCAGCAGCAGTCCCTTTCATGGCTTCAACCAGTATTTTCACGGCGTCATAGCCCTGGGCCGCCGGTACGCCTGGATCGGCGCCAAACTTGACTTGATAATCACGGATGAATTTTTCCACCTCCGGGTGGTTTTCGCCGGGGTTAAAGATCGAAAAGATGGTGGTCCCCTCCGCCGCACTGCCCGCCAGCCGGGGCAATTCCTCTGCATCTAAACCGGAGGCAGCAAAAATAGGAACCTTTAGCCCTGCCCGGCGGGCCCCGGTAATCCATTCAGCACCGGCGGGCATGGTATCAATCAGGAATATGGAGTCGTAGCCCAGGATTTGCCACTTGCTCAGCAGGTTATTCCACTCATTGATTCCGCCGGAAACAGCCAGCCTGTCGGCAATTTTCATCCCCCTTGCATGTACTTCGTCCTCAAAGGCATTGGCCAGGCTTCGGCCATATGAACCATCGGCGTAGCAAATCACGGTTCGTTTAAACCCCTGGTCGAGCATGGTTCGGGCCGCCAGTATGCCAAAATCGTCAACACCCGGCAGGGTACTGAAAACCGTATGATACCGGTTCAACTGTGGGGAAACCTCGGAGGGTACAATCATCACCAAGCCTGCACGGTCGTAAATAGCGGCGACCTGGGTGCTGATATAGGACTGGCGGTGGCCGATCACAGCCACTACCTCTTTGTTTTCAGCCAAGGACTGGGCAATGGCCATGCCCCGGGTGACATCCCCCTGGTCATCCTTCACTTCAATGCTTATTTTTCTGCCCATAAGGATACCGGAAGCGTTCACCTCATCCACTGCCATTTGAACGGCATTTTTTAGTTGCAGTCCTTCCGGGTCACTGAAACTGCCGGCCAATCCTATGACTACTTGTTGTTCTGCACCGGCCATCGCCGGTTGAGCAGTCTTCACAGGAACAATTAAATCCAAGTGTTTCCAAAACGGCAGTGAAAAGGATACTGCCAGGATACAAATGAAAGATGAAACAAATGCCAGTTTAAAGGTTTGTTGGTTGGTCAGCAAATTCTTGCCGGTCTCCTTGAACAGGGTGGTAAAATATCCATTGTATTCGGGAGATAAAAACCAGGTATGACTTGCCAGCAGCAGGATTAACCCGATCACAAATGGGTTAATTCCCGATGCTTCCGAAAGAGGCAAAAACAAAATCAAGCTCACCAGCAGGGCTGGTAAAGCCGGTAAAACAAAACGAAGCAGCTTCATCCAAATCACGGTTACAGCCAAAAACAAAAGGATGCTGTCCAACAGGAACCCCAGCAAAGGACTGAGTTTATCGGCCAGAAGTGCCGGCAAACCGCTGGTAAACAGAGCAGACCCAAAGCCAACCAGAGCGCCGAAGGAGATAAACACATTCCAGTTAATCTCTGTCCGGATGGATTGATCGTCCAGCACTGCACTGCCGTAGAGAAGCAAAAAGCTCACCAGACAAATGGCCGCCCCGCTGATCCCGTGCCAGTGATAGCTCAGGAGTCCCAGAAAGGCAAACAGCAAAGCCAGAAGGGTGATTTTCTCCTGCCTGGTGATGGGACCTAAAATGATTAACTGGTCTTCGATAACCGTGTGATCCAGTTGAAAGGGCTCCTTGGAACGGAAAAACAGCAGAATAGTGAGGTAAGACAATGGCAGGAAAACCAAGCTCAGGGGTAATGCCGCCTGCAGCCATAAGGCATATGTTACCTCTCCCCTTACTTCCACCGGCAGCAATTGATATACAAAGAGGCAGGCAACCGCCCCGCTTAAGACCATGAAGGACAATTGTCCGAAACCCAGCAGGGTTGAAAACGCCAGGCCCAGGGCACCGGCGCTGACATTTTGCAGGCGCAGGGTATCCAAATAGGAACGAAGCATGCGGGAGCCCAGGGAAACCCGTTCATTGGTAAAGGAGAGGAAGGGCGTTATCAGCAGGCCTGCCAGCACCCAGCCCAAAGTCTGACCGACGTAGCCGGTGGGAAAGCGGCTAATTACTATTAAAACCAGGCGGTAAATCAACCCGGTTTTGACCACGGCAGCAGAAACGGCAAAAAGTCCCAGGAGCATGAACAGAGATGGACTGGTAAAACCGGATAACACTGTCTCCGGTCTGCTGGCACGCAAAAAGATGGCCAGCAAAGGCATGGCGCAGGAGATCATGTGAAAGGAAAAGACGTTAAAGGACCACAGGATAGCCCCACCAAAAAGAATGTCCAGCAGTATCCGCTGGGAGCGGTTGAATCCCTGAGATTCAAGCAACAGATTCAGCAGCAGACTCCCCAGAATGGCCAGGATCACGCTCAGCAGCTGTTGCTTATTTAGTTTTGCTCTGAGAACCGGGATAGCACGGTCCTTATCCGGTTGAGAAATCAACGTTTCCGGAGCCGGTATGTCCACAACGCATTGGGGTTCCCCCTTTACCGGTTCCTGTTCTTCGCTTCCCTTCTTCTTATTGGCCTGTTCCTTGTTTACCTGGGCCAGCCTTCTGGCTAAGATACCCGCAAACTGAACCGCCAGTGAGTTCTGATTTCTGAGCAGTTCATCAAAATTATCCTTGGAGAGCCTTAAAACCACAACATCGGTGACCGCCTGAATACCTGCGGACCTGGGTTCGCCGGTGAGCAGGGACATCTCACCAAAACATTCCCTTTCTCCCAGAACCGCCAGTTCTCTTGTTTGACTCCCTTCCTCAAGAAAAACCTTGACCTTGCCCCGGGCCAGAATGTATAAGGAATCACCGAACTCTCCCTGTTGAAATAAAATATCTCCGGTTTTATAATGTACTTCCTCCACCACCGGCACCAGCTTGGCCAGATTCATTCTGTCCAAACCGGAAAACAACGGGATATCCAGCAACTTTAACTTATCCAAACCAACACTGTTTACAGTCATGACGCCCTCTCCCACTGGCAAATCTACTTATTGAAGCAAAAATATTTCCTAAATGGCCCTGATCTAAAAAAATTGTAGCATTTGTTTATAAAGTTTTGGTAAACGTAATCTAAACGAAACTTAAATTTTATAAACAAATTCTTAATTCAGGTGGGGTTTTAACCCCATCTGAATCTTAGAATTTGTTATCCAGGAGCTTAGCGCCGCTCGCGTGCCCGGAGGGTATATCTCCCGCTTGGAGAAGCGGGAGTATTAGTGGCGGTTAGCTATCGGATAAATTTTGTTTAAATTGAATACAAAAATTAAAAGCCTTCACCGGTTAATCGGTAAAAGCTTTTTTGAACAGCCGGATTTAAGGTGAAACTAAGGAAATGTTAATTTTTGTCGACAATCTATAAACACGGCTTTACTTTTCTTTGCTGTTATGCAACTTATAACCTATTCCCCTCACTGTAATGATATACCGGGGTTGGGAGGGGTTCTGCTCAATTTTTTTACGCAGCCTGTTAATATGAACCATCAGCGTCCTGTTATCGGTATTATCATTGAACTTCCACACCAGTTCCAGCAAATGGTCATATTTAAAAATCCGGTTGGGATTTTGAGCAAGTAACACGAGAAGTTCAAACTCTTTATTGGTCAGTGTGATCGGGGAACCGTCAACCAAAACGGTACGGTTGTTCAAGTCTATTTCCAGACCGGGAAAATGAAGTAATTGACTTTTCTCAGGAGGTTCGCAGTTTGAGCTTGGCAGGAAATGGCGGCGTAAGTTTGCCCTTACCCGGGCAATCATTTCGTTTGGGTTGAATGGTTTGATTATATAGTCATCTCCACCTACCCCGAGACCCAGTACAATATCTGATGAGTCGTTTTTGGAGGTGAGAAAGATGATGGGAACGTCACTCTCCTTGCGTACTTCACGACAAACTTCAATCCCGTCCAGGCCAGGCATAAGTATGTCCAGGATAATCAAGTTGGGTCTATGTGTCCGAAGCAGATCAAAAACCTTATAGCCATCCTCGGCCGTGATTACCTGAAAGCCGTTTTTGACCAGATGATGGCTGGCTAATTTTCTTACTACGGCTTCATCATCAACCACCAAAATTTTTTCTCCGGCCATATTACTCCCTTCTTTTTTATGTTTTTTTATAATAATACTGCCAAAATAATGTTTATCCTGCAATATATGCGCATTTTTTATTCATATTGTTTATATAACCGGTTAAATATTTAATAAAAGTTTATTATGCGTTTATAAATAATTTAGAAACAGTTGCTATAATATTTATTGAAGTGAGAATAGGTCATATAAAATTGGTTTTGTTAGATAGGAGGTAAGTCAAGGTGAGCCAGGAAGATATGCCGGTGATCCCGCGGGACCTCAAGGAAAAAATTGTTCAGAAAGCCCGGGAAGATGAAACTTTCAAGAATCAACTTCTGACTAATCCACATAAAGCAATTGCCCGGTTGGGTACCCATATTTCGAAAGAGGTTGAAGTTAAGGTGATGGAGGAATCAGCCAGAGTAGCCTATCTTGTTCTTCCCGTCTTACCGGAAGAAATGCTCGATGAAGAGTTGGACATGGTTGCCGGCGGTATTTGTTTTATCTATAGCGAAAGCAATTCGAATCTTTCAGATCCTTGAATGGTAAGGAGAATACAATGTTCGAAAACACATCATCACCCACACCCGGAAGAACGCCTGGCGGATCGGAAAAACCTACAGATTCTGCTAACATGGCAAATAAAAAAATTGGAAGATTGAAATGGCCGCTGGCCCTGGTACTATTCACGTTGGTGCAGTTGGCGGTCATGGCGGGGCTGTTCAATCGGGTGGAATTGGCTATGTACGACGCCTGGTTTCGGCTGCAGGGGGTGCGGGATCCCGGGGAGCGGGTAGTTATCGTGGCCATGGACGAGGCCTCCATCCAGAAAATCGGACCCCTGCCCTGGCCCCGTTCCACCCACGCCAGGCTGTTGGAAGCATTGAGTGAAGCCCGGGTGGTGGGGTTTGACCTTGTGTTCGACGTACCCACAGATCCGACAGAGGACGAAGCCTTGGGAATCGCCATAGCGGAACACGGCCGGGTGATACTGGCCAGCCAGTTTGCTTTTGAGCGTGAACCCAACGGCGAAGTGGCGCAAGTATTCCAGCCGCCCTGCCCCGAAATCATGGCCGGTGTTGCCGGGCTTGGTTTTGTGAATATGCCCACCGATCCCGACCAGGTGGTGCGCCGGGTTACCACCGTGGACGTGAACACTTTTGAAGTACCTTTTCCCTCTCTGAACCTGGCGGTGACCATGGCAGCGCTGGGAATGGATCACACACAACTGGAAGTGTCACCCCGCCGATTGGTTTTCGGGGAGCGGGAAATACCATTGGACGAAATGAACCGGGCCATGCCCTGTTTCTGGGGTTCCCAAGGAGCCTTTAAAACTTACAGTTGCGCAGATGTTTTAAACGGTGTGTTGTCGCCGGACACTTTTAAAGACCGTATCGTGCTCATTGGCCCTACTGCTTCCGCAGAAAAGGATAATTATCCCACACCATATACCGGCTCCAACATGGTGCTAAGCGGCGCTTTGCCCACCCCGGGTGTGGAGATTCACGCTTCGGCGGTGCAGAGTTTCCTGGACGGGCGCTGGTACCGCGAAGTCTCTTCGGTGCTCAACCTGGCTTTTCTTTTATTGGCGGGCATGTTGACAGTGCTAGTGGTTTCAGGACGTGGCCCCTGGGTTGGGCTCGGCGGCACCCTGTCGGTCCTTTTGGCCGTGTCCGGGACGTCGTTTGGCCTTTGGTGGTATGCCCGCCTGTGGCTTAATGTTGCCGCGCCGGTGGTACTGGTGTTTATGACTTACGCTGCGCTTACAGCAGCCGATTTCATCCAGGCCGAGATGGGCCGCCGCCGCACCAGGGCCATGTTTAGCCGTTATGTATCGCCCGACGTGGTTGAGGAATTAATGGAAAGCCCCGCTGAAGTGATGCTGGGCGGCCGCCGCCAGTCCCTGACGGTTATGTTTTGCGATATACGCGGCTTTACATCCTACAGCGAAAACAAACCCCCGGAGGAAGTGGTCAGCCGGCTGAACGAATACCTTACTGCCATGACCCGGGTTATTTTCAATCACGGCGGGACCCTGGACAAGTACCTGGGGGACGGCCTGATGGCTATTTTTGGCGCCCCGGTTTATTACCCGGACCATGTGCAGCGGGCCATTATGGCTGCTGTGGATATCCAAAAAGAAATCAACATTCTGAACAGAAAATGGGTGGAGCAGGGTCAGCAGCCGCTGAACATCGGAGTTGGAATCAACTCCGGCAGCGTGCTGGTGGGTAACGTGGGCAGCCCCGAACGCATGGACTACACAGTTATAGGCGAAGACGTCAACCTGGCTTCACGGGTGGAGGGGTTGACCAAAACTTTCGAAACCCTGATCGTTATTAGTGAACGTTCCAAACACATGTTGGATGAGGCTGATGGCAATTCGGTACCGGAATTGAGCTACCTGGGCCATGCCCAAGTTAAAGGCTTTACTGAGCCGGTTGGAGTGTATACCATTTGATAGCGTTCCGGTGCTTTTATATTATTATTGTTTAAAGTTGGTATCTTTATCGGGAAGGGGATTTAACCGATGAATCTTTTTGCCTGGCTTCTGGTGGGGCACCTGGTGGGCGATTACCTGCTGCAGAACCGCTGGATGGCGGAGGGCAAGACAACCCGATGGGCGCCGCTGCTGGTGCATTCAACGGTATACACACTGGCGGTGGCCCTGCCGGCGGTGGCGGCCGGCGGGCTTAGCTGGCGTGGAATATTACTGGTATTCCTGGCCCACCTGGTGCTGGACCGCCGTGGTTTCGTGCATTTCTGGACCGAAAGGGTAACTGGTTCCGCTAATGTACCCTGGCTGGTAATCATGGCGGATCAGGCCTGGCATATATTAGTGCTATCCCTGGCCACATTAGTTTAAAAATTTCCGGTGCATTTCCGGGAAGACACGATAGGGATATTCTTTGGCATTTATCCCACCAACAAGGCGTCAAAGCTTGACCCCATTGTTGCGTTGCTGACTTTCACCCTTAAGAACGATGCGCTGCCAAACGCAGAAAACACCCCGGAAGAAAAACTTCCGGGGTTAAATAATAGAATAATACTCATCACCGTAAGGGCGGCTCTATAGCAATTTGGCCCATGGTACAACTGCACCCGCCTGCAACCATATCCAGTGCTCCGTCGGCTAATACTTCCTGGCTCATCGGCAATACAAGGTAGGCCAGTTTTGGTGTTTCTTCAACTACTTTAATATCAATTTCCTTTGGGATTTCAACCCCGAACTGGGCAATGGTCTTGTGGGGATCAGACATCAATTCCTTTTTAAACCCCTCGTCTTCCCCGGCTTTTTTAATGATTTGTTCTTCAATTTCCCTCCGTGTCAAATTTTTGTTGCTGTTCGTTTCCATAGCCTCATCACCTCCTTTTTAAGTTGATCACCAGATCCATAGAATTTTGTTTAAACAAAATAACCTATGTAACAAAACTCTATGATCATTAAAAAAATATAACATTTGTTTATAAATTTTTGGTAAACGCGTTTTAAACACAACTTAAATTTTTATAAATTTTTTACAACATATAAAGAGAACGTTCCCAAAGGAACAAGCCTCTTGTTTTCGGCAAGGCCATCTGACATGTCTTTTACAACTGGCTCTTTTCATGAAAATATAGTGTTTTTATATATTGTTCAAGATGATCATCTAAAGGATTGCATTTTTTAGGTTGGCCGTTGACTATTTCCGAGTAGCCACAGCCTCCCATGCAAATGGGCAGCCTTTTGCATTCCGGGCAGTGGTCATTGGTAAAGGGTTCCCATAACAGCCAGCGAATTTCGTGCATCCGCTGGCTGTTGCTGCGGGCCTTAAAATTAGTGATATTACCCACACTGGCTTCCTTTCGGCCGGTTTCTTTCCAGCACTTATACAGATCTCCATCCGGGGAAATGATATATGCATCCGGGCTGCAGGCACCACAGGCAAAAGTTAGTGAGGGATAATAACGCGCTTTATCAATATTAAACTGTTTTTGCAGTAAAGATTTATGAAATTCTATTTTCAGGTCTCTCGCCTGTTCCAAGGTCAAAGTACTGCATTGATAATTATGGCACCCGGGTGTATCCGCATAAACAAAGCCCTGATAGATATGAACATTTTTAAGATTATTGCTGTAAAGAATATCCAGTAATTTATCAGTATCATGCACATTTGATTTATCTGTATTGATCCTGATCGTCACATCAAATCCTTCTTCCGCCAGTAGTTTTATACCCTGCAGGATGCGGTCGAAGGTAGGTTTATGACTTCCCTTGAGCATTCTGCGCCGGTTATGCACCTCCGGCGGGCCGTCCAGGGTAATTTGCAGGGAAGTGATTTTGCTGTCTTTCAGCCTTTGTATAATTTTTGGATCATGGGCAATCAGGTAGCCGTTGGTAACCATCTTGGCATAGTAGGCTATGTTATTTTGAGCGGCGATATCAATCATTTTTTTTGATAATGTATAGATTAAATCTTTTTCCAGCAGCGGCTCGCCGCCATACCAAAAAATATGTAAAGAGTCTAATTTATTTGCTCTATCGGTTATGAACTCAAGCAAAGCCTGCTGCACAGTTTCAGACATCCCCTTATCGTACCGGGGTTCTTCTCCCTCGCCGGGATGCTGAAAACAGTAGATGCAGTCGAAATTGCACCGCATGGTCGGAACAATGGTTATGGGTAACTTGCTGCGGTTGTATTTGCTGCTGTTATACATTTTTTTTAAGATTAACAGCTCGTCAACAACGTCATCAATCACAAAACCCCCTTGCTTCATGCGGTCAATAAACTGCTTCCCCCGGGGTGAGAGCGAGTTATAGTCAATCCGGTCGGCACTCAACAAATCAATGCAGGTCTTTTCAGTTTCCACCAGCCCGCCGGTCATGCTGTTATAAATGATCATGTTGTCAGAGTTTTCGGCAGGCCAGATAAAGTTGTATCTGGAAGGTTTCATCTTTTGCCTCCTTAAATTGGGTAATATATAATTAAATTTCCTTTACGGATTGCATAAAAACCACCGAATCTATAGCGGCCGGCCTGCCCGGCTTGTTCGGACTGCAATGTTTTTCAAAAAATCTGATTAAGTGCTGGTTGGTTATAAATTCAGGGTAGTAGGCCAGGTCCATTTCAGCATAAGTTATACCTTCCTTGATCTGATTTTTTATTGCTTCCGCCATCAGCCGGATACCAAGGCCGGTTTTTTGCAAGTCCGGCCTTACATAGAGCCTCTCCCAAAATAAGGTATCTTCTGCAACACGATTTGTAATCACATAACCGGCTATCTCTCCCCGGTAGGACAACCATAGGCTTGTGGCCGGGTGGGGATTTTTAAGATGTGGCTGAAAAGGAGACGCCCAATCCGGATACCATTTGTTATGACCGTTTTTTACTTCTTCCAGCTTCTCCCCGGAAATCTCAGGCCAGGGGATTGCGGCACAGCAGTCACCCAGGGAAACACGATCTATCCACCCGTTCTTAAAGTGGAAAATATTATATTTGTTATACACCCTCCGCTTTACCGGTTCGCTCCAGCCGCACTTTTGCAGGATCTTTTCTACTGCGGGTGTATATTTTTTACCGGCGGGGAAACGAATAAAAATATTTTGGCAACCTTTTTCTTTTAGTTTCCTTTCCACATATAAAAGCAATTCAGTACCAAGACCGTTATTTCTATAGCTGCCGCCAACAAATAAACTTTTCACGTCCCCCATTAAACCACCTTGTCCGTTATCGAATATCCGGGCCAGGACAAGACCGGCAGGCCCCAAAAAATGTGAAGCGGCTCCAATCACAGTTCTCTCATTTAAACAATCCCGGCGTATAATTTCGCGCATCTGTGGATCGCTGAATACTTCATATTGAGGTATCATTGCCGGCACAAGCGGTTGAATAGTAAACATAATTTACACTCCTTACATAATTCTATAAAAATTGTAGCAATCGTTCATAAATTTTTGTTAAACACGGCCTAAACTTAATTTAAATTTTTATAAATTTTATATAACATTTGCAGGTCAGGCTTGTAACATAAATCGCCAAAGATATGGGCTTTTTTCCTGAAAAATATGTTCCAGCACGGGGTCTTTCTTGTGCAGGTAGGCGGTAAAGGTCAGTTCCACAACCCGGTCGGGGACAAAAGAGGGGCTCTCCTCCCGGCTGCACCGGAAATATTGGGTGGAATAGCTGACGTAAAGGTTTGTGCCGGCCAGTTGAAAAGACATCACTTCGCCGTAGCCGTTCGGTTTTCCACCCGTCGGTTCACCGACAAAAATAGCCCTGGTGGCTTCTCTGAACTGCAGGCCATTGAACATTCCCGCAGAAAATGTTTCCCGTCCTACAATGACGTACAACCCTCCCGGCCGGTTGACATGTTCCATGTTTCGTACTTCCCGGATGAAAGGTTGCAGCAGCCTGGAATTACCGCCATTATTGTGGCGCAAATCAATAATCAGCCTCTCCACATCGCTGTCCCGCAGGAAGGCAAGCTGTTGCCGGATAAAGCTGTCCAGGGGGTTGCTGGAGTCATTCAAACAGGCATTATATTGGAAATATACTGTACCGGTATCCGGAAGATGCTCATACCAGTAAGGCATGCCCCTGTTTTTCAGGTATAGGGGTTCTGGTACAGGAGCTTGCGGGTGCTGGGGCCACAGTCCCCCTTTGCCTGCCCAGACGGAGTTTTCGCTCACCGGGAGTGCATGGATCAGTTCAGTGACAGGTTGTTTCCCGGTATCCCGGAAAGTCATTAAAACCCGGTCCGGGTCAGGCAGGATGCCAAGCCCGTGCAGGACTTCCGGGCGCACCAGATACCAGGGAATGTTTCTTTTTAGCCACCACTTGTTCTCATGGGCTATAACCCCGGTGATGGCCTTTTCTATTTCCTCAATGCCTTTGCCGTTAATTTCAACCAGCCGGCAGTTGAGAATATGACCGTAACCGGGAGCGGCATGGGTGACGTAAATTCCTTCCTTAAACCAGTACAGGGTCAGGGGATATACTTTTTCCGGCCGCCACCATAACTGGGTGTGGGCATCTCCTGCCGAAGCCACCCACCGGGCGATGGCCGCCTTAATCTCGCTTTCTTTCATCCCGGGGAGGGCCCGGCGCAGTTCCAGAAGCTCCTTCTCCATGTCATCGCGGCTTCTCTGGAAATATAAGTTGACATGCCGGCGGGGCAGTTCCCGGGCCAGTTGGTCCAGGACCGCATACCAGGTTTCCGCGTCCCCGGCGGACTCGCACCAATGCGACATTTAAACCATCCTTTTATCTTTTTCTATTTTATTTTAGCAATGGTTTATAAACTTTTGGTAAACGTTCTCTAAACGCAACTTAAATTTTATGTGTGTCTGCCAGATAGGCATGTACATAAACCGCCATAGATATGGATATGTTTCAACACTGGGTCTTTCCTTCCCATGTAAAATGAATTGAAATTGAAAATATAAACCCTGTCCGGCGGTTATGTCGGACAGGGTTATTTTGTTACGATCTGACCTGGAATTACTTAATTGTTCACTACCTATTACGGATACTTTTCAGGCTAATTAACTGCTATGCTGATTCTACTATAGTTTGAACTGTAAGAATCGTTGCTTGTTAATTCAGCCTAACCAAGAATACCAATAGGAACAATGAAATCTACCTCACCACTCCAAGCGTCACTGTCGAAATAGACTTCTCCAATGCCAAAAACTGCTCCATCTAGCGTAAGAGTCAAAACCTTATCTGATATGAGCTCCGCATCAATAACCGTTAAGTTCTCAAGTACGCCACTTAAGTTGATGTATTCGCTTAGCTCTCCTAAAATATCGGATCTAAATGTTGAGTTGCCATCTATTGTGAAGGTGAGGATTAAATGTTCCGTTGGTGTATCGTCAATTGCCACTGCCACTGTAACTCTTTCAACAAATAACTCTGCAGAAACACTCTCGTCGAAAGTAAGGTTGTACGGGCTACCATCAGATGTCAATCCTTCGGCAATTAGTAAACTGGCATTAGTTGCAGAATAAAATTTAAACAGATCCCACCCCTCAGCTGTTGCTATTTCTGTAACGTCGTTGCCATGTTTATCATTAATAATAACTTGTGTATCTTCAGAGAAGTTCGTATTCTCACCAAAAACATCAACATATACGAATCCATCTCCGATATAACCCTCCATCAGCACATTGCAGTCAAAGTGTACAAAAGGAAGGGTTGTTGTATCGACTACGCTCACTGTCAGTGTGGGATCCACACCGGCACTGAAGTCAAAGGTCAGTATTACATCTCCAAGGTTCTGGGCTGCCAGGTAACCTTTCTTAATGGTTACTACATTCCCGGCCACTGTGTAGTCTGTGCCATTTTCCAAAGTGTTTACACCATTTTTAATTGCAGACAGCGTGTTGCCGTTTAAGGTCATGGTTACTTCTACATCTGACTGGTTTGTTTCGTTCTTGTCAAAGTTCGCTGCTGTCGGGTTGATTGCAGAGTTCTGCGGGGTCTGCGGGGTTGTATCTACCACGCTCACTGTCAGTGTGGGATCCACGCCGGCACTGAAGTCAAAGGTCAGTATTACATCTCCAATGTTCTGGGCTGCCAGGTAACCTTTCTTAATGGTTATTACATCCCCGGCCACTGTGTAGTCGGTGCCATTTTCCAAAGTGTTTACACCATTTTTAATTGCAGATAGCGTGTTGCCGTTTAAGGTCATGGTTACTTCTACATCTGACTGGTTTGTTTCGTTCTTGTCAAAGTTCGCTGTCGTCGGGTTGATTGCAGAGTTCTGCGGGGTCTGCGGGGTTGTATCTACCACGATCACTGTCAGTGTGCGATCCACGCCGGCACTGAAGTCAAAGGTCAGTATTACATCACCAATGTTCTGGGCTGCCAGGTAACCTTTCTTAATGGTTATTACATCCCCGGCCACTGTGTAGTCGGTGCCATTTCCCAAAGTGTTTACACCATTTTTAATTGCAGACAGCGTGTTGCCGTTTAAGGTCATGGTTACTTCTACATCTGACTGGTTTGTCTCGTTCTTGTCAAAGTTCGCTGTCGTCGGGTTGATTGCAGAGTTCTGCGGGGTCTGCGGGGTTGTATCTACCACGATCACTGTCAGTGTGCGATCCACGCCGGCACTGAAGTCAAAGGTCAGTATTACATCACCAATGTTCTGGGCTGCCAGGTAACCTTTCTTAATGGTTACTACATCCCCGGCCACTGTGTAGTCGGTGCCATTTTCCAAAGTGTTTACACCATTTTTAATTGCAGACAGCGTGTTGCCGTTTAAGGTCATGGTTACTTCTACATCTGACTGGTTTGCTACGTTCTTGTCAAAGTTCGCTGTCGTCGGGTTGATTGCAGAGTTCTGCGGGGTTGTATCTACCACGATCACTGTCAGTGTGGGATCCACGCCGGCATTGAAGGCAAAGGTCAGTATTACATCACCAATGTTCCGGGCTGCCAGGTAACCTTTCTTAATGGTTACTACATCCCCGGCCACTGTGTAGTCGGTGCCATTTTCCAAAGTGTTTACACCATTTTTAATTGCAGATAGCGTGTTGCCGTTTAAGGTCATGGTTACTTCTACATCTGACTGGTTTGTTTCGTTCTTGTCAAAGTTCGCTGTCGTCGGGTTGATTGCAGCGTTAAGGGGTATTACTGTTACCGTAAATTGTCTGGTGCCGCTGGTGTAGCCGGCTTTACTGGCTGTTACGGTTATGGTGGTTGTTCCCGGAGCATGGCCCGTTATGGTTATATTGTTACCGCTTACGGTTACTGTAGCCACGCTTTCATCACTCGATACTGCACTCTTGGTCGCATCGGCCGGTGTGCTTGTTACGCTGATGCTCTGGCTGCCTCCGTCATTTAGGTTCAGGTTTAAACCAGCTATGGCATTTATTTCTACTGTGCCAGCTACTGTTACAGTGAATGTTGTTGTGCCGCTGGTGTAGCCGGTCTTGCTGGCGGTTACGGTTATGGTGGCGGTTCCCGGAGCATGGCCGGTTATGGTTACGCTATCCCCGTTTACTGCTACTGTTGCCACGCTTTCATCACTGGATACTGCGCTCTTGCTTGCATCAGCCGGTGTACTTGTTACACTTATGCTCTGGCTGCCTCCGGCACTTAGGCTAATATCAGTAATAGGGCTTATAACTACTGACCCCGTATTACCGCCGCCTCCACCACCTCCGCCACCTCCGCCTCCAGTAGAAGTGGGAGTATTTGAAGTTCCTGTTTGAAGTGCCGCAGGTAGCGGTGGTATGCCTTGGGACACCTGGCCCAATGCCTGGTTAATTAATGATTGCAGTGTTTGACCACCTGCCGGTTGCTGCGAAGGTTGCTGTGTTTGTACAGGTTGTGGTGATGCTGGTGACGGTAATGCCGGTTCCTGGTTGGCCTCGATATCATCTGCCCTCTGCTGTGCCCAGTCTGATACCTGTGCCCATGCCTGCATATTCTGGGTAGTCATGGGCGCAGGAGGGGCTGGCGGGGCCTGGGATGACAGTGTTGCTGTTTGCTGACCCTGTACCAGTGAAACTGTCTGACCGCCGGAGGTTACTTCTACTTCACCGGTTAGCAGGCTTGTTCTGAAACTACCGTTGCTAGCCACATAGTTCTCCCAGAAAGTCCCCCGGACGGCTGCCACACCCCAGGGCATGTCTACCTTTACTTTGACTTTTTTATTTTGAGAGGCCTCAAACCAGGGCGCGTTTTGTCCACCCTGGTCAGGCTTTGTATTGGCAATTAAATCTGATATTTTTATATTATTAAGCGAAGCAACCATGGTACGCTTTGTAATACCAACGTTACTGTTCTTATCAACATCGACACTTGCCTGCTGTGGTATTGACAGAGCGCCGAATATTTGTCCCTGCTTTAGGTACACTTCCAGCCAATCCACTGCAATACCGGCTTTGCCACCAATGGTTATATAGGAACGACCTTTGGCATCCTTTAAGGTCAGTTCGGTATTTTCTTTTATCAATATGCCGGTTCCGTCGGGGAAAACTAGTTCAGCAGAGCTATCCCGGGATGTTTTTATTTTATCTCCCAAATTAATTGATATCGTTTCTTTTACCTGTTCACTATTATTATTTGATGCTTTGATCAGGCTAACCTCTCCGCCGGTAATCTTTAAAGTGCATGGTAATTCTGTTTCGTACAGTATTTCGTCCCTGGTTAAAAGGACTGCCAGTGCCCTCGACATGTCTCCACGTGTTAACGGTGCACCGGGAAAGAAATGTTTTTTATCGCCAGACATACCTATCATTCCTGATGCCAGACCAATGGCGACCGATTGCGCAGCCCAGTGGCCGGGCATTAAATCTTCCAGAACAGGAAGCTCAATGCCGGAGACTGTCTGTCCGGAAATGCGCAGGATCAGTGCTATACCTTCTGCCCTGTTTAATACTTCGTTAGGACGAAAAGTCCCGTCGGGATACCCACGCACTAAACCCGACGAAACTGCTGTCTTGATACTACCTTCTGCCCAGTGTCCGGTGGGAACATCAATAAAGGATATTGCTGAAGATTGTGATTTTAATCCAGCAGCATGGACGAGAAGTGAAACTGCCTCTGCACGGGTTATCCCCGAATCAGGCCTAAAAGTTCCGTCTGAAAAACCATTAATTATTCCCTTGTTAGCTAGGTAGTTAATAAATAATGAGTTGGCATTCGTGTTTGGTACATCGGAAAAGACTTGATTGTCTATGGAATTAGCCATTGCTACGGGTATTAAGGAAAATAATAATATGGTTATCACCAAATACACTAAATATTGCTTGCGAAGGACGTTAGTCTTAAAACAAATCACAGCAACCCCACCTAAAATTAATGAAATAATTATACATGTACCTGTTAAACTGTATCTAAACTAAAATAAAATTAACTTAACATTTTAATAAACTTTTAACTTAAATTTTGTAAGGAGATATAAAAGGGACTTCACGAATAAATCGCGAAGCCCCTTTGTTAACCAGCGACCAGCCTTTAATTGTTTGCCAGAAAAGCCTTTAACCTTTTCTCCAGCCGTTGATATTCCTCTTCAACTGTTTCTATCAGCTCGGTTGCTGCCTCTAATTCACCGGCTGCAGCCAAAATTTCCAGCTTTTTGCACAGTTCCGCAAATCCGGCGGCGCCCAGCAAGTAACCGCTGGATTTCATACCGTGGGCCTGCAGGCGCAAAGCTGCCGCATCCCAGCGTTGGAAGGCATTCCGGAGCGCGGTTAATTTGTCAGGCATATCTTGTAAGAATGTTTCAACTAATTCCACGAGAAAATCCTCATCCCCGCCGATAATATCCAGAAACTCCCGGCGCCTGCCAGGGTCAACAAACGCTGCCAGGTAGGAATCCACAACCCTGCTTACCGTCCTATCCGGAACCGGCTCATCTTGCGCCAGGGTGATATCATAATCAGGCAGCCAGCGGGCCAGAATTTTTTGTAAATCCGCCAGCCGGACCGGTTTGCTTAAATAATCATCCATCCCGGCGCTCAAACATTTTTCCCTCTCTCCCGTCATGACGCCCGCTGTCGTTGCAATAATGGGGGTTCGCCGTCCTCCTCCGGTAGCCTCAAGCCGGCGGATAGCGCCCGCCGTCTCGTAGCCGTCCATAACGGGCATCTGGCAATCCAGCAATACCAGGGTATATTTAGCAGAGGAAACGGCTTCCACCGCCTCCTTGCCGTTATTAACAATTTCAGCACACAGGCCGAGCTGTTTTAACTGGGAAACAATTAACTTCTGGTTAATGGCATTGTCCTCCACCACCAGAATAGTGCCCGATTTATTTTTCCCTTTCATCAGCTCCACAGTCAATCCGGCCGGGTCATTGTTTTCAGCCGGTTTAACAGCGGCATGGCCTAGTTGCAAGGGAACTGTAAACCAGAAAGTTGTACCCCGGCCTTCCAGGCTTTCAAAACCAATTTGACCGTTCATCAGTTCCACCAGTCGCTTACAAATAGCCAAGCCCAAGCCCGAGCCCCCGTGTCTCCTGGTACTCGTATGACCAACCTGGTAAAAAGGCTGAAATAAATCTTTTTTAGCCTGTGGCGGTATCCCGATACCGGTATCCCTAACTTCATAACGAAGGATTACGTGTTCCGGCTCCTCTTTTTCCAGCAAGACATGCAGCGACACTTCGCCTTGATCGGTAAATTTAACGGCATTGCCCACTAAATTTAACAGCACCTGGCTCAGGCGCACCGGGTCGCCCCGCAACCAGGCGGGGATCTCCGGGGCGAGATGGGATTTGAGGGCAATGCCCTTGCTGTTGGCTTTAGGAATTAAAGAAGTAATCACGGTTTTTTCCAGGGATGGAAGATCAAAATCCGTCACTTCCAGTTTTAATTTGCCCTCTTCGATCTTTCTAAAGTCCAGGATGTCATCAATTACCGTCATGAGCAAATCGGATGATTCTTTAACAATAGATATGTATTCCCGCTGTTCTTTATTGAGCGACGTTTGCAGCATCAGTTCGGTCATACCGATAATGCCGTGCAGGGGTGTCCGTATTTCATGGCTCATCACCGCCAGGAAATCGCTTTTAGCGCGGTTCGCCGCATCAGCCTCGTCTTTGGCCTGTTTTAGTTGTTGATTGGCCTGCTGCAACTGGCTTGTTCTTTCTGTAACCGTTTGTTCCAGGGTCTGGCTCCACCTGGATATCTGATCCCTGGATTTTTCCAGGTTGGCGTACAACCGGGCGTTTTCAATGGAAATGGCTATTTGGGAAGACAATAACCTCAACATTTCCACCCGGCCAGGGGTAAATGCGCCCGTGAACAGGTTGTTTTCCAGGTAAAGTATGCCGGTTGTCTTTCCCTTGCCGATAACGGGCAGGCAAATTACCGACTTGGGACGGTATTTGGAGATATATTCATCCTGGGTGAATATTCCTTCCCGCGCAGCATCATGGAGCACTACAAATTCCCCGGTCCGGAACACGTAATATACGATAGCCTCGGAAAGATACCCGCATTGTCTGAGAGGAACGGATACCCGGATAACCGGCGGCCCTTCGCCCGTACCTCCGTCTCCTGAAGACGAGTTCAGGGGCATGTCTTCCCCGTTTGTGGAGACCGATGCTTCTATGCTGAGCCCACCTTCACTCTCCATGATAAAATAGCCTTTTTGCGCTCCGACGTTCTCCAAGATTATTTTCATCATTTTTTGCAGCAGCCGGTCCAGAACAATTTCTCCGGAAAGCACCTGTGAGACCTTTACTATTGAAGCCAGGTCCAGTTGACTTGCTCCTGTTCCGGTAAGTCCGGCGGTTGCCGAGAACAATTGAGGCAACATTTGCTCCAGGTTGTCCGCTATCCGTTCAGCACCCCAGGTACGGTATTCCACACATGCCTTTTGCATATAAGGCCCGGCAATGTTCGCTTTGCCCGCCGCCAGCCAGAACCTGGCCGCCAGTTCATTGCCCAGGGCTGCGTTTTGTATATATTCGTTTTCTCCCGCGGACGCAATGGCTTGGTCGTAGAGTTCTATTGCGGCAGCAGTTTCTTTACCGGTTATCCGTACCGTTTCAGCCGCCACCAGGTAATACTTGTGCAAATAATTCTGCGGGCAGGAAGCGGCCCATTTTTTCAACTGCCGCTGGTTTTTTTTGATTATTTTCAAGTAATTCTTTTTTTGCTTCTTATTTAATTGCCCGTAAGAGGCAGTTATAATCAATGATTGCCATAATACATACTCTGTGGCCAGAGGCATACCCCGAACTGAATTGGTAATGTCTAAATCAATCTCCCGCAGCACCTCTAAAGCTTTTATATACTCACCTTCAAAATAGAAGGATTGCATTTTAAACAAATAATAAGCCATAACAGCCATACCGTTTCGTTGTTCGATTATTTCCCGGGTCAAAGTATCTTTTTCACCGGAAAGAAAAGGTTGGGGAGATTCACCCCTGAGATACTTTACAAACCTCTGGGCCAAGAGAAAAAACCTTGACGTATTTTCAAGCTTGAACCTGTCGGTAAATTCCAGATATGAAATGCTTTCCTCATAAATCCCTTCCAGATGCTCCCCTAATACAATTTTATTTTGCACCATGCGTCCCGTTATACCCGCGACCATGTAAAATTCACCGGCATCCAGAGCATATTGCTTTGCCCGGGTTAAGTAATCAATGCTTTTATGCAAATGTTCTCCCCAATGGTTGAGGTATACGGCCACCGTATAATAAACCCTGCACTTAACCGGGTAATTGTTATCCCTGTCGGCCAGTTTCATTGATACTGATTGCAGTTCCCGTACAGCCTTAAAGTCCTGCAATATCCCGCCGGCAATGATACCGTACCCGGCGTAAGCCAGGGCGGAATGATCCGTATTACCATATTTAAGAGAAAGGCCGGACATTTTCAACAGCATGAGTATAAACAATTGGGGGTTGCTTAAACTGGCGGCCGGAACCAGGTTGTTAAGCTGGTCCATTATTTTGATAACACGCAGATCATTCATTACCGGTAATGCAAGCAAGTTTTTAATCTTTTGAGCAGGCAGACGCCCCTTGAGCCATAGAACTTCTTTTAAAACACTAAATTTATCGGGGTGTTGGGGTAATTTAAATCCCAGTTCCTTAAGACCCATGAGACCGAATTTAAATATATCCGCGTATTTTAAAGCATTGGCGGCAATAAGGGCTTTCATGGCCAACACATCGGATCTGTCCGGCTTGGATTTGGCCCTGGCCAGTAACTTTTCAAACAAACAGTCCCCCTCAGCCGCTTTTCCGCACTGGTAAAGACACTGGCAGAGTTCCAGATGCAGCTCAAAGGTCAGGCGGTACTGCCCGTTCCAGGCGTCTGACGGTAAAAATTTTTCACCCGCCTCCAAATAGTGCAGAGCCGCTTCAAATGCGGTTGAGATTTTAGCTTTTCTGGCCGCCATTAAATTGTATTCGGCCAGTTTAACCCTCTCTCTCTGTTCAGTAATCAATTCCGGCCCGACATTAAGGTAATCAACTATTTTGAAAATGTTCTTTTCCGGGAAAACCTGTTCCGTTTGCTGCAGCATTATTCTTCCTATCCTATGCTGGATCCGGTTTTTCTCTTCGCCGGGCCAAAGAGAACTCACCGCCTGGTACACACGGTCATGCAAAAATTCACAGGATTCCGGAGTATAGACCAAAGACTTCATTTCCTTACCACCGGTATTACTGTGTTTCGGGGAAGCGGCAACGGGTTGTATAACTCCCATGTGTACGGCCGGCAAAATATCGCCGGTTATTTGCTCAATTGATTGCCTCATGATCAGAGATAACATCTTTAATTCAAAAACTCTACCGACACAGGCGGCAAACTTTAATACTTCCCTAGTTCTTGCAGGGAGTTTTTGTACTCTGTTTATTACCAGTTCGATTACGTTATCCCGGGCCTTGAGCTGTTGCAGACCGCTGATATCCCATTTCCAGCTACGTTCCCGCCAGTTAAAATACAGAGAGCCATTTTCAAAGATATCATGCAACAATTGCTTGGTGTAAAAGGGGTTACCGGCTGATTTTTGAAACAATGCCTCTGCCAGGGGATAAGCAGCTTGCTCCGTACAATTAAGGGTTTCTACCAGCAACTGCTCGATGCAACTTTGATTTAACGGCTCCAGCTTGATTTCATGAACAGGCACCCTGGATTTTTTCATTTCTCTGACTAATGCCAGCAACGGGTGAGTATCTGTCAACTCGTTATCCCGGTAAGCGGCAATCAACAGAAGGTACTTTATTTCATTATTATTAATTATGTAATTTATTTGCTGCATAGAGGCGGTATCGGACCATTGCAAATCGTCTATAAAGATGACCAGGGGGTGAGCTTGCGCGGCAAACACTTGTAAAAACTTGATTAACACAAGCTGGAAACGGTTTTGCGATTCAAGGGGGGGTAATTTGTGGACGAAAGGTTGCGGGCCTGTAATCAATTCTATTTCCGGAATTAAATCAATAATAATTTGCCCGTTGGGTCCGAAAGCTTTTAAAATTTTATCTTTCCACAAGGCAATTTGTTCTTCGTTTTCTCCCAGGATTTGCCGAACAAGTTTTCGTATGGCTTGAATCAATGAAGCGTAAGGAATGTTGCGTTGAAATTGATCAAACTTCCCTGCAACAAAATAACCACGCTTTTGTACAGGTTCAACTATTTCATTTATTAATGAAGTTTTGCCTATCCCCGTATACCCGGCAACCAATATCAATTCCACGGCACCCCGGCTCACTCGCTCAAAGCCATCCAGGAGAGTGTTTATTTCTTTGTCCCGACCATAAATTTTGGGTGATATTTGAAATCTGCCGGAAATATCCTGGCTGCCAAGTTCAAAAACCTTTATTTTGCCGTATGTTTGAAGCTGGTCGAGACACATTTGCAAATCTTCTTCTACACCGACGGCACTTTGGTATCGCTCTTCCACATTCTTGGCCAGTAGTTTCATTATTATATTTGAGATTGCTTCAGGTATGTTGGAACTAACCATATGTGGTGACAGGGGCGTTTTGGCTATATGGGAATGCACCAGTTCCAGCACATCACCGGCAACAAAAGGCAGCCCGCCCGTTAACATTTCATAAAAAGTTACGCCCAGCGAGTACAGATCGGCCCTGAAATCCACAGGCCGGTTCATTCTGCCTGTCTGTTCCGGGGCTATATAGGCAAGCGTTCCCTCGGGGTTTTGGGGGTTGCCTGTTGCAGAGTTTTCCAGGGTTAATACTGAAGAAAGGCCGAAATCAATAATTTGCACCCGGCCGTTTTCCCGGTTCCAGGTGATATTGGACGGGTTGATATCCTTGTGCACGATACCGCACCGGTGAATATCGCCAAGTAAACTGGTAGTTTTAACGGCGAGGTTGATAAAAGTAGGCCAATCAATTGTCTCGAAAGGCAGTATTTTATCCAACGATGTACCGCCGGTATCTTCCAGGACCATAAACAGGTAATTTTGGTATTCTTCCAACCCATACGCTGTTACAACGCCTTTCGACCGCAGGTGACAAATAATTTCATACTCCCGTTTGAAACGCATTATTTCATCAGGTACGGAATGTTTGGTGTTTAAAACCTTAAGGATAACCGGTTGGTTATCAATATCGGAAACCGCGCGGCAAACAATCGACCTTTTATTATAAAGTTGTTCCACTATGCGAAAGTTGGGAATATTAATCATATGTCCTCGCTTCCTAAATCCGGGATAATAAAAGTTAATTAAAATAATTATCGACTATCTTCTCCGCCAACCGTTTTACTGCATTGGCCTGTGCTATCAACATCAAAACCGTTAAAAATATCTCAGCCTGATCCTGGCTCCTTTCTTCGGATATATATTTGGTTTTTTCCTTGATCAGCTTGAATTTTTCATTAAAAGTACTGCAAAACTCTTCAAACTCATCCTCTTTCAATTCCAGATAGGTTGCATAAATCTCTTCCAGCGGAATAATATCGTCATCCCGGCTGTTTATATCATTCAAAATGGGCGTAAAAACAGCCCGAATGTCGTTAATTGATAAGATGTTTTTCAAATTATAAATCAAGATCAATAAAATGATGTGTTCTTTAGTATACTTTTTGTTTTTAGGCGGGTGCAATATTCCATTTTTTATATAGTTATTGATCATGGTTTTGGTAAAAACCTTATCATCTGAGCCTCTTTTCAAGTGGCTTAGCTTACTTTCCAGAAAACCCAGTATTTGTTCCATATATAATTCAAGATCCGGGATTTCGGAAAGTTTAATTTCATCCGTTAAGAACAGTTCATCTCCGATCTTCTCCAATATTTTATCATTTAGTTCCAGATTCATCCCACAATCACCTCAACTGCATTATATGGCTTTTAATACTACTTGTCAATATTTTAAAACTCTTTAGCGTGTTATACATAACAATATTGTGAAATATTTTAAGCATTTGATAGATTTTTAATAAAAATCTATCGTAGCTTGCAAAACCATGGATTACTTCATTATATCTGGCATAAAAGGCTATTGAATACTATAATACCATGTGATAATATCTATATAAGATAAGACATAGTATTTAAAACTACATTTAGAGCTTAATAGATACTACAAACCCGTTTTTCATAACACATCTTGGCACATTATAAGAACAGCTTGATTTAGTCATGAAGGTCGGCCCGCCAAGGGGTCCCGGTTTTCCAGCCTGGATACCAAGAATAATGCATAAGCCGGCAAATGCTAAAAAGCAAAGGAGGGGGTTGCTAAATATAAAAGCATATAAGGCCGAAAAAAAGTATATTTTGCGAACTCTAAGATGTAACATTTGTCGTCTTTCGGATACTGAATAAAGGAGCGTGGTTTAATATGACTGCGTCAGCCATGGAAAAAATATACCACCACTATAGCGGTCCGGTATTCCGTTACTTTTACCGTATGGGCGGAGATTACAACCTGGCGGAAGAGTTGACTCAGGAAACGTTCTATCGAGTCTTGGTTTCCCTAAAAAGATATCGTGGTGAATCTACCCTTTCCACCTGGCTGTTTCGTATCGCCTTTCATGTATATACCGTTAATTTGCGCAGCCACTTCCGGAGCCGCTGCCTGCCCCTGGATCAGGATATCCCGGACATGGGAAGGTTCGGTGACCCGGTACGCAGCCTGGAAAAGGCTGAAAACCATCAGTTGATCTCGCTGGCTCTGCAACAGCTGCCCGCAGGGTACCGGACAGTAATTGTGCTCCGGATATTTGAAGGGCTGTCCTTCGAAGAAATCGGCGCAGTATTGAACAAATCCCCATCTACAACCCGGGTAGCTCTTTCCCGGGCCAGGCAAAGGTATCGACAGGTCTACAATCAATTAGCCAACGGTTATTCCGATTGATGGCATTTAATCATATATGCAAGCTTTTAATAATAAACACCATATGAAATATAAAATAAATTAAGGAGGCGGTATTGTGGGGTTGTTTAAAAGAATCGGTGACAACATCAGGGCCAATCTGAACAGTTTGCTCGATAAGGCGGAAGACCCGGTAAAAATGCTGGAACAGTACCTGCGGGACATGGAGGATGATATTGCTGACGCCGAGATGGCCGTGGCCAAGCAAATCGCTGTAGTTAAGCGTTTAGAAAGCTCTGCCAAAGACGCCCTGGAGATGATGGAAAAAAGGACAGCCCAGGCCGTGCAAGCTCTTAAAGAAACCCGCGAAGACCTGGCCAGAAAAGCTCTGGAAGACAAAAAAATTCATGCCGGCAAGGCCGCGGATTACCAGGCACAATACGAGCGCGCCCGGGAAGTGGCGGATAGTCTAAAAAAACAGCTGCAGGATATGAAAGATGAATTTGAAAAAATGCAGGCTAAAAAAGCTACGCTTGCAGCCAGAAACCAGGCAGCCAAAGCGCAAAAGGAAATCAATAAAACAATGTCCGGATTTGGCAGTGACACTGCCCGTAAAGGTTTTGATCGCATGGAAGCCAAAGTGCTGCAAAACGAAGCTGAAGCGGCGGCCGGCCTTGAGCTGAGCGGTTTAAGCAAAAGCCTGGACCAGGAACTTGCCGAACTGGGCAGCAGTGCCGGTGAAATTGAAGAAGAGCTGGCACGTTTAAAAGCAGACATACAAAAAAAATGAATGATTAAAATTTTGCTCTAATAAGGGAGGTGGCACATCTAAAAGATGAATTATCCACGGACAAAGGGTGGTTAAAATGCTGCTGAAAGCTTTTCAATTGTGCTTCTGGGTAGGTGTACTTTTTACCGCAGTATCGTTTATACTCGGACAACTTTTTGATTTGACGGAGTTTGATGCTGATTTTGATACGGACTCGGATACAAATACAACCGGCAGCGGTAAAGGCGAAACCATAATATCGCCGTTCAAGCCGGTGGTAATAGCAGCGTTTATTACCGTATTCGGCGGAGTGGGCATTATCGGCCTGCATTATCTGGAACTTGGCGCGCTGATTACCCTGGCAATGGCCTTAGTCTCGGCTTTGTCAACCTCATTTTTAATGTACAGATTTCTGATTGTTCCATTGTATAAAGCTCAAAGCACCAGTGCTGTGTCTCAAAAAGAGCTGATCGGTTTTCCGGCAAAAGTACAGCTGGATATTAAGGGTGGCGGTTTTGGCCGTATCACTTATATCGTCAATAACAATACATATTCCGCCCCGGCCAAATCCGTAGACAACGAGGAAATATTAAAGGGGTCCAAAGTAGCCATTGTGGATATTAACAAAAATATTTTTATGGTAACCAAAATGTAGAGGAGGCTTACGTATGTTCTGGATTGCTGTTGGCATTGTTGCGGTACTGGTTCTTTTATCAATCAGCGTGGCCACGATGTGGAAAAAAGCTCCGCAGGATAAAGCACTTGTGGTTACAGGTTTGAAAAGACGGGTTATCTCCGGTGGCGGCGGTTTTGTCATTCCACTGCTGGAACGGGCGGATAAAATTTCGCTGGAAAATATGAAAATAAGCGTAGAGACCAGGGGCGCGTTAACAGAACAGGGTGTTGATATTAAAGCCGATGGTGTGGCGGTTATTAAAGTTAAATCTGATAAAGAGTCTATTCTTTCGGCTCTGGAGCAGTTTAACACAGGTAAAGAGAACGAAACTATCAACGTAATTAAAGATACCGCCAAGGATGTCCTGGAAGGCAAACTGCGGGAAATTATATCCAAACTTACCGTGGAAGAAATCTATAAGGACAGAGAGAAATTTGCCTCTCAAGTACAGGAAGTGGCCGCAGTAGACCTGGCGGAAATGGGCCTGGAGATCAAAGCGTTTACCATCAGGGACATTTCCGACGATAACGGCTATTTGGAGGCTCTGGGTAAGAAACGAATTGCTGAAGTTAAACGCGATGCCAACATTGCCGAGGCGGAATCCTTAAAAGAAACCAATATCCGCACTGCAGAAGCCAACCGGCTTGGTGAAGAGGCGCAGCTGCTGGCCGAAACCCAAATTGCCGAGGCGACCAAGGAAAAAGAACTAAAAGTTACTCAATACAGGCAAGAACAGGAGACGAAAAAGGCCAGTGCCGACCTGGCTTATGATATAGAGGCCAATAAGGTCAAGCAAAATGTTGAACAGGAAAAAATGCAGATTGAGATCGTCAGGAAGAAAAAAGAAATTGAAATTGCGGAACAAGAAGCGCTGCGCAGGGAAAGGGAACTTCAAGCGACTATTAAATTACAGGCCGATGCCGAAAAGTACAGCCAGGAAAAGCAGGCGGAAGCTATAAAATTTAAGGATATCCAGGATGCCCAGGCCCGGGCTGAAGGTATCAAACTGCTTGGTGAAGCCAATGCCCAGGCCAAAAGGATGGAAGGCGACGCTGAAGTGGAAGTGATCCGTAAAAAAGGTGAAGCCGAAGCCGAAATTTTACTGAAAAGAGCGGAAGCGTTCAAGCAATTTAACGATGCGGCTATGGCCCAAATGATTATTGATAAACTGCCCGAGATTGCTAAAAGCATTGCCGAACCCCTTTCCAGAGTTGAGAAAATTGTCATCGTAGATTCCGGAAACGGCCAGGGTCAAGGTGCCGCCAAAGTTTCCGGCTACATTACCGACATTATGGCCACTCTGCCTGAAACAGTGAAGGGCCTCACCGGTTACGACCTGATGGATTTGTTTAAAAAAGGCATACCGGGAACAACGGCTGCGGAAGAAGGCAGTCAATCAGTTGAAATCATTGATAAAAGCAGCTAAGCAGAAATAAAGGATTATAGTAAATTTAGTTGATTGATAAACTAATTGGTACTTAAAATATATGATTTGTAAAGACAGGCGCTATAAGCGCCTGTTGTATTATTGGCTTAGCTTTTATGACAGTGCCACGAGTCATCAGTCCGCCCATTTCCATCGCAAGCCTTTACTGGTATTAACACCTACTCCAGAATCTCAACGAACCCCCGGGTACGCCAACCCCATTTCCATTGTTACATTTCCCGGCGGGGATTTACTAATTGTGCTCAATTCGGTCGCGTCACCCAGCCACTTTTTAGACAGGTTTTCAATGAGCTTGTAAGTAATAATCGCAGGCCCATATATGGGGCTGCTCTCGAAACAAACGCCTGTTTTTATCGTAAAATTTAATCTTTTGTTTAATCTCTCCGCAGTGCTTCGATGGGGTTCATCTTGGCCGCCTTGTTGGCGGGGAGCATGCCGAAAATTATTCCAATAGTGGCGGAGAAGGCAAATGCAATCAACATTGTCCACCAGGACACCAGGGGCGGCCACTTGGCCAACTTGGCGATCAGAAAGGCTCCTCCTACACCAAGCATCATACCGATTATGCCCCCAAGCAAGCAAAGCACCACCGATTCAATGAGAAACTGGGTCAATATATCCCTGCGCCTGGCCCCCAGGGCCATGCGGATACCGATTTCCCTGGTGCGCTCAGTGACGGAAACCAGCATGATGTTCATCACCCCGATGCCGCCCACCAAAAGTGATATCCCGGCAATGGCACCGATAATCAAGGTCATGATGCCGGTTATTTGGTTGGCCGACTGCATCTCTTGCTCCATGTTGTAACCGACGTATTGGGCGGAACTGCGATGCCGCCGTTCCAGCACCTTTACAGCCTGATCCATGGTTTCCTGCACCTTTTCCCTGGATACAGCGCTGCCTTCCAGGTTGTTTACATATATGCCGAACATGTTGTGCCAGGACCGGCTGGGAATAAATACTCTGGCCTCTTCCGAAAAGCCCATCATGGAGTCGCCCCTGGCTACCACGCCCACCACTAAAAATGGTGTGCTGCCTATACTCACTTTATTCCCCACGGGCTCAGAGCGGCCAAAAATTTTATCGGCCAGCGCCTCGTCCAGCACGGCAACCCTCCGGCCCAGAGAATCATCTCCCTGGCTGAAGAAATGTCCTCTTTTTATATTCAAATTTCTGATGTGCTCATAGTCCGAAGATACTCCCCAGACTTGCGCATATTTTTTGTCCTTGGAGCCTCTGACATCCTCCATGGTGGTGCTGTTGGCGGAAAGATGTGTTATTCCCGGCACCTTGTCTTTGAGCACCTGTACGTCACTAAGTTCAAACATCCTGCCGGTGGGCTGCTCTCCACTGCGCCAGTCCACATGGATGACAAAGATGTTGGTACCCATCTTTTCCATCTCCGCCATCAGCATGGCCCGACCTCCCTGGCCGATGGCTACTACCGCAATCACTGCGGCAATACCGATGATTATGCCCAGGGTGGTTAAAAAAGAGCGCAGCTTATTGGACCTGATACCCTCCAGGGCCACCCGAATACTCTCCAACAGGTTCACTGAGTTTCCCCCCTCCCGGTATCAGAGTCGGATACCGTTTGTGCATGAGGGATTGTCTCAGGAGACAGAAATACGCTAGAGGCGGACTTTTCCCCGGCCCGGCTTTCGTTTTCTTCCCCCGGCCCCAGATTTCTTAACTGTTCTACAGCATCCAGAGGGGTTTCCACCTTTTCGTCGGCCACCAGCCTGCCGTCCCTGAAGTGGATAATCCTTGAGGTGTGCAGGGCAATATCCCGCTCGTGGGTGACCAGCACTATGGTGGCTCCGCCCCGGTTTAAATCCTGAAAAATTGCCATGATTTCTTCCCCGGAGCGAGTATCCAGGTTGCCCGTAGGCTCATCGGCCAGCAGTACCGCCGGTTGGTTGACCAAAGCCCGGGCTATGGCCACCCTTTGCACCTGGCCTCCGGATATCTGGTTGGGACGGTGGTTGAGTCGGTCGGCCAGCCCCACCCGCTGAAGGGCAGAGGTGGCTCTCTTCACTCTTTCCCGGGCATCTATCCCGGCATACAACATGGGCAGTTCCACATTGCGCAGGGCGGTCATCCGGGGCAGCAGGTTAAAGTTTTGAAAAACAAAGCCTATTTTCCGGTTGCGCACCCTGGCCATGCCGGTATCATCAAGAGTGCTTATTTCAATGCCGTCCAGTTTATATGAGCCGGAGGTGGGAGTATCCAGACAGCCCAGGAGGTTCATCAAAGTTGACTTGCCGGAACCGGACGGCCCCATTATGGATACAAACTCGCCGCCCTTGACTTCGAGGTTCACGTCTTTTAACGCCGCCACCGGTTGCGCCCCGGTGCTGTATATTTTAGTTAAATCGGACACTTGAATCATCATGTAGTTCCTCCGGCTGCAGGCACATTATTTAATGCTGAAACTTTGGCGCCATCCATTAGAAAGTCACCCGGACTCACAACCACGGTGTCGCCTTCCTTAAGCCCGGATTTAATTTCCGTGTATAGTTCAACATTCAGGCCGGTTTCCACTGTTTTCTCCCTGGCAGTACCGTTTTCCACTACATAAACTTTACTTTTACCGTCTTTTTCCACCACAGTTTCATATGGTACCACCAGGGCCTTTTCTATATCCACCGTGGTAATGGTCAAATCAACGGTATAGCCCGTACGAAGGCCCTCGGAGTCACCGGTTATCCTGACAATCACCGGCACTTCGATCTGGCTGCCCTGATTCCCGGTTTGAACCAGGGCGCCGGGGGAAACACTGTGCAGTACCCCGGCATACTCACGGTCCGGCAGCGCTGCGGCAGTAACTATAACTTGCTGCCCGGTCTTCAACCTGCCGCTGTCCGCCTCGCTGACCCCGGCGGTTACTTCCACTTTGTCCGTATTTCCGATGGTAATAAGCCTGGTGCCGGGATTGACGTGATCCCCCTCGGCCACTTCCACGGCGATGACAACGCCGTCCATTTCCGCCGTGAGGGTGGTTCTATCAAGCTCCTGCTGGGCCAGTTCCATCTGGATGCGGGCCTGCTCCACCTGCGCTTCAAGGGAGGCCAACTCCGGGCCCGTGGGACCGGACTCCTTGATTTTCAGCCTGGCGTCAGCATTTTTGTATTCCGTTTCCTTTGCTATCAGCTCAAGCTCCGCTGCCTCCAGTTCCTGGGCGCTTATAGCATTCTGATCATACAGCTGTTTAGTTCTCTGGTATTTCTTTTGGGCGTTTTGGTAGTCGGCCCCGGCTTTTTTATAGTCGGCCCTGAGCTGAGCAATCTCCTCCGGCCGGGGATTAAGCGCGTTTTCCAGGTTGGACTGCTGCACCGCGTAGTTGGCTTTGGCGTTGCTAAGCTTGTCCCCTAGATCATCGATGTCTAAGAGCCCGAGCACCTGGCCCTTATGTACTGTTTCACCCGGATTGACATTTATTTTCTTCACCGTTGTTTCTTCGTAGCTGTAAAACTCCTGTTTTTCCACCAGCCTCACCCGCCCGGTGGCGAAAACATTGTCCTGAACGGGTTTTATCTCCGCCCGGGCTGTTTTTACAGGTATTCCTGCGGGTTTTTTGTTTTTAATGATGATGAAGGCAACAGCAGACACGACAAGGCCAAGGACTAGCGCCCCGGCCAAAAGCTTCTTCCACGACATTTTTGCTAACTTTTGTTTTAATGATGGTAACATTTGATCTCTCCCTTTATAACAAGTTACAACTAGCATTGAATATTGCTATGATAATATAAGACTAATCAATCACCGCCCCCTGAAAATATTCCCCCTAATACTTTAGACACAGCAAAAGACTGGTTTCTTTCAACCAGTTAAAATATTTTTTATATTTTTAGGAGATATTTGACCGTACGCATGGAAAAACTAAATTTAAATTCATTTACAATAACAATACTACTATAGCGACTGCACCGGGTAATTAGCCTATAAGCCTGTTTCTTTTGCGGAAAAGTAGTATTGCCTGAAATTTTTTCATTGTGGGTTCTACAAAACCAGTTTATTTATTTAATAGACGAAATTACATATCGTCAAGTTCCCAAGTTTACAGTTAATGAAATGGATAGCATGAGTGAGGGATTTTGTATCCCGTCTTAAAACACATTTTCATCATCAATATTTATTAGCATTCACTAATTTGGAACAATTAACAGCATTACATCGTCAAATATAATTGAGATTTGCACTTGTTAAAGGAGTATCAATATCATGACTAAAAAGGTTTTGGTTATGGGAGTTATTTTTATATTGTTTCTGTCTGTACAAGCATATAGCTTTGCAGCAATTAGCGATCAGCCTGCAATTGAGCTGGATGGTACTAAAATTAAAGCTGCCGCCTATATTGACGGAGGAAATATTTATCTGCCGTTGCGGGCTGTCAGTGAAGCACTCGGATATAAAGTACAATGGTCGGGAAAGGATAATCCCATATCCGTCTCCAAAACCGGGGAAAATATTATGATTGATTTGAAAAACTATACAATAACCGCAAATGACCATACTTATTATATGAGCGGAGATTATTTAGACAATGTGGCCAATAACGACACAACCGCCGGAAACACTACCTACATGGGGGCGAACTTTTTCTCCGAAAACTTTGCACTTAAAACTCGGTGGGACAGACAAAACAAAAAGGTCAAACTTGAAAGCGTAGCGGAAAATAAAATTACCATTAAAACAGTAAAAGAGGCTTCAGAGAACGAGGAAATTAAAATAACCTTGCAGTACCCGCAAATTGACGGGTTGCATGATAAAGCCATACAGGAAAATATAAACTCTGTTTTCAAAAAAGCGGCTGAAGATGCCAGGAATGAAGGACTGCAAAACGCGGACGAAATGAAAAAGGTCATGGCTTCCGGATATTCAGGCAGTCCCAATAAATGTGAAAGCTATTTTGATTACAGGCTGAAATATAATCAAAATGGTCTGCTGAGCTTGGTATTTATGGATTACCAATATACCGGTGGTGCCCACGGTATGACGGTGCAAAGCTCTTATACTATCGACCTGGAAACGGGCAAAGTATACAATCTTAAAGACCTGTTCAATAGTGATGCTGATTATGTTTTATATATCAGCAATATCGTCGGAAACAAGATCACTGAGGGGGTCAAGGAAGGGAGATTGTATGAAATCACACCCTTCAAAACCATTAAGGCCGACCAGGATTTCTACCTGTCCGACAATGCGGTGGTAGTTTATTTTCAACAGTACGAATATTTCCCGTATGCTGCCGGCATTCAGGAATTTCCGGTTGATTTTTCAGCATTGCAAGATATGTTAAAGCCTAATTTAGGCTTTTTGAAGTAATTCAGGGTGTTAAAAGCACCTTGAGCATTTTCTCTCTGTTGTTCATGAACTCCTTCATGATTATATAGTGCTCCGTCTCCTCGTACCGGACCGCCTCGAATCCATTGGCCGAAAGCTTGAAAATGGCCGCGTCCGGATAAGCCATGATAATCGGCGAATGCGTGGCGATGATAAACTGTGAGTCCTCCCGAACCAGATCGTGGATAAGGGAAATTAGAGACATCTGGCGCACCGGCGAAAGAGCAGCCTCGGGTTCGTCCAGGATATACAACCCTCTGCCGCCGAACCTGTTCATGAAGGTGGCAAAGAACGACTCCCCATGGGACTGCTCGTGCAGTGAACGCCCACCGTAGGAATCGATCAGTCCGTCGCCAATCTCTTCGATGTTTGTCGCCAAGTTGTAAAAGCTCTCCGCCCTTAGGAAGAAGCCGTCCCGGGGCTTTTTTGCGCTTTTAATCAGGCGTAAAAACTTATACAGTTTGGAGTGGGAATCCCGGGTGGAGAAATTAAAATTGACCGTCCCACCTTCGGGGTTGAACCCATAGGCCACCGCAACAGCCTCCAGGAACGTGGATTTTCCTGTCCCGTTTTCGCCAACAAGAAAGGTAACCCTTGGGTGAAACACCAGGGTTTCCAATGTGCAAATCGCAGGTAAGGAAAAGGGATACTGAGAAAAAGATGCTATTTGATCCCGCAAAAGCTTTATGCCGCGTAAGTATTGCCCATTATCACTTAGAGCCATAATAATACCCCACATCTCACCAATTAACGACAAGTAAAACATTAACGCCAAACTTTTTAACTTTAACAAGTCCCTCGCCGCGTTATTGTTAGGTACATTAATTTTAGTTGATTGGATACGAGCACAAAGGCATTCCCAATCAAAAAACAAACGCCATATTATGGGTTGTCTTTAACTGAATTGTCACATCCATTTTCATGGTGGATAGTAAGCGACTCATGCAGTCAACTCCTGTCCTGTTACTACTAACCCGTAAGCCAGCATATTCATAATGTGTGCAACTAACGTATTAATTATTGATAAGTTAAATGTAATATATAATATATACCCATTAGTTCCAGTATGTCCAATTTATCTGTCGCAAGGGTGAACTTCAATGTTTTAGGTAAAATTGATTCTATTTTTATTTCAGCATATTTATTACCACCGTCTAAAAAGACTTCATATGCATGATTCAACATGTTTTTTTTGAATAATATTTTATTATTATTTTTGACCCATACGTTGGGGACATTCCTCCGAAGGAGGTGTGTCCCCTATCCGCTAAACCTTATCGCACTTATTTCGAGTTTATCGCCGCTAAGACTCCCGCCTGTAGAGGCGGGAGTCTTAGCGGCGGTTAACGAGATCAATTCCTTTGCGTTTCGGCAATAATGTAATCAGCCATTTCAACGGGAAATTTAAAGTTGCAATAGCGCTACTGAAAAATGTCTTTTAGTTGTATTTGCAAGCCCTTTATTAGGGGAGATGTTAATATATCCTCATCATCATAAGATTGAAAGAGATTCCAGTTCTTCTCACCAGAAATAAAAACTTCAATAGTTTTATGATCGGGGTCTACTATCCAGTATTCCTTTACTCCATGCTTGTAATACATTTTACTTTTTTCAACCCTATCATTTTTGCCCGTTGACGGTGATAGTATTTCAACCACTAAATCCGGGGCACCTTGAACATTCATTTCAGTAATAATATTCAAACGTTCTATTGAAATAAATAATATATCCGGCTGAGGCTTTTCTGTATCTGATAAAAGAACATCTGTCGGGGCAATTAATACTTTGCCTAAATTATTATCATAAATAAATTCTGCAACTCTCCTGTAAATCTTACCAACTAACTCTTGGTGAAGTGTTCTCGGTGCTGGAACCAAAATTAATTTCCCCCCGATCAGTTCGTACTGGTTGTCGTCGTCAATTTTTAAATAATCATCATAGGTATACAACCTGTCGGTGTCAGTTTTTTCAGTTTGCATTTTTAGACCTCCTTTCATAAAGAAGACTTGGTTCAGGTGGGGTTTTGACCCATACGTTGGGACATTCATAAGTTGGGGATATTCATAAGTTGGGGACATTCCTCCGAAGGAGGTGTGTCCCCTGACCGCTAACGGAGGTGTGTCCCCTGACCGCTGATGGTGTGTCCCCTATCCGATAAACCTTAGTCGCACTTATTTCGAGCTTACAGCCTGTTTATCCCCGACCTAAGAGGGCGGGGTCTTATGGGTCTTATGGTACCATCAATGATTGTCTCAGCATCTTCCAACAAATCGGCAGTATAAATATTATTTATAATTTTATCCAAAATCGCTAATTCGTGAATACATCTACCTCATTGTCTCCGCCAAGCCAACACCCCTTCCGTATAATCTTTTACCCGTATTATACCAGATTCCCAGTTGGCTCAATACCCTGTTTGGATACCGAGAAACAGCCGGCCCTTGTGGTAAAACCAATATTTTGTAAAGCTTTTTTGTAAGGGCTTTTCAAAGCCGGCAGGCCGTTAATGGATTCCACAACCACGCTTTTAATGGATTAAACTCACGGGTTAAGAAAGTTTTACAAATGATAGCGATGAGGCAGGAGTTGACCCGTCACTTCTTTTTGCCGTTGGAGAAATGCCATGAGCTGTTCGACCATGTATGCGGACCAGGCGTATTTGGTCGCCAGCTGATTTACGAACGATTCCGTTGCCAGGTTTCTGCCTCTCCTAGAAAAGGACTTGTAAAATTAAAATCGAAAATGATTAGTAATTACACTTAAGAAACTGCCGGTTCATTAACGGCATATGCGCAACTTACGCCTGCGTGACCGGACGCGGACTCGACTTCTGCTTTGAGTGCCCGGAATTCCCCTGCGCCAAATTAAACCCAGCGGCAGACAGGGCCGACGTCCTACCGCATAATATCAAGCTCTTCAACCTGTGCTGCATCGAAAAACAAGGCCTGGCCAAATTTTTGGAAAAACTGCCCGAAATCAGGCAAAGATATTACCAGGGCAAAATGATAATCGGTAAGGGACCTCAACTTGAATAAGGCCCTTCAGGTAAAGATTGATATTCGATAATTATTAAGAAGGAGCGGAGAAAAATTATGGAAATGACTAAGGAAAGTCTTTGCATGCCAGATAAACGGCTTGCCGCCGTTTGCGGGTTATTTTGTCCCGCGTGTGGCTTATTTATTGGAACCAAAGAAGATCCGGCAAGGCTTGAAGAGATTGCGGGACGTCTCCAGCGCCCGGTTAAAGAATTAGAATGCCATGGCTGCCGGTCAGAAAAACAATGCTTTTACTGTCATGAAAATTGTAAAATGGCAAAATGCGCGGCTGAAAAAGGGATAGACTTTTGTAGCGAATGCACTGAATATCCTTGCGCAGAATTGAGAGTGTTTCAAGCCGAATTGCCGCATAGAATCGAGTTATGGAAATCTCAAGAACGCATCAAGGAAGCCGGATATGAAAAATGGTATATGGAAATGATTGAACACTACACGTGTCCCACATGTGGTACTTTAAACTCTGCCTATGACATGGCATGCAGAAAATGCGGCACAACTCCGAGTTGTAGATATGTGAATCTACATAAAGACAAAATCATACAACAACTGGCCAAGAGGTAGTTAACAGGTAATTATTGGATACAGGACCCGCAAGCTTTGAAACAAGCATTGTGATCGTTATGTCGTATTTTATTATAAAAACACTCATTGGACTAATAAAATGGTTTGTTATATGATTTAAAAAATATCAACCGGGGGAATTAAATTGAAAATACTTGGGATTGTGGGGAGTCAAAGAAAAAACGGTAATACTTCACGCCTAGTGATGAAAGTACTGCAGGGGGCCGAAAAAGAAGGAGCGATGACCGAACTTGTATTTTTGCACGATTATAAATTCGCCGGCTGCCGGGGTTGTGAAAAGTGCAGAGAGTCTTGCCAGTGTGTAATCAATGACGACATGCAAAAACTCTATCCTCTTTTGTTGGAAGCTGATGGCCTGGTGCTGGGTTCGCCCACTTATTTTTATAACGTGTCAGCGAATATGAAGAAGTTTATCGACAGGTGCTACAGCATGGAAGTCTTTGCTAAAGATGACCGCTCCTGCTGGGTTGGGATAAGTGAGGCTATGGGCGGCAAGTATGCTGTTGCCCTGACTGTTTGCGAACAGCATGACGAACACTACATGGGGTTTACTATGGAGGCATTAACAAGGCCTCTTGTAGACCTGGGATACAGGGTTATTGATACTGTAAAAGCGGTAGGTTTTTTAAAACCGGGTGAAGTCTCAGAAAATGCCGGTATACTGGAAAAATCCGTAACAGCGGGCAAAAGACTGGCCAAGACAATTAAGTTGAGAAAAGAGTTGGAAACAAAACTCCGTTCTGGCACGGCTTGGCCGCTGCTTAACCGGAATTAACAGTTCGCCGTAAAGCTATGAAGCAAGGCTCAAGCGAGACTTGGATATCCCGTCCCCTAGGCACCCCGGCCTAATATTGCCGTCTCAATATCAAACTTTTATAATCACCGGTAAAACCTATACTTTGTAAAGCTTTTTTGTAGAGGCTTTTCAGAGCCGGCAAGCCGTTAATGGATTCTACGACTATACTTTTTAATGGATAACTCACGGGTTAAGAAAGTTTTACAAATAATAGCGGTGGGGCAGGGGTTGACCCGTCACTTTTTGCCATTGGGAAAATGCAATGAAAAGGACTTATAAAATTATAATCGAAAATAATCATTATTATTGGGGAAGATATAGGTTAAATAGAAATTGGGATTGATGGCTTGGTGGAGGTTATTTTCTTTTTGGAATAAGGGTTGAGATTAGGTGTTAGCAATATATAATTAATAAGAAAAACCCACAGTATCGTTTAACTGTCAGCGACTCTGGGAGGATCTTTATGCGTTTGTGGACAATTCAACATTATTCAGCCTATGAGACAATGCTTGAGACCGGAATACTTGCTGCAAATGAAGAACATTTACTTTGTCAGGATGAACTTTGTCAGGATAACTTCCGATACGCTTATAATTGGATGTCGCATAAAATGATTGAAGCTAACATACTCCCACCTAACAAAATAATACATTATCCTGTCTGGGCCTGGTATCAATGGGAAGGAAAAAGAAAAAGGCGGGATATGAGAGAAAGCGGACATGCAATGCACGGAGAAAAGATTGTCCAATTAACGATTGAAGTGGATGACAAAGATGTTCTTCTTTCAGATTTTGATTTATTCCATTATCCTTTAAATTATTGGCATTTGCCTCTTGATGAAGCAGATGATGCTACCCTTGAAAGGGATTATAAAAATGCGGGCTTTACCTGGCATGACCTTAAAGATTTTCAAATTCAAAGCGAAGAAATGTTTCTGCTTAGAGCAAAAATTATAAAGAGTTGGGATCGTATTTTTGATTTAGATAGACAAGATGACGGTTGGTTATATGGCAGTAATGAAACAAAATCTATACAAGCAACCTTATGGCAAGTAAACCTTGAACAGGTTGTTAAAGCTGAGGTATTTATTGCGAAATAGAACTGCCCCCCAAGTTATACAGGCGGCGCACCATAAAAAAGCTGAGTGTGGCCACAACCACACCCCGCTTTTTCATGGCTTGCTGGAAACGGGATTGCGGGAGTAGGACCGTTTCCGGCAGGCCAGAGCCTCCAACAGGGCCATCAGAAAGCCCACGGGACACTTTGCCGCGAAGCGGAAAGTGTCAGAGTGGGTTCATACACTTCAAGGAAGTATATGATATCGTCTTAGGTACGCGCACTCTTCAGTTAAAGCTCATTTGCAATATAAGCAAGGACGGCCATAACAGATACTTCTATCTGCTGATTAATAGAGGAGATTAGTTCTGCGACTTCCTTTTCAGAAGACATTGTAAGGGGAGGGATGCCTAATGGGATATCTATATACTCCCTATGAACTTCTCTCTTCGCTTGGTTTTCCGCTCCCTCTAAAATTGCTTTTGAGAGAAATGCACCGAGGGCAAAAGTACTGTTGTCATAACCATAATGATGAAGAGATAATACTAAACGATATTTTTTTGTATCATCAATTTCAATAAACATCCGTCCCCAGCATTTGTTTAATGACAAATTTACATAATAATCAAAGTTATTGGCATAATCAATAATTTGTCTTGCATAGTAGTACGATTGGGGCTCATTGGGAGCGCAAAAGCCGATATCAATTTTCGCATTCAATTTTTGAGTTAAATCATCTTTATAATGCTCCATTTGAAGTTTTAATAATTCAAAAATATTTAGCATATTGCCAAGTATGCGCCTGTTTTGCTGTTCCGCTGCTGCAACTCGATAATCAGACAGCTTTTTACTAAGCATATCCAAAACATTAGCATACCCTGTTATACCTTCAACAGTCTTCCAATTGAGTGAACGTTCTATTGAAACAATTTGATTATTAGCAAAAACATCAATTATTGGTTGATAAATATGATTATCAGCACTTTCTAAAGCATCAATATATTTTGTCCTATCATCACGATCAATTGAAAGTGGAAATAAGCCTTCCTTTATAAGAACAAAACTTGCTAACAAGCGTGCAATACGACCATTTCCGTCTTGAAATGGGTGTATCCGGACAAAAGCGTGATGAAGGAAAGCTGCTTTAATTAAAACATGTAAATTCTTAAGCTTTTCGTTAAATATATTAAGTAAATTGTCCATTTCAGCGTCAACATGCTCAGGTGGACAATAGCTATAAATTATACCATCTCTCATGGGGTTATTGGGGTGTTGTTTAAACTGCCCTTTAAGCAAGGTCACTTTTATATGTTTGCCGAACTGGTCAATTGCATCTGTCAAATCTTGATGCTGGGTAATTAAGCTATGCAGTTCTTTGATGTAACCAACACTCAATTGCCGATCATTTTTTACAAAATCGAATATAAAATCAATAGCATCAAAATTATCCCGAAGATAATCCATAAGTAAACTCGGTGCAATATCTGTGTCTCCATGCTGGAGATATGAATCTACAAAACCTTCTTTTATAAAAGTTTCTGTTACACCTTTTTTCAGGTCATACATTCTTTCAATAATACCCGTATCAATAGCTTGTTTTCTTTTTAATTGGTCGATAAAACGCCGATATTGTTCAGGGTGTTTATTAAGTTCTTTACGTCTTCTTTCCCAAGAGGGGTAGATATTGTCAAATTTTTCTGTTTTAACATCATTCCATTTGGGATCAAATTCTATTGGGTTCCAAATACTCTTATTCCGCATTTTCCTACCCCTTTTCTTATAATTTTCGTATCAATATTTACCTTTGTTATTATGATGGGATTAAAACGATATTATTGCAAATTTTCAATGTAGTATTATACAATATTTTCCTCAACATCACAACCCTATCCCACTTCGGGCCAAGTTGGCCCGAAGTTACTTTTTGCCCCGCAGACCATCTAAAAGTATCAGAAATATCACGGTAATTGAAAGGAGGCAGTGCCATACAGAAAACAGACCGTTGCATTGTCCGCAACGAAGCCTATCAGAAGAAAAGTATCTCTATTCGGAAGCGTCATAACGAGCGCAAAAATCAAGGGTACAGCAACCCCGATATAGTAAAAGACCGCTCTAGAAACTTGCAGATAGCCTCGTGAGCCATCTCCGCTTTACCTTCTGCTTTTCCCTCTGCTTTACCTCTAGCCTCACCCTCAGCCCTTGCGCCGGCTAGCATAGAAAGTTCATCCCGTGTGGCCTTCTCTCTTAACTCGTAGAGCCTGCGTTCCTGCTTGCTCTGCCAGAAAGCTCGCTCAATGGTTAAGGCTTTTCTGATTCCGGGATTCTCCATAGCGATTGCCTCCATTTCTTCGCCTTCCAGATTATTAAGATACATCATCCGGCATCCAACCGGTCCTTAGGCCTGCGCTTTATTGACTTTATCTTTTCCAGCTCCAGGAAGTGGATCTCCAGGTCATCGCTCAGTAACCGTCCGGTCTCGTCCTCTCGGACATGAAAAACATGGTGATAGCGCCCGCGATCCTGGAACCAATCAAAACCCAGTATATTTATGGTAATGGTCTTAAAAGGTTGTAAGGAGTTTTCGAATACTTTGTCTTTTATCCCCAGCAAAGCATTATTATACAGCGGAACTATTGTCACAAATTCCAGAGAATTTCTCTAAGTCATTTCGTGTAAATGATACATAATATGTTTTAGATGAGTGGAGCTCCGAATTGTTGTTCATTATTTAATAACGAATCTTTAATTTTCTCAGCTATTTGTCTTAATTTCTTATAAATATCCATGATTCTAACAAGAGCTATCAATAAAACAAACGTTAAGTAAATAAAATCAATAGAGTTGAACGGAGATAATAGCCTAATAACTATATAACCTAATGTAAATATAAATGCAGCCACCCAAATCCAAAACTCCATTCTATATTTAACTAACTGCTGCATTATCCCTTCTTCCGGTAGAATCAATACTCTTATTGTTAAATAAATTACTATATGAACTAGACCAATAATCGATAATATAGACATTTTATTCTGTTCAACATACTTCACTAAAGTTACCTCATCAATAAAAGCTCCAGCCGCGTACAGAGTTAGAATAATACTCCCCATAATGTAAGACATGAACCATACCGACTCAAGCATAAAACGCAAACCAGTTACATTTAATTTAACTAATTCAACCACTTCAAAAAAATTGACAATAATAGTCGAATATCTAAAACTTCTATTAAACCAATTTATAAATAGCGGAACTATTAAAGGAAAAAGAATCAATAAGGGAGGTGCAAATATATAGTCATAATTAAGACGGACTATGTGAAGATTAAAATGATTCCCTATCATGATAGCAAACGTCACTAGTAATGTTGTCAAAACATAAACCATTAATGCAATACACATAAGTGATCCCAACCTAGCTTTAAATAACGCACCAATGGATTGCTGTTTTAACCATTCCACTTCCCACTTTTCAATATATTTTAGCATTATCCAAAGAATTCTCACCATCTCCCTAGCCTCCCTTATTTTAACCGTGTAGTATGACCCTAACATATTCCACCCTGACACCTAACTTTCCGCGGATTGGCAATGCCGGGTGGACTGTATGCCTGTATTTCCGGTGTGCCAATCTACCGTTATCTGACGGTGTTTCGGCTCAACATTACTTATCTTTCTGTTTCATATATTCTTTAATACAACCAACCATTGATGAAAACGTAATTGTTGACCCATAACCCATTTGGTTCATATGTATCCCAATTTTGTCTTTAATCCACTTTTTAAAATCGGGAGTACTCATGACAGAATAAATTTTTTCCATGTCTTTTTCTTTAAATCCAAACGTTTGTAATTCTGATAATAATTGCTCTCGTTTTCTTTTCAACCAGTTTTGGTTACTAACCCATTCAAAAAAAATCTCCCTAGAAATGGTATTTGGAGATCTATCATGACACTCACGACACATTAAAAAAAGATTATCAACATCATCAGAGCCACCTAGTGATTTAGGAATAATATGGACCGTTGTAAAGGAACCCTGTTCCAAGCTTCCCGCACTTCACCCCATGTAGCACCGCCATCTACATCATAATTAGAATCCCACCATATCCCACAGGCCCAACAATTTGGTTCGCGTAAGCTGAAACCGTTTTTAATTAGCCACTTTTTCCAATGTTCAAAAATATCTGCTTTACTCGGCATAGTCATCTGAAATCATCCTTTCTCAAAAGAATTTGATTTTTTTTCATCGCTGCTAGAAGTGTTTCAGATTCCCATAATATTAACTATTAACGTTTTCAACGCTAATTAATTAATAGGATATTTATAGTACTTATAATTTCATTGATGGTGCAATTTGCATTAACAATCAGTTTTTGATAACAAACCTTCAATGTATTCCGGCTGGAGAAACATTGAAACATCCCCTCGACACCCCGGCCTAATATTGCCGTCTCAATATCAGACTTTTGTACTCGCCGGTAAAGCCAATACTTTGTAAAGCTTTTTTGTAGGGGCTTTTCAGAGCCGGTAAGCCGTTAATGGATTCTACGACTACACTTTTTAATGGATTAAAATCACGCGTTAAGAGAGTTTTACAAAAAGCCAAGTATTCAGGTAAAACCGGATCATCGGGTCCGGTTTTGATCAAAAGCTCTTTGCCGTTACGTTTGGCCACTACTTTCAATTGAGTGCCATGAAACACAACAAAATTAGTCGGCAGACGGGCGGGCAGGTCTTCGTCTATACCGGGCAGCTTGAGCCCGCAGGGCGATGCCGGATCGGCCGCGTTCAGCCAATAAATACCTTCCTCGTTTAATCCATGGCGTAAGAAACGGTTGGCTTCCCGGGAAACAAACTGTAAACTGGTGATTTGCTCGAAAAAATACCCGGTATAAATCTCCCCGGAAAACTCCATGAGGCGCAGAGTACGAAAAATCTGCCGCCACTGCATCTCGGGCAATTCATGGTGAAGCAGCTCGCGGAAAAGCACCCCATAGCGGGAAAAAAGTTGGCGAATTCTGTCTTTGACCAGTTCCTCCCGCTCGATGAGATCCCGCTCTGCACTTTCCGGCAAGGCATACCAGTTGCCCTGTAAAGGACGCGAAGCGGACCAGCGGCTGTACCCCGCGCGGCGTCCGAAACCCCGCTTGTTTTCCGCCTGCAGGGGTTTAAATTTGGTCAGGATGCCCCTGCGCAACACGGCAAAACTATCGTTGGTGATGCTGCCCCGCCATACGTGCCGCCATAACTTTTGCGTCAAAACATCGCTCGGCAAACCCGTATGCCGGCTGAGCGCAAAGAAATCGTATTTGCCCTGCGAATCCGGGAAAAGCGCCTGTACCTCCGCTTCATCTTCTTCTCCCTGACAATCTACACCGGGAGGGAACAGCTCCAAATCGTCGCTAAAGCAAAAGCCAGTTCGCTTTTGGCCACGGCCAAACCAAATCAGATCACTGGTTTGCATGAGGCTATCCGTCCAAGCAGTATAGTAAGGCTCCATGCGCGCGGGCAGGATAGCTTCCTCCCATAGCTGGGCCTGGCTGATAAAGCCAAACAATTGCTCAAAGCGATCTTCTAAATCCTCCATAGCCGTCCCTTTTTCAACGACCCCCTGGTAGGTCGCCCAAAATAAGGGCAGTGCGGTCACCGGCAAAGGCTTGAATTCCGGCTGGCGGGCACGCCTGGCCATCGCCAACAAGCGCTCCAAATTTTCACGGTCACATACCTCTTCTTGGCTGGCTCCCTGAGTAAGCACATCCGCCACGATACATTCCTCTTCCAGCAGGGTGGCCAAAACGGCCGCGCAAACTTCAGCCGGCAGACCGAGGCACCGCCCGACAAACTCCCGCGGCACGGGACCGTAATAGGATAACCACTGGTGCACAAAGAAGGCGGTATCGCTACTGAGTTCCCCGGACTCCGCACCCGTCTCCTGTTCAAAAAGGGCCGAAGCTTTATTTAAGCCTGCCGACAGCTCGTCCGCTGCCTGAGGGATTAAGGGACGCAGGGTAAGATCGGAAAAGCCGACACCCAGGCAGGCAACAATCCTCGGCAAGATTTCCAGAGCGCACAAGCCCGGCTGTTCCGTCCCCGACAGGTGCAGCCAGGCCACCTTATCCCCCAAAGTGCGCTTAATTTTATCTAAGGTTAAACTATGATCAGCTGCCCGGTAATCCCTTTGCATAGCGGCAAAAAGGGAGGCTGCTTCATCAGCGGGAATAAAAAGACGTTCTTTAATCCAAAGCAATAGTTCCTCCCCGTCAGGGGGCGCATACCCGGGCGCGGTCCGCTTTAGTTTACCGTCCAATTCCCGGACTAAGGCCTCCGGGATTGCGGGCCGTAAATGAGGTGCATATACCAGCTCTTTCAATAATTCCTGGCTCAAACCCGACTGCTGGTCGGAGAAAGGGGTGTCGTCTTCATACATATATTTGTTGGTCTGGCGCCAAATTACATCAGACGCAAAGGGAGACGGTTGGTGGGTAACTGTTTCGCTGATCCCGATTCGGCCATCGTTTATTTCGTCCAACAGTTGTTTGACCGTCTCCAAATCAAATTCATCCTTCAGGCAGGTGCGCCAGGTCTCCAGCATGATGGGAAAATCGGCATATGGGGTGACCGCTGCCATTAATTTTTTAGCCCTGAGGCGGTTGAGCCACAGAGGCATGCGCTTTTTGAAACCGGCCCTGGGCAATAGCAGGGCACGTCCCGCGTTTTCACGAAATTTGGCACCGAAAAAGCCTGAGCTTTCCAATTTGCTCCGTAAAAGATGCTCCAGATTTTGGGGCGAAACCAGGGAGAAAAGATCCAGCGGCGCAAAACTATGGGGCAGCATTAACATGACGCTGTTGTTGCTGACATATATCTCCAGGGGATAACCGAACTTTCTCTCCCAGGCGGCGGCCAAAGCCATGGCCAAAGGCCGGTTGACTTTGCCGCCCCACAGGGTATGTATAATAACCTGTTTGCTGTCCGCCGTGTTCAGGGGGTCGGCAAAATGTTCAATTAATATATGATGTCGGTGGGGCAAAGGTTGGCCCGTCGCTTCTTTTTGCTCTTTGAGAAATGCCAGGAGCCGTTCGACGGCGTATGGGGACCACGTGTTTTTGAACACCGGCTGATGCGCGAACCATTCTGTTTCCAGGTTTTGATCCGCCTCTTCCAAAAAGAGGCCTATTTTTTCGGCAAAATAGAAGTCCCGGTTTTGCTCTTCCGCCCGCCAGAAGGGTATGATGTTAATTGTTCGATCACCGGGCACTACTTCCACATCATTGTGCGTAACACGCATAATCCGCCATACCCGGGTACCCAGCATAAAGGTTTCGCCCACGTTCCGCTCCCAAACGAACTCCTCATCCAGTTCACCTATCTTGGCCTTGGTATCCATCAAGCGGAGGTCATAGTAACCCCTGTCGGGGATGGTGCCGCCTCCCTGGTAAACCAGGCGGACCGCCCCGTCCCGGGCTTTGACCGTATGGTCCAGCTTATCCCAAATAATGCGGGGTTTAAGTTCGCGCAAGCGGGTATCCGCATAGCGGCCCGCCAACATTTCCAGCAGCAGGTCATAACTTTTCCGGGGCAAATGGCGATAGGGATAACTGGTCTTAAGGAAAGCATAAAGCTCATCCACGTCCCAGGTCTGAACGGCGGTCATAGACAACAGCACCTGCGCCAGCACATCCAAGGTCGCTTCAATAGGAGCGATGGGCTCAATCTCGGCCGCAGGCAGGTTAAGTGAAGTTACCGCAGCTTCCAAAAAATCGTGCCCGAAAACAGGGAACAAAGTCCCCCGGCTCACCTGGCCCACCCCGTGGCCGGCCCGGCCAATCCTTTGGACGGCAGCAGTCAGCGAGGGCGGGGTTTGCACCAAAATTACCGTATCCAGTTCGCCGATATCAATGCCTAATTCGAGGGAATTGGTAGCTACAATTCCTTTCAGTTCACCATGTTTAAGTTTGTGTTCCACCGCCAGGCGGAGTTCCCGGGCCAGTGAGCCATGGTGGGAGTAAACCAGGGGCTCGCCCGCGGCATCATTGATATAGCGGGTTAGTTTTTCAACTGTCCGGCGGTTATTGCAAAACACCAGGGTGGCATTGTTTTCGCGAATCACCTTCGTCAAGGCGGCAGCCAATGCCTGCCAAAGAGCGTCTTGCTCCCCCTCCACCCCATCATTATTCTGTTTAATAGCATCAACGGTCAAGTTATATTGTTTTTTGACAGTCGACCGCAAGATAACCACCGGCCGCTTTTCATAACGATAGTCCTCACCGGCTTGCCGTGCTTTGAGGCCACCCACAAATTCAGCGACCGGTTCCAGGGGCCGGACCGTAGCGGATAAGGCGATACGTTGGAATTCACCCGCCAAAGGAACAAGCCGGTCCACCGCCGTGATCAGATGGGTGCCCCGTTTGCTGTCCAAGACGGCATGGATTTCGTCCAAAATAACCGTTTCCACCCCGCTTAAAATCATTCGGTTGTTTTTGGAACTGAGCAATAGATTGAGACTCTCAGGTGTGGTAATTAGAATTTCGGGCGGCCTGCGCAGCATCTGCCGGCGTTCGTTTTGCGGGGTGTCTCCACTGCGGGTGAGTACCCGAATAGGGGGAAACAGCTCACCTACTTCTTCAAAATACGCCCGCATCTCTTCGAGGGGCTTCAACAGGTTGCGCTGCACATCGTTATTAAGGGCCTTCAAGGGCGAAACATACAAGACCCGTACCCGACCACCCAGCCAATCGCCGGTAATTAGCTTTTGCAGTGACCAGAGAAAGGCGGTCAGGGTTTTACCGCTACCCGTGGGAGCTGTAATTAAGACATGCTCGCCTTTGGCAACACGGGGCCAGGCCTGGGCCTGAATATCGGTAGGCAAGCCCACCTTTTCGACAAACCATTTGCGGATAAGCGGATGAAATAAATCAAGAACGGAGTGATTCATAAGAACCTCCTTGTGAAACCTAGAATTACGCACCTGTATTTGGACAGAGGAACCTGTCCAAGTTTTAAGCCAACTTACCAAATGGACAACTTTTCGCAGTAACATCCTATAATCAACCAGCAAGTAGAAACGAAATCTCCAGCAACGAACCAGATACTGCTTATATATTTTTTGAATTTTTTTTTAAGTGGACGTTATTCATTTTTCAATTACTTATTTCTCAAAACATATCCCAAAGGATATGAAAAAATAACCCTTATGGCATCCGGATGCGTGACGTCCCGAAAGTAACAGTGCACAGTGTTAGGAAACGTCTATCATATTTTCCTCAACCCCCACCGCAGGTGATTCGCTCATTGTTGATGAAATCAGTATATGGAGGCTAAATGCGCCAAAGCTTTAGTTATATTATATACGGTGAAGAATTTAATCCCAACAATATTGATGTAGAAGTTGCCTGGCCGTTTAATGACGAACAGGAGGTAACGCGTTTATTGTTAGCCGTTCAGACGGCGGTATGTATGCAAGAAGTCTTGCTTCTGTAATTAACTCAACTTTCGCACCTTAAAAATAAGCTCAAGCTCTTAATATGCAAGCGTTTTGGAATTATTAATATCAAGCAACTGCTCTTTTCTGAAGCGAACTTTTCAGAAAGGCAGGTAATTGCTCGAAAAACGTATCCAAAAAATGTTGAATTTGTTCTTCAGAAAGAAGAAATTCCTTGCTAAATGATGAGGCGAAAAGATCTATGATTAAAAGAACAGCTTCGGTAAAGCGAATATCCTCAATTTCATCGCAACACAGATAAAAGAGCTCGCCAAGGGTCTTGGGGTCTTTCTCCTCTCTGGCACTTAAAGCCAGCATGATATATCGCACAAAGACAATGGTGGTATGAGCAGTAAGCGCATCATAACTACGGCACTGGAATTCCTTTGCCAAATGCAAATGGGACTTTGTGACTTTGAAGAAACACTCGATTTCCCAGCGTTTGCCATAAATACGGATAACTTCTTCATCAGATAGCTCAAGGTTTGTTGTTAAGATTGCCAACCATTTTTTTGAGCGGTTACGGTCTCGAACGAAGATGATTTTTACCAGAACGTCATTTCCGTTTTGGGCCTTACCAAGCCCGACAACGACGGATGATAGAATCTTGGCCCGCCCGCGTTTTTTGCGAAGAACTTTGTAAAGTTGACCCAATGTATATTCGCTTCCATTATAGGTGTAATAAACGCGGTGCATATTCTTGAGCATACAAACAACATGCAAATGGTATTCTGTCAGCACCCGCTTGATTACGACTGGAAAGGCAAACCAGCTATCAAAAAGCAGGGTACTCGCACAAAGTTGAAAAGGGTTCACTTGGTCGAGAAGCGAGAACATAGTTTCTGTGGATTTTTGAATAGCTTCTTTGCGACGGCGGTATCCAACTGTCCGTTTGTCAATCCTTTGATTTAGCCCCTGGTAACGATTTTTCTCTTTATCAGAGCTAAGCAGAGAGAACGCAAGGGGCAGAAAGGTTCCACCATCAGACCAACCCAAGGTCAGCATCCGAAACCCTTTCAGATACCGATTTGTTGAATGATCGTGAACCCGGGACAATAATTCAACCGATTTACTACGGTTTCTGGAATAAGTAGAGTCGTCTAAAATCAATACACGAGCCCGGCCCTCTGATGTCAGGGGTAAAAGTCTTGTTTTGATGAGAAATGAGCTGATTGTAACAAGAAATTTCCGCCAATTGAATGTAGGCCTGTTTAGAAAACGATATATCGCATCTTTGGAAGGAGCGTTATCTATACGACCTGACTCCAATGTTCGATAAAGATTTTTCCCTTGAAATACAAGGGAAAAGATAAATTGGAAAAGGAACAATGGCGATAGACCGGATTCTTTTCGGATATTCGCCTGGTGCAAAAAGGTTCCTATTTTTGCCTGCTTTATAAACCGATCAGAATAAGATTTAGCCTGTTCATTGTTATCATTTTTTGGTAAAATTATAGCCACAGAAAACATCCTTTCTTGGTGTGTTGTTGTGGTGACTACATTTTACCAAAAAAGGCGTGTTTTCTGTTTGTTTTTGCTTAAAAAAGTTGGCCTAAATTCTTATTTTGTAAGGGGTTAGACTGATTTTTGAACTGCGAAAGTTGAGTAATTAATTTATAAACTTAACATTTACATTCTTTTCATTAGTTCTTAACATTAATTAATAAATGCTGATCACTCGTATATCTAAACAGTTGACCACCGGTAGAACAAGACCGTAGTCTCGTGAACCTATTACGATCTTTTTCTTCATCCTTGAGACTTTCGGTAGGAATCGAGAACGCCGGTGATCTTATCCAAGACTTGAAGCAAGCCCTAAAGGAGGAATAGCAATTAACTATGAATATGCCTATTGACAAGAATAAAAGGTGGATAACAGGGTTGCACGAAAGCATTAACCAACTTGGTAAAGATCTGCAAGCCGCAATAATGAAACCAGTTGGTAAGCAATGCGCTTCAGACCTATTCTCATTATGTGAAAGCTATTTGAGAAATAAAATAGATACAACTGAAGATCTTATAAATGGTTGGAATACTCTTCGGGAGAAACGAAACTTGAAAGGGAAATGGGAACTTGAAGGGGATAAAATCCGAGGCACCTTTTACGAATGTGGTTGTCCACTTATTCGATCGGGAATGATCGATCTTCATCCTATCCAATACTATTGCTCCCAAGGAATGATGGAGATGATTTTTTCCAAAGCAGCGAAAAAAACGGTAAAGGTTGAGATTAAACGTTCGATTGGTTGGGGTGACGATGTATGCGAATTCTTAATAAAACTCTAATTAAAGGTTACCAGTATTCTTCTCTTGCTCATAATTTCCGGGAGACTCGCTAAATCCTGTTCTGCAGCTTCGATTATATTAGTTGGATACTTTAGCATGGATACGGCTCCTTAAATCTGCCATAACATCGCAGAACGCAGCACTTTCCAGCACGGCCTTGTTCTTCGACCTCGTCCAGCTTGCCTAAAGTTCCAATAGGGTTTGTTGTTCCTCAAAAAAGCTTCTGGCTCATGATAAAATAATAAGGCTAAAAAAAGGGGACATACCTCCTTCGGAGGAATGTCCCCAATTAGTGGGGGTAACAGCCAAAGATTGCTTGGCTAACGCTCGCAATGACAAGCGGCTGTAGTACTAGTTTGCTGATCCAATCACAGCGTCCATTTCTATTTCGATGAGCTGGGCAGGACGAAACAGGGTGGATATCCCCACCAGGGTACACAGGGGTTTGATGTCCTTAAAAAATTCCGAGTAAGCCTCAATGTATTCCTTGGCCCGGGTCATGTCCGTGGCATACATCTTGACCCTGATTACTTCCTCCCGCCTGGACCCGGCCTGCTCCAGAAAACCAATCATCCTTTCCAAAATGTATTTCGTCTGGGCATAGCCGTCATTTTCCCCGTAGACACTGCCGTCGGGCTGAACCGAAGTGGTCCCGCCGACGTATACGAAGGGCCCCACCTTGACCACCCGGCTGTAGCCCGCCTTATCTTCCAGGGGTGCCCCGGACGAATAATTAGTTCTCTCCATATTCATCAACATTTCCCTCCTGTTTGTGGTTTGTGATTATTTTTTGGGAATAAAGCGGTCATAGCGAAAAGCGTCCAGGGACAGCGACGGCCGGTCATGGATCACCAATTCCGCCATGACCTGTCCCACAGCAGGTGATATACCGTAGCCATGTCCGCTGAAACCGCAGGCCAGGAACAGCCCCGGTATTTCGTCCACCTTGCTTAATACGGGGACATGGTCGGCTGTTACGTCCAGAAAGCCCGACCAGGTGCGGATAATATCAGCCTGATCCAGGACGGGAAAATAACCGAGAATGGCCCGGCAGATGCTGGGGGCGGTGATGTTCCTGGTCATAGGCCTGGATTCCTCCGAGGCAAATGGTTCCAAGCCGGTCATCCCCCCAAAGACAAAAGAGCCGTGTTTGGTCTGGTGACCGTAAAAGTCGGAACCGGCCGTACCGATCATCTGGGGAAACATGGGAGGCTGTTGGCCCGTCACCAGGGCCTCCACCAGCACCTTTTGCATGGGCACGTCAATGCCCACCGAATTAGCGATGAACCGGGAAGCAAAACCGGCTGCCACCAACACCTGGTCTGATTCATAAGTACCCGCACCGGTTTTAATGCCACCTACCTTACCTTTACGCAACAGGATGGACTGCACTGTTTCCCCGGTAACAAATTCGGCCCCCATTTCTCTGGCCCTTTTGTAAAAAGCCAGGGTGGTCCGCATGGGGTTGGCATGCCCGTCTGTGGGGCAGTAGCTGGCCACCATAACTTCCTCCGAAGCATAAGGGCAGATTTCCCGCACCTCTTGCCTGTCGATGAGTTTTAAGTCAAGACCCGCCGAACGCCCCTGGCTGACAATCCGCTCCAGAATTTTGGCATGCTCTTCGGTTTTACCCAGGCGCAGGTTCCCTTTCCGCTCGTATTCCACGTCAACTCCCAGTTCATCCGAAAGGCCCGGCCAAAGGTTTTGCACGGCATGCCTGGCCAGAGGCATCTCCCGCAAATCCCTGGCCGACTGCCGGACCCCGCCGCCGTTGCGGCTGGAAGCTTCTATGCCGATCTCATTCTTTTCGATGACCAGGGCTTTTATTTTTAGCTTGGTCAGATAATAGGCCAGGGCGCAGCCGATCACCCCGCCGCCGACAATGATAATTTCCTTTTTATTCATATTTTCTTTCACCTTTTTCTTTTGTAACCCCGTCGTTGGCGTATACACTCATAGGAATGGGCCGGGCCGGTGAGCGGGATAAAGGGATGTCCACCTCAACCGGATCCAGTCCCAGCTCTTTAGCCATAATGCCCTGAACCAGGCGATTGCAAGTCTGTCCCTGGCAGAGCCCCATGCCCACCCGCAGGTACCTTTTAATTTCATTCATTGTGCGCATTCCATCGTATATCGCTCTTCTGATTTCTCCCCTGGTGATTTCCTCACACCGACAAATGATCAGCGAATCGTCCGGCCGGGCTACAAATTCACCCTCAGGCGGGGTTCGCATAATTCTCTTGCTCATTACAGGCCTCCTTGTAAGAAGCTGCGCCACAAGAACGGTCCATCGTCTTTTTCCGTTAAGGAAAGGAACACAGCGCTTCGGTGAATGTCCTCGATTTTTTAGCCACACTTCCCGGACACTCGAATCGTTCCCATGGCTCCGCTAACTTTGAAGCAAGCTCTTAATTCAGGGGGAGATTCAACTCTCCCTGAATTTTAGAACTGCAAAATGTATGACTTAGTTGGCGTTGTACTCCACTTATAGAAGTGGGAGACTTACGCCAAGTTAGTAGGTTAAATTGCTTTATAGTTTAAAGGGGTTTAAAAAATCTTGCCTTCATTGAGCAGTCGAGCGGTACTTTCATAGTCAGGACCGCCGTCTCGTCCATAGCCCTGGTGATTTTAACCCCGATAACTTCCGCTTCTCCCACAACTGCTCCCGAGCGGTCCAGGGCCGAACCCCTGGCCCCCACCTCCGGCAGGGGGTAAAATTCGTAAGGTATGGACACCGCCGCATAGCCCGGTGCATAGCTTTCATCAACCAGGAAGATAGCCTGACCGGGACAGGACACAACACACATCCCGCAGCCCGTACAGGAAACCGATTCGTCAACGACGGGCAGATTGGTGATTTTACCGCTCACCTTGATACAGCCCTGCTTGCAAGCGTCCCGGCAGGGATTGCAGGGGATGTTCTGAGTACACTCAATAATGGGAAAAACACCGTTTTTCCTTTTTTCCCCGGAGCAAACGCCGGAATAACCCGCAAGTTCCTCTTCGGCCAGATAGCCCCTGGCCAGCAGCGTCCGGGAAAGCGCATAGCCTTCTTCGGTATGAGTCAGGTCGGTACGCCCTTTATTTTTGTGTCCAAACATTCCTTCCCGCAACTGCCCCAGGGAGGAGTGATAATCCCCATAACGGTCCTTAAACTCAGCCTCACCCAGGTAGCCCCGCGCCCGGGCCACCGCAGCCCCGGCGACGCGGCCCTGGATCATGGCCGAACTGGCCTCTTCAATACCTGCCACATCCCCCACGGCGTACACGCCGGGCAAAGAGGTTTCCCCGTATTCATTGCAAATCGGGACCATCCCCCCCCGGCCGGAGTTGTTTTCCATCCAGCAGTGAGACATCCTGGCCAGCTGAGACATGGGAGACAGGCCCACCGCCAGGCAGATTGTATCTACTTCCAGGTGCTTTTCGCTGCCGGGGACAGGTTGCCAATGTCCATCCACCTGGATAATAGTGGCTCCCTCCACCCGGGTGGTCCCACAGGCCTCCTTAATGGTATGGGACATGAGAAAAGGTACACCGGTGCGGGCTACCTTGGCAGCATGCACCCCGTAGCCGCCGATGCGTGAAGTAACGTCTATAACTGCCGCCAGCTGACAACCGGCCTGCAGCAGCTGGTACCCCACCACCAGCCCCACGTTGCCCGAGCCCACCATCAAAACCCGGTTGCCCGGCTTTAGGCCGTGGATATTCATCATAGTCTGGGCGGCTCCCGCCCCGATCACTCCCGGCAGGGTCCAGCCCGGAAAAGGTACACTGTTCTCCGAAGCACCGGTGGCGATAATCAGGTCATTGGCCCGGTAGTGCTCCAGCCGGTCCTTTATCATTACCGAAATCTCCTTGCCGTCAAAAATACCCAGGACCGTAGCCTGCAGGACCACTTCCACCCCCAGGGCCTGCGCTTCCTTTAAAAGCTTTTCGCCGATATGAAAGCCTCTTTCTTTGGCCTTATGTTCCTTGGAGCCGAAAAATTTGTGGATCTGCTTAAACAGCTGGCCGCCTGGCCTGGCATTTTCATCAAACACTACCACCTGCATCCCGTGGGAGGCGGCCTCTATAGCCGCGGATAAACCGGCCGGCCCCGCTCCGATGACAATTACCTCGTATCTCTTCATGCGCTTTCATCCTTTTCCTTTTTAGCAATACCATACTGGGTTTTTATCTTCATGCCCTCCTGCAGCGGGACAACGCAAGTCCGCACGTTGGGCTTTCCGTCCACTATCATCACACAATCTGTACAGCGGCCGATGGCGCAAAACACTCCCCGCGGCTCCGCCTGTTTTGAGGTATAACGGTGAATCATCACCCCGTTGGCCCTCAAGGCCATGGCAATGGGCTCACCCTCAAAGCCCTGTAAAGTATCTCCATCGTATTCAAAGGTTACCAGTCTTCCCTTCTCAAAGGTCTTCAAGATGGGATGGTTTTGAATTCGCATTATACGCTCCCAACCTCCTTTAGGACATAAAGCCAAAGCGTTCCCCAAACACGATATCGCTGCCTATCAGGGGAATGCCCGTCATAGCACAGGCCTCAATAGTCATAGAGCGGAGATCTTCCCGCTCGAGATTTTTTAGCTTGGTTTTGCCGGCTGCCTTGGCCAGCAAGACAGCCTCACAGGTCATGGCCTTGATATAGTTGGATACCCTCTCCGCCGCTTCCTCAATATCCAGTTTTTTCCTCAACTCCGGATCCTGGGTGCCGATACCGAAAGCGCAGACCCCTTTATGGCAGCGCAGGCACACCCGGCAGCCCATGGCTACCATTGCCCCGGTGCCGATAGCCACGGCGTCGGCACCAATGGCCAGGGCCTTGGCCAGGTCGGCCCCGTCCTTGATACCGCCGGATATAATGAGGCTGACCTCGTTCTTAACCCCCATTTCTTCCAGCGTTTTAACCGCCTGAACCAGAGCCGGCATGGAAGGAATACCCAGGTGGCCGGAGGCCATCACCGGGGCCGCCCCGGTTCCTCCCTGGGCCCCGTCGATAATGATGCCGTCGGCCCCCACCTTGACCGCCAGCTTGACATCATCCCGGACTCTGCCGGCGGCAATCTTGAAAAATATGGGCACCTCGCCGTTGGTCAGTTCCCGCAGCTGCTCCATTTTTATCACCATATCGTCGGCCCCGAAGGCATCGCCGTGGCGGGGGTGGCTGTGCAAATCGATACCCACCGGGAGCTGCCTGAAGCTGGCGATCTCCTCGGTAATTTTACTGCCCATGAGGTGCCCTGAAAGGCCCGGCTTGGCCCCAATGCCGATAAGCACTTCCAGCATATCGGCCGCTTCAAGATTGCGCTTGCTGAAGCCGAAGCGGCTGGGCAGGACCTGAATAGACTGCAGGTAGGAGTGCTGCTTTTCTTCGGGCAGCAGCCCTCCCTCACCGTTGCTGATTACCGTTCCGGTCAGGGCCGTGGCCTTGGCCAGAGCAATTTTGGCCTCTTTGCTGATGGCCCCGTAGGACATCCCCGCGATCATCACCGGTGTCTCCAACACGATGGGCCTGGTAGCAAAGCGCTTGCCCAGAACGGTTCTGGTCTCGCAAGGCTCCCGGTAGGTGTCGATGGACATCCTGGAAAGCTGCGAGGGAAGGATCATCAGGTCATCAAAGGTAGGCATGTAACGGGTGGCGCCGCAGCCGCGGATACGATGTTTTCCGTTAACAGCTTTATAATCTATTTCCGAGATAATTTCCTGGTTCCAGATGCCCCGCTGGACATCTTTAGGCTCAAAATTCCTCTTCTTTTTATCACTCATGGGTTTCTCTCCTTAAGCTCAGCCGTTATTTATCGGGACAATTCAGGGTTCAACCGGGGTTCGAACAAAACATAGCTATGCCTGCCCGTGGCCAGAGGACGAATGGCCTTAAACTCCTCCGGGTCGGCCTTGATCTCATATTGTTCAAACAAGCCGGCCAGTTCTTGCATTTCCGGCTCTGTGATCTTGTCCAGGAACACATTTTGGCCCAGGTTCTCCCCGGCTTCCTTGTCCCGGACCAGGATCACGCCCTTATACATGGACTCCCCGATCTGTTTGCCCACTTTGCCCAGAATAACCAGTTTGCCGCCCAGGGTCATCTGGCCCGACCAGCGGCCGGCGGAACCGCAGACGATGATGGTCCCGCCTTTCATCCCGTAGCCCGCCCGGCTCCCGGTGTTGCCGTAGATAACCATGGTCCCGCCGTAAAAATAGGTGCCGGCATTACAACCGGTGTTCTTGGTCACCAAAAGCTCCCCATCCATCATGTTGTCGCCCACATACCAGCCGGCATTTCCTTCAACCACCAGAGTGGGCCCTTCCAGAAAGCCGCCGGCATAAAAACCGGTGCTGCCACGAACGATGATTTTTCCTTGAACCGACAGGCCCGTGGCGATGTTATGCATGGAGTGGGGGTTTAAAATGGTTACTTCTTGGCCGGATTTAAGTTTTTCAGCAATTAGTTGGTTTAATTCCCTGCTTTTAAAATCTAATGCGTCTATATATTCCATACCATTACCTCTCCCGGTTCAATTTCGTCGGCGTAAACATCGGGGAAGACAGCTGTAAATTCAATCTGTTCAGAGCCAATCAATGTAATGCCTTCCTTTTCAAAAAGCAAGAGGGGCTTGATTCCCAGCTTGTCTCTGGCAATGCCGATTTGGTTGGATGTGGCTGCAATGATGCAAAAGATGCCGTCCATTTCCTCCAGAGCAAAATGCAGGGCATCCTTCAGGTCTCCCCCGTTTTGCCGCATGGCCAGGGCGATGAGGTGGCTGGCCGCCTCCGAGTCGTTCAGCGTTTTAAAGATAGCCCCCTTGCTTTCCAGGTACCTCCTCATGTTAAAGTAATTAGTGAACTGGCCGTTGTGGACGATAGTCAATTCCGGATAAAACGGGGAAACAAAAGGGTGGGCCGCGTTGATGTCCTCGGCGCTCTCGGTGGCCATCCGAACATGCCCCAGGCCATGGGTGCCATGGCAGTTTTCAATAATATGATGCTTGGTCAAATTGGTGATAGTCCCACCATCTTTATAAACTTTCATTCCCCGGCCCAGAGAGTGCACATAGAGGCCGTCCCGGGAGTTGATAGCCGCATGGAGCCCGGCCAGATGGTCCCGGTCAATAACCAGCTTCAAATCCGCGAACACCACAGCCCTGCTCTCGTCGGAAAACTGACTGGACAGCACGGTTCCATACCGGACAATGATGTTTTCCAGGGTGGGAACCATTTCCTTTTGGGTAATGGAAACCCGTAAACTTACTTCCGGTCCCTCGCCATACACGGCTATGCCGCTGGCGTCAGGACCGCGGTGCTGTATCAGGCAAAGCATTTCCAAAAGCTTGGCTGATATGTCCATGCCGTTTTTGTTTATGATACCGGCAATTCCACACATGATTAGTCCTCCTTGCGCTGACTTGATAGTTTTTTAAACATGATATGAATAGTTCTGCCATTCCCAATCCGTAACGAAGTTGGTGAATTTCTCCACTTCCATTTGCTTAACAGCGATAAAGTTATTGATTAACTCCTCCCCGGCACACCGGCAGAGCCACTCATCCTTTTCCAGTTCCGCTAAAGCCCGGTATAAGCTCTTGGGTACGATTTCGGTCTGCCTGGCCGCATCGTGATACAGATCGCTGTCAACTATCTCAGGCGGCTCCAGGTTGTTGGTTATACCGTCAAGGCCCGCGGCCAGGATCCCCGCCAGGGCCAGGTAGGGGTTGCAGGCCGCGCTCCCCGCCCTGATTTCCGCCCGGGTGGCCTTGCCCCGCTCTTCGGGAATGCGCACGTAGGTAGTGCGGTTGTCATTTCCCCAGCCGATGTAATAAGGAGCGAAAGTATCCGGCTGGAAGCGCTTAAAGCAGTTAACCGTGGGAGCCAGAAAGGCCGTAAGCGCCCTGGCGTGCTTGAGAATTCCCGCCACAAAGTTCCGTAAAACCTTGGAGGTTCCGTCCGGATCGTTTTGGTCGTAAAAGATGTTCTGTCCCATTTTCAGGTCGTTCAAAGAGATGTGAAAATGACAACCACTGCCGCCGTCGGCGTTCTTCGGCTTGGCCATAAAGGTAGCAAACAGATTATTCTGCTCGGCAATGTCCTTGCAAATACCTTTGAACAAACTTGTTTCGTCAGCGTTGCGCAAAGCCGGGCTGTGGCTCCAATTGTATTCGTACTGGCCAGGGTAAAATTCGTGGTTCATGTAAAGGACCTTGAAGTCCATTTCCTTAAAGGTCCTGGTAAGCTTGTTTAAAAAACCCTGGGGGTCGGTCCGGATATTGCTGGTATAGGCGTTGCCCGTTTGCCTGGTATAAGGCAGGATATCACCGTTCTCAACCTTGTTATACAGGAAGAATTCAATTTCACTGGCCGTGATGGGGTTGTAACCCATATCGTTATACTGCTTGATCATGTTCTTTAAAAACCAGCGGGGCGACTGTCTCATCGGTTTTTGATGGTAATAAAGGTCGCCCAGCAGCAGGGCTGTTTTATCAAGATAAGGCAAGATGGTGAAAGTAGTGGGGTCGCCCAGGACCTTCATATCGTCATAGTATTCGGAGAGGCCTTTGACCTGGGCCACGCTGTTGTCGAAACAAATGGCCATAATGGCTGCCGCGAAGGCGATGCCGTCCTCAAAGACCACGTCTATCATGTCGGCGGGTAGCAGCTTGCCCCGGTTGACACCGTTTAGGTCCACGTATTCCAGGCGAATCATTTCGATACCCCGGTCATTGATCAGTCTTTTTACATCATCCACCGTTAAATTCTTGTAACCGGTGGACGGATCAATCCCATTGGTGCTTATCATTTTTAAAACAGTACTTTCCATTATTAAAACCCCTTTCAATAAGATTTTGAAAACCATTTAACTGTGTTGTTCATCAACTGTTTAATGGCCAAACTACCTCATAAATACCCCTAAATTTTACTCAAGGCATAAATCGGCTCCACCGCCTTTTGGTTCACGATCTTCCGGCCCTGGTAATCCAGGCAAATCAGGTCGCCGGACATGTCTCCCACATAGATCTTGGCTCCGCTATGTGCAAATTCGAGGCCGGACACGTAGAGATTGTTAGCCAACGCTACGGTTGCCGTTTTTTCTCCGGTTATGGCATCAAAGTAGAGCAGGGTGTTGTCTCTGGCGGCCGAAAGGAGAGTTTTCCCATCCGGGCTGATGGCCAGGCACAGCACTTCATTTTTGTGCCCTTTTAAGGTGTTCAGACACTCCAGTGTGAAGAAGTCCCAGATCTTGATCAGGGAGTCGGAACTGGCCGTATAGAGATATCTGCCGTCCGGCGAAAACAACACCTGGTTCACCGCCCGGTAGTGGCTGTTGCCTTTTTCCCGGACCTTCCGACCGGTTTTGACATCCCAGATAATCAAAAAGTTATCTGCTCCCACCGAGGCGATATAGTTTCCGTCAGGGCTGAAATCAAGCCCTAAAACATAGCTTTGGTGCCCTTTTAAAGTTTGAACGCTTTTAGCGGTCCCGGTCTCCCAGATTTTAATAGTCCGGTCTTTACTGGCGGTGGCAAAATACTCCCCGCCGGGCGCAAAAACGATATCCCGTACATCTCCCAGGTGAGCATCATCCAGAGATCTCACCTTTTGGTCAAGCACGTCCCAGACTACCACTTTGCCGTTTTTATCACCACTGACCATAAATTTACGATCGGGTGACACAGCAATAGCGTGAACTTCACTTTCATGAAAAGCGGGCAGGTCCATAGTTTTTTCCAGGTCGGAGGAATAGACCGCCATGCTTCCGTCTCTTTTACCCAGAACCAGCATCTCCTCATCAAGAGAAAGACCGTCCTTGAGCTTTTGCAGGTCTACGTCGGCACTTATGCCCATCTCACCGGTAAAGGCATCTCCTTTTTTAAACTGTCCGGAAAAGACAGTTAGGCCGAGGGTAGTCAGGGCAACACAGGTCAAAGTTAATAAGACTAAAAGCTTTTTTCCCAACACCTTTTCTCCCAACCTCACTTTCAATGTATTTTTGAAGCAAGTTCTAAAATTCAAGGGGGATTCAACTCCTCCTGAATTTTAGAATTGCAAATGCATGATTTAGTTAACGTTGTACCCCCACCTAGAGAGTAGGCAACTTAAGCCAAGTTAGTCAGGTTAAACAGCGGGTCTGCCTGTTTTTAATATTTCTGAAGCTCTGGCCAAGGCGGCATACAGCCGGTTGATTTCTTTTTTTGGCAATGACCCGGTATAACGCAAGGGAGGAATCATCATATACATATAAGAACCACCCAAAGGGGATAGTTTTATGGTGTATTTGTCGTCATCCACCCATATTTCACCTTTTTCCAGGTCCAATTGACTCAAAGTCCGGATCAGCTCCGCATCATTATTCAAGCGGGATACAATTGCTTTGTGCACTCCCTGCCGGTCCTGGAAATAGGCTTTACCTTTCAGAAGACTCCCCCGGTAATGCAGGCGAATGGGGCAATTATCCCTTACCAGACCTTTTAAAGGAATTTCTCCTATGATTTCCAGTGCAAAGAGCCCTCCCAAAAGAAATTTTTTCTTGTTGTTAGTAATTCTGACTTGCGAAAGCGATCCCGGAGGAGCTGTAAAAACAACTCCATCCGGATCAGCTTCCATCTTTCCTAAATATGCTCCGAACTCTTTGGCTATAAACCCCAGGGATGTCCTGGCATAGCCATCGATTTTCTGTTTCATATTCCTATCACCTTAGCTAAAGTTCTCGCTAACTTACCGTGCTCGTATTCAGCCGTTTGACGGGTGCTTCCTGTTTCAAGGCTTCACGGACAAACTCAGCCCCCATTTCTTCTTCCAGGGAAATGGGCTCAAACAGATTTTTCTTCATCACAAATTTAACCCAGACTACCGTATAGATCACGCAAACCAACAGGGCTACCCCCGCATACTTGTATATTTCCATTTTGGTAACAACATCAGGCCAGATGGCCCAAATGGCGTAAATCATCCCTGCGCTGCCCAGGATTTGCGGTAAGGGGTATAATGGCGTTTTGTAAGGCCTCTTCAGGGTCGGGTATTTGTACCGCAGCACGATTACCACAATGTGGGTCAGTACGTAAGCCAGCAGCCAGCAGGTTGCGGCGGAAAGAATCAGGATCATAATTTGTTCAATTCCGGCAATGCCCAGTAAAAGGAGCATAGAATAAATGGCAAACACTATCAGAATTCCCACCCAGGGCGTCCTGAAGCGGGGGTGGATCATCGTAAAGATTTTGGGTGCTTCGCCGTCTTTGGCCATGCTGTAGAGCATTCTCGGGATTACCGCAATAAAGGTGTTTACCGAACTGGCCGTAGCCAGGATCGAGACCAGGCCGATCCAAATCTCTCCACCCCGGCCGAGAATGGCCTGGGCCACAATGACATGGGGAGTGTCCGAAGCAGCCAAAGCGTTCGCCGCAACATACTTAATGGAGGCAAAGCCGTACAGTATGTTTACTACAATAATTACCAGCAAACCAAGGGTCATGGCCAGGGGGATATTTTTTTCCGGCCTGTCGATTTCTTCCACCAGGGGACATACAAACTCAATTCCGATGTAAAGCCAGATAGCCAGAGCCGTAAGGCCTAATACCGACAGCCCCATGGGGTTAAAGGGCATATCCGGGACGGCGGGAACCGGAAGACCTGCATTGGTCAGGCCGATTATCCCCAGGATGCTGATAGATACAATCATGGTAATGGTTAAAAAAATCTGCAGCTTGGCAAAAACGTCCACCCCCAGGAGGTTGGCAATGGTGAATATCGCCAGTAAGACAAAGGCAAACAAAGCGGGGGAAAACTCCGGGGCAAAGACCCCGTTAAAGACGGCCCCGGCCACCGACAGCTCAGCCGGAACGGTTAAAAAACTCATATAGACATAACCTGCCAGAATGCTGATAATACCAAGGGCCGGGCCCATCGCCATCCGGGCGTAGACGTTCAAGCTGCCCGATTTGGGCAAAGAGGTTGTTAGTTCCGCAAAGCTCTGGGCGGAAAAATACTGCAGGAACCAGGCGGCAACCATGGCAATGATGAAGCCCCCCCCTGCCATACCCATACCCTGACCCAGAGTAACCAGGGTGCTGGATGCCACCACCAAGCCCACGGCTACAGAAAAAGCGGATAAGAAGCCCAGTTTTTTTTGCTGTTCCATAATAATGACTCTCCTTTCCTTTTTGCTGGGTAATCTATTTGTTTCCAGGCTCACAGCATCAAGCAAAACAACCCCCCTTTGAAGCAAGTTCTTAATTCAGGGGGAGATTCAACTCGCCCTGAATTTTAGAACTGCAAATGCATGACTTATTTGGCGTTGTGCTCCCACTTATAGAAGTGGAGACTTACGCCAAGTTAGTCAGGTTGAAACAAAAAGCCTGCCGGGGATTATCCCCGGCAGGCTCCTTCGCCAGAAAATGCGTGCCCTCCATCACGGCACCGTATGAAACTTGACTTTTTTTAGGCCCCATCGCCTGAGAATAAAAAAAGCCTGCAGGGAGTAGTTCCCGGCAGGCTTCTTCGCCAAAATATTGTGCTCTTCATTGCATGCTTATTTGATTAAAGATATATTATCAGCAAAAGCTAAACACCCGTTAAACAAAAGTTTAATAAATGCTTAACTTTTTCTTAAAAATTTCTAAACAACATACGGCCCGGCATAAAAGCCTATAAGCTCAGCACCGGCTTCTATCTGGATGCCATCAACCATATATGTATTCTGCGATACAATAAAACTGGCCTCGCTGCCTGCTTTATTATCCAATTTTATCAGCTTTGCCCTCTATATACATATAGTCGGTAATTTCTTTACCAGAATCTTTGCAGCTCATTTTAAGTATATTAAGAACAATCTTGAAAGAAAAACTCGTATTAACTGATGAAGCGCTTCAAGAAGCATTAATCTATTTTTTTGACGCTCTCCCCAGCTATTTCAAGGCAAAGATGTCTCTTTCAGATCTCTCTCATTTGTTGCAAAATCAAAAAAGATACGTCAACCCTATATTTTGCCATCAGTTATTTCCTGCCGGATGTCTCGCATGACATCTTCAAGTGGACGCTTTCTGCCCCCTATTACCGCCGCCCTGCCCTCATCAAGCAGACGGTAAAGTTCGAGTTTGCCGTTGAGCATCTCATAGGTCTCAATGCTCATAACGACCAAATCTCCCTGTCCATTTTTAGTAATAAAGATGGGCTCTCTGCTTTCATGACAGAACGTCGAAATTTCATTGTATTTGTTCCTTAAGTCCGTGCTGGATTTAATATTTGGCATGAAACCAACCTCCTGGCCCAATCTAAATATATATACACGAATTTCTTTAGCTCATCAAGCCTGAGTAAACGAGTTTGAATGAGAAAGAATAAACAATGTACACTTTATTCTAACACAAAAAGCAAAGAAGCCAACTGCTGTTGATCATAGTCTCGACTTCTTTCGATAAAAAAATTGGTGGAGGCGGGCCGCTTGTCGATGTATGCACAGTCAGAGACTTTCCTATTATATCCTTATATTACAGCGGTCCACGGCCTTAATCTTTCTCTTTATAATCGTTCTAAAAGTGTTTTAATAATCTAATTGTCAATATATTCATTTTTGTCATCGCTGCCAAAAAGGTTTGCCATCATATGGATAATCCTGCTAATAAAAGGCAACTGGCCTGTTGGACTTAAATGAGTCATTCAGGCTGCCACATACACCCCTTTCACTCTGGCATAGTAAATACGCAGGAACTTATTTAACGCAACGATTTTGGCAACTTTTTTTGGCTTCCCTTCAGTTTCTTTCTTAAGCATATACTGGTAAACAGCATCATCTTTATTCGGTTTACTAATCTTTAAGGCGAAGTAATTTAGCGATCCACTCAGCATCTTTAACATCGGTTTTGCGGTCAGGCACGTTTTTTATGTGTTTAGGGTTTCCACCAATAGTTTTATGTTGCCTTTTTCTTTTCGGCTGTTAACTATTTACAGGTACTCTCCGGACTTTTTTGCGCGAGCAAACATGGGGGTGCCATCCTGTTTTATAATGAGACATTGTATAACATAGATCTCACCAAGCCTAGTTTTTCAATATCCCGTCGACAATCTCCTTAGTTGTGGCTATGAAACTATCGATGTCTTCATCGGTCATTGGTGTTGAAAGAGCGAGCTGTCCACGATGTACCGGGAAGAATCCACGTGTAGCTGCTTCTAATGCGAAAATTAAGATGGCATCATTATTTGCATATCTCCAAAAGTCTCTGTGGGTTGTTATTTGTCTTCCGTTTTTGTCTGTGAATGCATACGCAATATATGAGCCTTCTCCGTATACCATAAATGGATAATTCTTCCGATTGGACCATGCATTGAGTTCATCTTTAATTCGTTTGGCAAGCCCGTTTAATCTATCATAGGCAGCCTCATCCATAACTTCAAGACAGGCTATCCCTGCTGCGGCGGCAAGGTTATTACCGTGGTGTGTACCGGAAATTCCAACGATACCTTTTTCGAGGACCTCTAAAATTTCAGCTTTCCCACCTACTGCACCTAGAGGAAGGCCTCCACCAATAATTTTTCCCATTATTGTGAGATCCGGCTTTACTCCATATAAGCTCTGCATTCCATGATAGTTAATCCGCAAGGTGATTGTCTCATCAAAAATCAACACGATGCCAAGCTCTTCTGTTAGGGCACGAATGCCTTTAACAAATTCCTGATCCAGCACAACGATACCGCCGGCTCCTGATTGCAGTTCCATAAAGAGGCATGCTATATCGGCAGCATTCTCTCTCAGAATCTTCTCACAAGCTGCAAGGTCATTCTGCGGCAGTATAATAGTGTTTTCAACAATATAAGAGTTAATTCCCCCAGAGTCAGCCATAGGAACAGGACGATCATCAGGGCCAGCCATAGAAGGATCGGGATGTGCTGATACACAAAGATCTTCAATAAATCCATGATATCCGCCTTCCATTTTGGCTATCTTAGTTTTTCCGGTATATCCTCTTGCGATTCTAGCTGCACTGATACAGGATTCGCTGGCTGAACATGAAAATTTGACCTTTTCAACGGATTCAATACGTGAGCAAATAATCTCCGCCAATTTGCTCTCATACTTCATAGGATTTCCCAATGAAAAACCTTTTGGAAGGACATCCTTAATGGCGTTGTTAATCGCGGGATTATTATGACCAAGGATACTAACCGAAAAATTGTTATTCAAATCAAGCAGCTTATGTCCATCAATTGTGTAAATATACGCCCCATCACCATGGTCAACGAAAATTGCATGAGGCCCGTAATTAAAGGTCTGCCTGCTGTAACCGTTGGGAACCTTTTTTCTGCATTTCTCTGTAAATTCCCTGGAAATTTTGAATTTTTCTGAAAACCTTGCCATACTACTTTCAGCTGTAATTTTCATAGAACTCTTTTCCTCCTTAATTATATAAAATAGTCTCTTGTCTTAAAACCGCATGAAACGTACCAAAACTATATCATCGAACAACTGCAACAATACTATGCCGGTGGACTACTAGTTCTCGTAAACAAGGACTGGTCCATTATTACTAAGCTCTGGATCACGGACCTGTCTGACATCATAACGTCACTAAACCGCTGGCAGCTCAACGGTCTGATCCCTACCAGACACTAGGAACGCAATTTCATAATTGTTTTTACCCTCACAGCTATCATTTTTAAATCAATTCCTTTTTTTCCAGCTCATCAGCAACATTACCCAACAAAACCCCCTCCCTATTCGAAAATCATGCTTATACTCGGTACTGCCAAACTTTTGCATAATGTCCTAAAATAATAAGCACAATAAACCTCCCTTCCCGTCGTCAAGAAAATATTCTAGCCAATTACTTTATAACATTGAGAGTGAACGCTCTCTCTCCTTCATGTTATATACTGGACAAAGGCAAGTATCCCCTGGGGTAACTTCACCTTTGACCGGCCAATCTTCTCAAGTATTTTGTACTAAATAATTATGTTAAGGGCCTGCCTAAGAGAATCTAAGATGATCTGCATTCTCTCGTCCACGGAAAACCTTCTTCCTGATGCCGAATAGAAAGAATCAAACCTATTGGAGTGGTATTCACAAACGAGCGAGTAAGCGAAGAAGGTCGTAAAACTGTCAATCAGGTAAGCTGCCGCTTCGTTACTGATATTCTTATTTATTTCTCCGCGGCTTTTACTCTCCTCAATTAGTTTGATAGTGTACCTACTTGCCATAGTTTCAATTTTTTTAGAGGCGTTTGCCGCAAATCTTCCCATTGAAGGTGAACCTAAATCGCAGTAGATTCTTAAATAGTCACAATATTCTTTGTTAAACTGAACATTTGCAGTTAAAAAGCTACCTATTGAATCAAAAATTGATTTTCTGCTAACGGTCATTGTCGAAAACAATTCATTTTCAAGGAGATAAACGCAGTTATCCACTACCGCTAAAAACAAATCTTCCTTATCCTTGAAATATTTATAAAGAGCTCCATTAGAGATCCCAGCTTTCTCACAAATTTTGGAGATTCGCGCAAAATGGTATCCTTCCTCCGCAAACACATTGGCAGCAGCGTTTAAAATAGCCTGTTGTCTATCTGGAGACAGCTTTTCAAATGCCTGTAGCATACTTACCCCCTTTAATAGAGAGAGAGTGCTCTCTCTCTCTATTAAGTAAAAATACCTTTTTTCCCACACTATTCTTTACTCAGAATATAAATCAAACCTAAGGTTCCCGGCAATAGTACTGTCCTAAATTGTAGAAAAAAAGGGCTAATTGGTTAAAAACTTCAACTAAATGGTTACGCTACGATTTAGAGGTGCCGGTGAATAACGGTAAAATAATTATTGCGCTATGGTATACTGAGCCACCTTTTAAAACCCCAATATCAAAGGGTTATAAAGACAGGGACAATATTAAATTTATGAAACAGCATCGGAATTAAGGGTTTCAGGCATAAACTTTTCATAGTGGCCTAAAATTTTAGTGGACCTAATACCCTTGTGTCGGGAATCGAAGTTTATTACTGGTTGGCCTTAGACCTTGTTAAAACGAACGGCACCAACTCAGCGATATCAACGGTGCAAATTTATAAAGATCCTTCGCTCTGCCACAGCCCGCTAGGGTGGCGACGATAAAGACTAGCCTAACATGTAATTTGATATTGTTTCATTTTTTTATACAGCGTTCCCCGTGAAATCCCTAACCGTTTGGCCGTCTTCGTTATATTGTAACGACATTCATATAAGGCCATCTCGATTTCACTCCTTTCACCGTCGAGGACTTCCAAGCATCGCTCTCCAAATGAGGTAATTGGCTCCACGCTTGTGCTTTCATTTTTTGATTCTGTAGATTCCACTAACGCGTCTGGTAAATGACATGGAAAGATACGGTCATCGTCAGAAAAGACAGCGGCATGTTCTATCGCATTTTTCAGTTCCCTTACATTTCCAGGCCAATCGTACGAAAGCAATATATCTACCGTCTCCGGCATCAAACGATTGACAAACGGACCGTTTCTATGCTTTCGCAAAAAATACTCTGCCATCGTTACGATATCCTCTTTCCGTTCCCGCAACGGGGGTACTTTTAACTCTACAGCATTTAAACGGTAATAGAGATCCAAGCGAAATTTCCCTTCTTTTGTCGCTTGCTTCAGTTCCCGATTGGTAGCAGCAACCACCCGGATATTCAGTGAACGGGGACGGTATTCGCCAATGCGGGTAACTTGTCTTTCCTGCAGCACTCGGAGCAGCATCGCCTGGGTAGAAAGGGGAAGTTCTGCTATTTCGTCAAGAAACAGTGTGCCGCCATTCGCTGCCTCAAAAAGCCCTTTTTTACCCTCTTTCAGACCGCCTGTAAACGTCCCTGGTGCATATCCAAACAACTCGCTCGCTACCAGATCATGGGTAAATGCGGCACAGTTGACGGCGATAAACGGTTTGAGCCTTCTTAAGCTGTTGTGGTGTATATATTGCGCAAGTAATTCTTTACCTGTTCCGCTTTCTCCTATCAAAAGCACAATCGTATCTCGCACTGCGATCTTTTTCAATTTTTTCATCATTTTCAGCCAACGGGGTGATTTGCCGACAATTGCCTCAGATGTCGAGCCGGTTACCGTTGACAATATAGGGTTTAACGAAATCTCACTACTGGATTGCGGTTTATATTTAATAGTGTGCACCTTGCCGGTGCGTTTGTGCTGACGCCGCATCTGGATAAGGGCACCGATAATTCGATTTTGGTAATATACCAATTGAAGACAACCATCCGAAAGATCAGGCAAAAAAGATAGGAGATGCTCTTCGTGCGCCGATGGTGGGGAAAGTTCCGATTGCGCTACACGCGTTTGGAAGTAATGAGACCAATCGAATCGGTCGATCCAAGAACGATAAGGGATGGTGTCAGAATCATTACTTAGCACAATCTGACCATCGATATCGACAGCAACAAGCAAATCATCTGCAATCCGCGTTTTTTTCTCTAAGTAAGCGTTCTCAAGAAAAAGTTTATGAATCTGGAATTGACCGAAAATTTCGATCTCCATGCTTTTTGCCAACGCTGCTATCAAAATCAATGCATTGGAAGGAAAATCTTGCGGAAGACAGGTTAGATCCAGTACACCAATCACCTTTCCATTGATCGGATGGCAAATCGGGATACCAGCGCAGGAAAAAATATGCCATGTTTCACAGAAATGCTGCACACTATGGATGGTAATCGGCTTACCGACCACTAGCGTGGTGCCAAACGCAGTTGTTCCGCACAACTCCTCACTCCATACCGATCCCGGAACCGTATTTACGGATTTTAACATTTCTAATAGACCGTCCTTGGCGAACACACTAAGAATCCTTCCTTTATCATCAGCTAAAATAACTGAGTATTTATTATTAAAGAACGATTCTATTTTGGGGATGACTGCCTGAAAAGCATGAACTAGTAAACTTGACTTTTTCAGCACTTGTATTTCCGTTGAACTGAGCACTTTAGGCGATTTACATAAATGCGGATTTACATTGTATGATAAACTTCTTTTCCACGATTCAGAAATTATCGGTGGAACTTTGGATGTAACTCGTCCAATAGAAAGAAATTCGTCTCTCGCCCGAATTAAATCTTTGTGCATAGATTAACCTCCTTCCTACGGTTACCGAACCAATCACCTCGTTTTTGGCGGTTGCCATATTGTTCGTTAAATCCGCCAGAATGATGTCTGCTCAATTGCTGCGGTTACCTGTTGTATTCCACTGCCAACTACATTGAAGTTAATGCCCTTCTCCACAAGCCGACATATGCTTGGGATACCACACAAAAAAAGGAGGAGATAATCAATGTATCTCCTCCTTTGCGCAATGGCAGGCATGAAAATTGCTCTTCATACCTTTCGTTTGCATATTCCCAGAGGGAACATGCAAATCGGAGTGATTTTAGAAAAATTAAGCCATCTTCAATACTTATATAATTTCATTATAATACATCCTTTTTTCACATTCTAGTGGAATTTTCTATATATTTAAAAAACTCCTCAGCTTATTTGCATGAGGGATTTTGTGGGTTGGGATAACTAAAAAGCAGTTGTTAGGTAAGCGCCAAGTATTATACACTTGTACACCAAGCAAGATTTGGGGTATTCTAATTCAAAGGATGTTGGGGAAACAACCAAGCCGGTGATACGCTCGGATAACGGGCCACAGTATATCAGCAATATATTAACAGACCGGTGAATATAATTACAGGCATATTAGCCGTTTATTGAAGCAGAGACCCTTAACCTGGAGCGCAGGCTGTGTTAGTTAGCCTGGCTGGCATAGGGATATGTCTTAGTCCACATCTCGTTATCCCTTGGAAACACAGCCTGCAGAGGCTCCAGGTCATCGAGGCTCAAGCTAATTATCTTTTGAAATTATATGATACTAAGAGCTATTAATATCAGGTGACCAATTTGGGGGTGTCAAGTCATTTCTTAAGAACCATTATTAGAAGTTGTATAACTCATCAATTTCTGCACCAGTAAAGTCCCAAGTAGTGTTGTGTGGAGCACATTCTTCACTCAAGAACTCAGGTAAGCGGTCATGTGCATTAGAAAAACCAGCAGCTTTATTGAACTCTTTTTCTGTTTTAATTATTAATTTGCCAAGCTCATTTACATTATCACAGGTTAATTCTAAATTATATTGTGCATTGATTAGATCTACAATTGCCTGAAAAGTATCCGGAAAATCTAATATTGGGAAGGCAACAAACAAACACAATCCTGTGCTGTCTAAAGCAGCGGTTGCTATCTGCAAGTTTCTAGATAATTCCACCTGACCTGCTTTGCCTAAAGGATTGACTTCTCCACCAATTTTTAAAAGGTTAGTACCAACTGTATAACCGGCAGTGTGATCGGCACCCTGAGTGGATGTTGCATAGGTTATCCCCATTCCCTTAATAGCCCGGGGATCATATGCGGGAATACTCTGCCCTTTTACAGTTGGTACCCTTGTTATCCCATATGCCTTACCAGTCAAATCGGCACCATTTCCCAAAATTCTACCTAGCGGACTAGCTTTAGCCACTTCCTCTTCTAATAAACGAATTACAGCTTTACCATCACCAAAATTTATTATGCCTGCATCCATGGCAACAGCAGTAGTTGCAGCCATTTCAATAGTGTCGATGCCAATGTCATCACACAGCCAATCAATTCGCGCAATGTCATCTAAATTATCTATACAACAGTTGGCACCGAAGCCCCAAATTGTTTCATATTCAAATCCGGAAGTCACATAATTGCCCTCTGCATCATTGTAGACTTGAGAACACTTAATAATACAACCTGTACAACAGCCATGTGTCGGTTTGCCGTTACGTTTAACAATTGTATCATACATCGTTTCCCCACATATTTTCTGAGCACCGTCAAAACGACCTGTTCGGAAATTCCTGGTTGGCAGTCCCCCGGCCTCGTTAATAATATTTACCATTACATTAGTTCCATAGGTAGGGATGCCTTCACCGGTTACGGGATGCTTTTTTATGTTATTTGCCAGACGACGGGCAGCTTCTTTAAACTTCTCAGGCTGGGCAATTGCCAAACCTTCTGCATCTCTATCATCAATGACAATAGCCTTAACTTGTTTAGAGCCCATAACAGCACCTAGACCACCACGACCGGCGCTTCGTATATTACCATCAAGATCCTTAACAGAAATATTGGCTGCGCTCATCTTAGCCTCTCCAGCCTGACCAATGCCTATAACCCCAACCTTCTCACCGTACATACTAGATAGTTTTTTAAATGCTGTATAGTTTCCTAACCCGACCACTTCGTTTTCTTCAACAACTGATGCACCATTTTTGTCAATCTTAATAGTGTAAAACTTTTCCCCAGTTGGTTTCCCTTCGATCACTAAGGCCTTTATCCCCAATTTAGCTAGTTTCTGTGACGATGTTCCCCCAGCATTACTCTCTTTAATTGTCCCTGTTAAAGGGCTCTTTGCTCCTACAGACAAGCGACCGGTGTTAGGAGCCATTGTTCCAGTAAGCAATCCCGGGGCGAAAACCAGCTTATTGTTTGGCCCAAGGGGATGACAGGTAGGTCTAACTTCATTTGCAACTATCATTGAAGTTAATGCCCTCCCCCCCAAGCCGACATAATCTTGGGGTACCACTTCCTCTAATACACTCAAATCGGTCATGTTAATGCGTAAAATCTTCATACCAGAACCTCCCGTTATTAATATTTAAATTTATAAATCTAGCGCACACAAAAAGGAGAAGACACACTTAATCAAGGTATCTCCTCCTTTGCACAATGGCAGGCATGAAAATTGCTCTTCATACCCTTTGTTTACAAGTCCCTGAGGGAACATGCAAATCGGAGTGATTTTAGAAAAATTAAGCCAACTTCAATACTGGCTTGCTTGTAGAACCTGTTTCCAAATCATGACCAGTTTTGACTGCTGCCGTTTTGCCATTCGCCGTCGATATACTGTTTAGAGAATTCGCTAAACACGTTGCTCATTATTCTCTATATCTCTTTTTAACAAAAAGATTATCTAATCCTCGTGCCACCATGCTGTATGATACTACGATACGGATAAGTACTTCTCCACTTTTGAGTCCATCCAGTTGAATAGTTTCAATGCAAAGATCTTCACTTCTTGAGTTTATAACAGCAACTCTAATTTCTATTTTTCTTCCCGTAATTTCGATTTCACTACTAGACTAATTTCAATTATTGTTAATATCAATCACTCGTCACTCATCTTCTTTCTCCACCTCCCTTTAAAAATTTTGTCACCTTAAAAAACTTATACTAACTAATCAAGCAATTGATATGCCAATTTTTCAATAATCCTCATAAATATATATATATTATGCAAAAAAAAACAGTGAAGCGATTATATTATTACACAAGTGAGAAAACATTAGTTAGTTCCCATTGGGCCAATTTACTGTATATCGCTGAGCAAACAGTAAACAAATTGTCCTTTACTGTGAACAGTTTGTTTAATACAATTTGTTAAAATCTATTAGAAAAGATAAGCCAAAATCAACTTTGGGATAACTGACTTCGGGGTCTTGTTCCAGTTTCTTAACTGATATGCCACTTTTATCGTGTGCTATCAGGTATATAGCCAAAAAATAAAGGTGGACATTTTGCCACCACACAAGATTCACTTAAATTTACAGCGCTATCTCATCTGCAAGGAAATTACATTTTTAGAAGATCTAATTTGTAATGCCCGTAAATTTTTTTGCTCTACGCAAAGGTTAAAGAATTAAGCGCTTCTCGATTTTTTCCGGTTAAGCCGTCTCCTTATGTTTTTTGTTTATTTTTTTATGTTTTTTCTGTAAAACTTTTTTCCTTCATACAAAAACTCAACAATCATATCCCGTTTTAGCAGATCGTCTATCACTGCTTTATCTACATTCCTTTTTTCGAGAATTTCGTTAACAATATCTTCTCGAACCGGGTGTACAGATGAAATGCTTAAAAGATCATTGACAATATCGCAGGTCTTCGGTGGAATATTATTTATTCCAATACTGTGGTAAGCGTCTTGATGGCACCGGCCCGTATACAATCATTTATTTTTACCTCCGATGTCAAATTATTTTTACGAGATCTCTCGCTGCAAATATTTGGGACATTAATAACGTAACCTGGGTCTGATGTCTAATTCCTACAAGCAAAAGCGGCTTTTCCTACCGCTTGTGGCACGAGAACAACTCTAACTCCCGAGAGCCTACAATTAACGATATGCTTTTATTTGCTTCCGGACCAAATCTTTTAAATTATTCGGACAACTGAAACCTACCACCCGCGGTCCTGCATCCTTTGCTCTGGTGAAATGGTGGCTATCTCCAGGCCGGGCATGGCCTCGCCCAGATCCCTGGATACCTCTGCCAGGATTTGCGGGTCGTTGTAATGGGTGGTGGCAGCCACAATAGCCTTGGCCCGGACTGCAGGGTTATTGGACTTGAATATGCCGGACCCTACAAAGATGCCATCGCAGCCCAGCTGCATCATCAGCGCGGCGTCTGCTGGAGTAGCGATACCCCCTGCGGCGAAGTTTACCACGGGCAGACGCCCCAACCCGGCAACCTGCACCATCAGGTCATACGGTGCGCCCATTTCCTTGGCCGCCGACATTAGTTCCTCCTTAGGTAAATTCTGAACCCGGCGAATTTCACCCATTACCATCCGCATATGCCGGACGGCTTCAACAACGTTACCGGTGCCGGGCTCTCCCTTAGTCCGGATCATTGCCGCTCCCTCGCCGATCCTCCTCAACGCCTCACCCAAGTTTCTAGCGCCGCAAACGAAGGGCACCTTAAAGACGTGCTTGTTGATATGGTGGGTGTCGTCGGTCGGGGTAAGCACTTCACTTTCGTCAATGTAGTCCACGCCCAGAGACTCCAGGATCTGCGCTTCGACAAAATGGCCGATGCGCGCTTTCGCCATGACAGGGATGGTTACGGCATCCATAATCCGCTGGATGATGGTGGGGTCGGCCATCCTGGCAACTCCCCCGGCAGCCCGGATATCCGCCGGGACCCGCTCCAGGGCCATCACGGCGCAAGCGCCCGCATCTTCCGCTATCTTAGCCTGCTCGGGGGTGGTGACGTCCATGATCACGCCGCCCTTTAACATTTCCGCTAAGCCTTTTTTAACGGCCCAAGTTCCTTTTTCAACCATGCAAAATACCTCCTCGAAGCCTGCAGCTAATAATTTTTAAAATAAAGACATCATCAAAAGAATTGTTATCAGTAGGATATCAACCTGGCAGTCTGATTAAAAATCGGAATCTTTTACGTTTTTTAAAGCGCTTATGGCTGGCCGGTTGTCCCAATTAAATAAAAAAAATTATATTAAAAAATTTGCAATTTTTATGCCATTCTATCGAAATACAAAAAAAATTAAAATGCTCCACACAAGTTGCGGAGTATTAACGTTCTGGTGTGGTGAGAAAACGCAGGTCAGTTTCTGTCGATCCTATAACCGCATAGTCACTGCAAACAATAAACAAATTGCTCATTGTATCAGACAAATTGTTCATTGTTTTAGCAATTTGTTCAAACTTCGTCAGAAAAGATAGTACCAGAAACGACATATGCTCCTGGCCAACTTACAATAAATAATAATTAACTCCTACACATGAGTACCAAATATTCCGGACGCACTAGGGAAACCTCCGACTGACATCGGCGGCGATAAAAAAAACAACGGGCGACAAAAAAGTAAACCGAGGATGGAATATTTACCTATCCTCGGTTTCTCCTGTACAAGACATAATCTTTGTTAAGTTTCTTGGGCATAATAACCGGCTTTATTTTTCCTTTTGTCTTGGTCTCGCTTTTACTATATATATAATTGTTCTTCTCTCAATTTAGATATACGATCCATAGCATAATATATGTCTGAAACCGAAATAGGCATGTCCACTTTATTTCTAGGAGGTATTATATCGCGTTCTTCTAAGTTTTTTAATATTTGGTATAATTTTTGTTCTACTGGATCTATACTATAATTAATTTGATCGCTTTCTGAGTTTTTTGTTAGTAAACGGTCCATCTGTTTTAATACTTTTGATGATAAGTATTGTTCATTGCAATTTTGACATATAGTCACAGGCACATTATGAAAAGTTATACGACGTCCACCAATATTTCTTTCTATCTTTATGTTTTTTACTGAGGTTTCCCCCCCACATCTACAGATTTTTGCCATAATTATCCCTCCTATCTTCTCTCATAACGGTAATAATGTTAACTTCACAATTAACAAGTTCCACAACAATTTGTATGTCCTTATATCTCAACCTATACCTATTCTTGGATGGATTTTTTTGATTAATTTTACCCTTAATCATCACTTCTTCGACATCGTACACGGTTATAGCGTCCTTGTCTGCCTCTTCAAGCGCATGGGGTAAATCAAAATAATATTCTTCATTTTCAGCTGCTCTTCGTATCACTATTTTTGGATCCAAAGGACAAACCCCCATCTAACAAGGGTATTTCTGCTGCAGATTTGCCATTTGCATCAACAACAGACTTTCTCAATATTTTAATTACTTCATCTTTATCTAAATCTTTATTTTTAATTAGTTTGAGTAAAAAGTAAGCTAAAGCTTCTCTTGTTATTGGTTTTGTCTTACTATATAGATTTGGATTATATATGTCGGACATAAAATTCTTTATATGCTCCAAACCAAAATCTGACCAAAAAATATGTTCCTCAAGAGTTTTTCTAATTTCTTCGAGCGTTAGTCCCTGTTTTTTGTAGTAATCAACGATTTTCAACTTATATAAATGTTCATCATCAAATTGTGAAACCCTTTTTTTTCCCATTTGCACTATATTAGGCTTGTCCAAAATTTCTTTATTAATATAATACCTTATCGTTCTAACAGGGCTCGTACCTAAATTAATTTGATGTTTTTGGGCTTCATCGGCAAGTTCAAATATTGAATATCTTTTCATTTTGGACAACCCCCCTTTATTTAATTTTAAACTGTCAGATGACAGTAGTCAATAAATTATGTCTGCTCAACTTCGCAAGAACTATGCATATATTCATGTTTCTAAAGGGGAAACGGTGTGATATATCCGGTCGGTTCCACCCGGAAAAAATTGTCGTTAACATATTTGGCATAAAAAAGAGAGGATAGCACCGAAAATTGACTCTGGTGCCATCCTCTCTTGAAACAATTATTTTGTTAGGCAGAATAAACGATTTTACCGTCTACAATTGTCATAAGTACAGGTATTTGACCGATCTTTTCTTTGTCTACTGTGAGAATATCTTGCCCAAGGACCTGGAAATCAGCAACTTTTCCTATTTCAATTGAACCTCTACTTTTTTCCGCATGTTCCTGGATAGCTCCGTTAATCGTAAACATCCTGATGCCGTCTTCCACAGATATTGCGTTTTCTATACCATATATCTCTCCGTTTAAAATTGATTTTCTTGTAACAGCCGCTTGTACGCTTTGTCTCCAATTCGGCATACTAACAGGAGCATCAGATCCTCCGGCAACATTAACCCCTCTATCAATAAGCATCTTGAATGGAGCCATGTTTTCAGAAATGGGGCCCCCCTCCCAGGTATACAATTCATCATAAATGCTAAAGAGGACTGAGTCATTAGTTGGCTGTATAGACAATCCAATATTATATTTTGCACATACTTTTGCCTGTTCTGGTGTAATTAATTCACCATGTATAATATAGTGACGGGGATCGTTATTCGGAAATTCTTCCATTGCTGCAACAAACGCATCGATACTTTTAGTGACTGTCAGTTCTCCCATGCCATGGACGCCAATCTGCCATCCATTCTTGTGTAGGTATTTAATAGTTTTTAAGAAGTCTTTATATTGTTCCTCGTCTGTTCCCCCAGGGAAAGTAGAGGACCCATGGTGACCGCATTTTTGATCTTTATCCATCCATATTGTATAATTGAGTGGCATCCCATCAGCCCGGATTTTCAACCACAACCCAACCCAACTTGGATCAGCATTGTATTTCGACAAATCCGTCTTTTCAAAGCCTTTTAACATATTTTCATAGCTATGAATACTATCAATGAATAGAAATAGACCTATAGAAACTCTGCAGGTCAATTCTTTGTCCCTGCTCATTTGCTGATATGCATCGACGGCTACAGATCCCCACAAACCGGCCATTAGATGGTCAGCACCTACACCCAAGCCTGCATCAGTATGACTTGTGTAACCGTTTCTATTTAACTCCTCCTGACACAACTTTATATATTGTTTTATTTCTTCAACTGAAGGTAAAGGAGCGCATTTTCCGATCAATACCTGTGCAGGAAATCCCTCAAACATTCCTGTGGGTTCACCTGTCTGAGGATCTTTTATAACACCTTTGCCAGGAGTATCTTTAGTTATCCCTGCCAACTCAATTGCTTTACTGTTGGCAACCAGTTGATTACAAGAGAAATGAATAAGGAATACCGGATGGTCAGGTGATACTTCATCCAAATCATACCTTGTAATAGGCGCAAGTAGATTACCTGCAAATTCTTCCATCAGAGCAGTATTCCAGCCTAAACCGCATATCCAGGTTCCCGGAGGAGTGTTTTTTACTCTATCAGCAAGCTTTGCCTTTAACTCTTTTAGCGATTTGATATTTGGATAGTATAGATTAAAAAACGAAGGATTCATGAGAATTCCAGTGAGGGTCGCATGCATATGAGCATCATGAGCACCGGGCAGTATTGTTTTTCCCTCTAGATCTATAACTTTCGTCTGAGGACCGGCCAACCTTTTTACATCATCAGTATTTCCTACATCAATTATCAACCCATCTTTTACAGCAATAGCTTCTTTGATACTGAAATCCTTATCAACCGTTAATACCTTTCCGTTTAAAATCAGCAAATCAGCATATACCATTTTTAATTCCTCCTATGGTTTTTTAGTAAAATCGGCCTGCGGCCTCTTAAAACAAGCCGTATGGTTTGCGACGGAACCATCTTCTGATCTTTAAGCAATGGTCCAGGTCGCCCCAGCAGGCGATATTTTTTTCAAAGCCCAAGTCGAGCAAAGTGAGAAAGATTTTAGCTGTCAGCAGGGCATCCCCAAGCGCGGTATGCCTGCCTTCTTTCTCAATGCCAAAATGGGCCAGCAATCCGTCCAGGGAGTAGTCCGGCAGTGATGGGAGTATTGCCCTGGCCAGGTCTGCAATGTCAAGGGATTTGTTATAAATTTTGGTTCGGCATGGCTTTAGCTTGCAATTTAAAAAACCGAGGTCGAATTGAACCGTGTGGCCGATAAGCACATTTTCCCCGACAAAGCTTAAAAAATCGGGAAGCACCTCGTAAATGGAATTGGCCTCACTGACCTGGCTTTGACTGATCCCCGTCAGACGGACGATGGTTTCCGGGATGTTACGACAGGGATTGACCAGCCGGTGGAAAGACTGCTTGCTTTGAATCTTGCCTCCCTGGATGAGCACAGCACCGACAAAAATAATTTCGTCGCCGCGGGACGGGTAAAACCCGGTGGTTTCCAGGTCAATTGCGGCAAAGTTAATCCCGCTCAAACCGGCACGGCCGGGAACCTTTGTTTTGCCCCGGCCAGCCAGTTCTCTAATGCGCTTCGATTGTTTTTTGTCCGGCACTTCGAGTGCCGGTTGGCAAGCTCTTTCTTTCCCGGTTTCTTCCCCGGTTTCTTCCTGTTGATAAGACAAGTTCTTTACTCCTTTATGATCTCAGCGTGACCAGGTAAGTCCAAAATTGCAGGAAGTTATTTTCTGCAGGCTGGTAACAGCCTGGAAAGCATCTTTTAGCATTCCCTGTTCGCGCTTGCTAAGACGGTGCGGATTGATAAAGTTGTCCGGCAGCTTGTTTTCCTTAATTTTATTAAGGTTCTCCCGCAACCGTAGGTGCATTAAAGTCTGGTAGGCCGCGTCGATATATTCTCCGTCATCGGCAGAAATCACGCCCAGTTTTACCAGGGCAGCCAGCCTGCTCAGCGATTGGGTCTCACGGATGTCGTGATTTACGGAAAAGATGCGCAGGCAGTTAACGATGTGGATGCAAGCGGCGCGTTTTAAACTGATTTCTCCCCGGTTTGGCCCCGATTTTTCAGTAATGAACCCTCCCTACAAATTAAGGGGAATCCGGTAAGTAACTTCTTCCTTGGTCAGAAGATGGGAGATGATTCTGGACCGGCCGACAGTTTTCATGGCGTGCTCCCGCAGGCTGGAGGCCAGGGACATTTTCCCGTAGATAGCCCGAAAGTCCAGGAAGATGTTCAGATTCAGGATATCATCTTGCCGCCCCCGCCGGGTCCAGGTTTCCACCATCCCTTCCCACTTGTCAATGGCCTTGCACCAGTTCGGGCTATCGGCCATAACATTCCCCTTGCAGCGGGCAAAGCCGCTTAAAGCCAGCCACTCCACCACCTTGCCGCCCAATCTCAGGAAGTAATCCTGCATCTGCTGATGCTGTTTTCGGACATGGTTTGCGCCACTGAGCAGATCGATTCATCCCCTTTGCAAGTAACCACGGGGGATGACATGAACTCGCTCAGGCGTCGTCTGAAAATCGGTGTTTCTGTGATAAGCCGTGTGTCGGCCGATTGCTCTTCCACCAGATCAAGATAGAGACTCCGCATCCTTTCGGTGGTAATCGTGATAAAGTGTTTCGCGAAGCCAGGTTCTTTTTCGATTAGTTGTTCAAAAACCTTGTTCGGGACCAGCAAGCAGGTCAGTTCTTCTCTGGCCCGTACCGATCCCGGATATTTTTTTTCTGTCAGGAAGACGGTTTCCCCAAAAAAGTCCTGTTCGTGACGATGGCTGACAACGGAAGCGGTGCCTTTCTCATTTTCCACCAGCACTTCCGCAGAACCATGGCAGATGAAATAAAGAAAGCCCAATCCTGCTTCGCCCTGCCGGAAGACATAGGCGCCTTTAGAAAAACTTTTAACCTGTACTTGTTCAGAAACTTCTCTTAGCAGGCTGCGGGGCAGTTCGTTAAAAGGGCATATTCTCTCCAATAGCTCGAAGGGATTTAAAATGACCACCTCCCGTGAGGGCGCCGGTGTTTGTAATTATTTAGATGAATTTATTGTTACATTTCCGATAATAAACCAATGTTTTCAAGATTCTCACCAAGGGCAATTTTTTTAAGCAGAATAAACTATTTTACCGTCAACAATTGTCATTACTACAGGTATTTGTCCGATTTCTTCTTTGTTTACTGCAAGAATATCTTCACCAAGCACCTGGAAATCGGCAAGCTTTCCTATCTCAATTGAGCCTCTCATATGCCCCATATTTTCTTGGATAGCTCCATTAATCGTGTACATGCGGATACCATCTTCGACTGTTATGGCATTTTCAGGGCTATATGCCTTTCCGTTTACGGATGATTTTCTTGTAACTGCATCCTGTACGCTTTGTCTCCAGTTCGGGAAAAAAATAGGACCATCAGACCCTCCGGCAACATTGATTCCTAAATCCATAAATGTTTTGTACGCAGACATGTCCTTAGCAGTCAAACCTTTACCACCCCATCTAAACTTTAGATCATCATAAAGGGAATAGAGTAATGCATCGATAGTTGGCTGTACTGACAGTCCTATATTATATTTTGCACACCTTTTTGCCTGTTCCAATGTAGTTAATTCACCATGTATAATATAGTGACCGGGATTGTTCCTGGGGAATTCCTCCATTGCAGCGATATAGGCATCGATGGTTTTATCGACGATCCGGTCTCCCATTCCATGGATTCCAATCTGCCATCCATTTTTGTGAAGGTATTTAATGGTTTTTAAGAAATCTTCATATTGTTCCTCGTCTGTCTCCCCTGGGAAAGATGAGCGACCATGATGACCGCATACTTGTTCATCCCACATCCATGTTGTCCAGTTTTCCAGCATCCCATCGCCCCAGAATTTCAGCCAGAACCTAACCCAATTGGGGTCATTATTCTTCGGCAACTTCGTTTTCTCAAGACCTTTTAATAGATTTTCATAGCTATGAACCCCTTCAAAGAATGGAAATACACCGAGTGATGCCCTGCAGGTCAATTCTCCGGCCTCGCTCATTTGCTGATAAACATCAATACATCTGGATCCCCACATACCGCCCATTTGGTAATCGCCGCCTACACCCAAGCCGGCATCTGTATGGCTTGTGTAACCGTCGCTATTGAGTTTTGCCTGACAAATCTTGATGTTTTCTTTGATTTCTTCATAAGAAGGTAAAGGAGCGTTTTTTGTAAGAAGATATTGTCCAAAAGTCTCTTCGAAAATTCCGGTCGGCTCACCTGTCTGAGGATCTCTTGCCATACCTTTCATGTCGGGAGTATCTTTATTTAAACCGGATAATTCTAGTGCTTTTGAGTTGGCTACCAGTAGATGGCAAGAGTAATGTATAAGGTATACCGGATGGTCAGGTGACACATCATCCAAATCATACCTTGTAATAAGCTTAGTTGCATCACCACCAAACTCTTCCAGAAAAGCTGGGTTCCAGCCCATACCCTTGATCCAGGTTCCGGGAGGAGTGCTTTTTACCTTGGCAGCAAGCTTTTCTTTCAACTCTTCTAGTGATTTAATATTTGGGTAAGATAAATTCAAAAACGAAGGATTTAAAACCATTCCATAAGTGGCAGCATGTAAATGAGCATCATGAGCGCCGGGAAGTATTACTTTTCCCATAAGATCTATAACCTTTGTTTGAGAACCGGCCAACCTTTTTACATCATCGGAAGTTCCTACATCAATTATCATCCCATTTTTTACAGCAATAGCTTCTTTGATACTAAAATTCTTATCAACCGTTAATACCTTTCCGTTTAAAATCAACATATCAGCATATGCCATTTTTATAATTCCCCTCCTCGTTATTGGTCTGGGTTCATTAAAGCATTCTTTTCAAGCAACGCTTTGAAATCCGCTGAACCTGCCGATCTTACAATGAGATAAATTATGCCTATAACCAGCCAGCAGAATCCAACTATTTTGCTCGTAAGAGATAAGCTGAACCAGATATAAGTACAAACCACAGCCCCTATGACGGGGAAGATAAGGTTAGCGAAGATTCTTCTTTCCTTCTTCTTGAAGAAGTAATGGACAACAACAGAAATATTTACACAGATAAAACCAAACAGTGCGCCGAAAGTTATTATTTCAGAAATTAGGCCCATACTTAATGTTAATGCCCCTACTAATCCGAGCCGGTTGTTGGATCCGCTACTTTAAATAGCAAATCCAAGTATATTTTGACACGGTAACCGAGCGTTTTGCCAGTTTGATTGATAAATTGTGGCCCAAATTTTTGGACTTTAAAAAAATATCATAATATTCTGAATACGGCACACCTAGTACAGCCTTAGAAGATTATTGAACAAACCTGCTCTTTTTATCCATATTCCAGGCACTAAATGTGCCTGGAATATGCTACAGGTATGATAAGCAAGTCTATTACTTAGTGCAGTATTTATCCAGCTCGCCCAACGCATAGTCCAGGGCTGCAATTCCCTGATCCATTTCATCCTTGGCAACATTAAGAGACGCACCTATTCTCAGGGTATTCGGAGCAAAGCCGCCAATAAGAACACCCTTTTCAATAGCCTTGACTCTAACAAAGACACTCGGATACATGGAGAGGTCGCCGGAATACGTTGTGTGACGGTCCTCAGGCGCGAACAATTCCTTGGTCTTTTTGTTCTTGACTATCTCCACTTGCCAGAGCATCCCTTTACCGGTTACAAGCCCTACGCAGTCATGTTTTTCTTGCAACTCTCTTAGTTTGTTACCGAAATACTCGCCCGCATCCGCCGCCATTTTGGGTATATCGACTTCAAGCATATATTCCAGGTTGGCCACAACGGCAGCCATCGATACAGGGTGCGCGGAAAAAGTGCCTACGTGCCACCATCTCCACTCATCCATGAACTCGGCAATCTCCTTGTTAACTATAACAGCGCCGGCGGGAAGAGCGGAGCTAACCAATCCTTTTGCCACAGTCATGATATCCGGCGTAACATCGTACTGCTGGTGCGCAAACCAGGTGCCCAATCGTCCGAAACCTGTCAACACCTCGTCACAAATCCAGAGAATATCCAGATCTTTGGTCATTTGCCTGATCTGCGGGATGTATTCCTTGGGTGGGTGAATGGTAGCCGCACCGAAAGCAACCTCGGAGATCATTGCCGCGACAGTATCGGGCCCAATGCTTTTAATCTGATATTCGGTAGCCAAAACGCAGGGGAGTTTTCCGTCGCTCATTTTGCATTCGGGGTAGGTATGCCCCAAGCTGCACTTGAAACAATTAGGCGCCGGGGCCAGGTAAAAACCACCGGCCTGGTGGTTGGGAACTGACCGAACATCGTTGGAATTGCCTGCCCCCGACAGCCCGCTTCTGACTCCCCGCAATCTGGTTGCAGAGCCTGCCCCCAGCGTCCAGCCATGGTAGCCATACTCCCTAGTAATTATATTTGGCCGGTTTTTATAAAGCTTGGCCAAAATCATCGCCTTTTCAACCGCCTCACTGCCTGTAGAGACAAAGCTCACCTTGCCGGCCCAGCTATCGGCTCCAAGGATATCTTCTATAAGCAGCTTGGCGGCTTTAGCGCGGTAGTCGGTGGTATATGCTTCCCACAGATGGCCGTACCTTTCCGTGGCCTCCCTGATTGCTCCCTGAATTCTTGGGTTGCACTGGCCGGCGTTAACACAGTAAAGCTGGTTAAAAAAGTCTAACAGTTTCGTGCCGTCCGGCATAATAAGATAGTTGCCTTCTGCCGCCGCCACCGGAACACACTGGTATTCTTCCTTTGTGGCGTCGAGGTGCATATAATACTTTTCATCCCATTCCACAACCTTTTTCCAATCAACTGATTCGGGAATCTTTGCCACTGGCAAAACCTCCTAATATTGGAATACTAGATAACTTCTTTCAAATTATAACTGTCTAAGCTATGAGCCTCTGCCACCCCCCGACAGGTTATTTTGCCCTCAATAACATTTACCCCCTTTGCCAAACCACCGTTCTCGTTAATCGCTTTCATGATTCCATTCCTTGCAATAACACGAGCGTAAGGCAAGGTAACGTTACTTAGGGCATATGTTGAAGTTCTCGGAACCGCCCCGGGCATATTAGCCACACAATAGTGAAGTACTCCGTTTACTTCAAAAGTCGGGTTGCTGTGAGTGGTGGGACGGCTGGTCTCAATACAGCCCCCCTGATCAACGGCGACATCGATAATCACCGATCTACGGGGCATATTCTCCAGCATTTCCATAGTGACTAACGTCGGGGCCTTGGCACCCGTGACAAGAACGGCTCCTATAACCAGGTCCGCCGCCGTGAGGGAGCTGGAAAGATTGTAAGCACTTGATACGACAGTTTTAACCCGTGCTCCGAAAATATCATCAAGATAACGCAACCTGTTTGCGTTTAAATCAAAGATAGTTACGTCAGCCCCTAACCCAACTGCCATTTTAGCTGCGTTTATGCCGACCGTTCCTCCCCCGATGATGACTACATTGGCAGGGAGCACTCCGGGTACACCACCCGGCAGAAGGCCACGTCCGCCATGAATCCGTTGAAGGTATTGTGCTCCGATGATTGTGGCCATTCTTCCGGCAACTTCACTCATCGGCATCAATAGCGGTAGCGAACCGTCAGAAGACTCCACTGTTTCGTAGGCCACGGCGGTAACCCCTTTGTTCATCAAAACTTCAGTTAAGGCCCGGTCAGCCGCCAAATGGAGATAGGTAAACAGGATTTGTCCTTTGCGGAAATATTCATATTCCGACGAAATGGGCTCTTTTACCTTCATAACCATTTCCGCATTAGCCCAAACTTCGCTGGCATCCGTCACAATCCTTGCGCCAGCGTCTTGATATTCCTTATCCGAAATACCGCTACCCTCTCCAGCACCTTTCTGGATTAAGACCTCATGTTTGTCCTTTTTAAGTTCACTTACACCGGCAGGGGTTAAAGCAATGCGATTTTCATTGTCTTTGATTTCCTTTAGCACCCCAATGATCATAGACTCTTCCTCCTAATCAATAATTTCTGTTTGCAGTTAAAGTAAAATAATATTCTATATAGCACCCCCCTGCTTAAGATTTCCCTTGGAATACACCAAGGCATAGTTATCTTCAAATATCCGATAGTGAAATTAATGAAGTAAAAAGCTACTACCAATGGCACGCCACATCCCACCGAGATCACCATAAGAAAGCTGCAGGTAAAGTTAAAGCCACTGTAATATAAAACACTATTTAAAAACATTCCAACCAAGTAATAAGGCAAAATCAGTCGGCCTTTTCGATAGCCCTTTTCCCAAGTCCGTTGCTCTTTTCTTGAAATATAACTATTACAACGTTTCAGGAATAAAAGTGGGCGTAAGAATTATTTCTATAGCCATATTTATAAGCAATTTCTATGCCGTTTTATCGAAATTCAAAAAAAAGATTTTTATACTCCACAAAAGTAGCGAAGCAATAACGTTCTTAATGCGGAAAGAAAACGTAAGTTAGTTTCCGTCAAGCATAATAGCCGCCATATTACCACTACAAACAATGAACAGTTTGTTCATTGTTTGTAACAGTTTGTTCACGTGTGTCCGGTTTTTGTAGATCGTTTTTGGCGTTCAGTTCGTCGATATCTTTGGGTATCGCAATTGAGCCGTCGGTGTTGTGGATATATTCGACCCGGTGAGCCGGTGCCGGGTTAAAAAGTAAGCGGGTAACGTTGGGGCGAGAGTAATGGCCTGCCGGATCTGCCGCAGCCTTAGCAATTGAGATCATGCCTAGATCGATATCGGCATATAGGATGCCTTCCTCGGTTTCCGGTAACGGCTCGACAAGCGGTTTCCCATCAGGACCATAGATCATGGTAAAGCCACCTCCCTCGAGCAACAGTTTCTCTTTTTAGGGTCGTCTATCAGCGTGTCGATCATCTCTTTGGATACTGTCGCGCAGGGAGCCAGGACGAAGCACTGTCCTTTAGCAGCATACATCTGGCTGGCCGCGTTGTTAACCTCCGGGCCAAGGGCGTAAGCTGCGTTGCAATACAGTGAAAAACTAGGCCAGGCGGCTACGTGAATTTGCTCATCCTGGGCATACATAGCATATTTGCTCAGTGGTTGTGGATGTTCCCAGCAACACAACGCCCCCAGCCGGCCAATGCCGGTTTCTAAAACACACAGATCGCTGCCGTCTCCTTCGCCAAAAACGGTGCGCTCTACATGTGTTGGTTTAAGCTTTCGCCTGGCGGCGACGGTTTGGCCTTTATCATTGATGATGGCCTGTCCCATGTAAAGGCTGCCGCCACTCCGCTCGCTGTAGCCCGTAACCGAAGCCATCTCTTTACGGGTAGCACAAACAGAACAGACCGGGGTTTCTTTTGCCACCAGGGTGGGAGACAGTATCTTTATACCGCTGGCTACAGACGAACTCGAACCCATCGCTGCCCGGGTTATCGCCACAAGCTTTCCGGACAAGTCCGCCGGGTCGCAGGGCGGGGATGGCGGCAACACTGCTGTAATGCCGGGCGATCTCGGCACTCAAGGAGAGGTGGCGCAAAAGGCGGGGCTGTTAAGGGTCTCCGGGATGGCAGTCTTTCGGGAGACACGCCTGGTGGGGTGGTTGAACGAAAAAGAGAGCAGGGGTTGGGGGTGGATCCGTAAACGTGTAAAACGAGGTTACGCGGTGACACTGACTCCCCGCAGCACCCAGGGTCAGTTGAATCCGGTAACCTTTTACCTCTTGGGTGGAAAGTCATCTATCAAGTATAGCATTGATAATGATGAGGTGGCGGTGCATGTAACCGTTAATGTTCGGGGAGAAGTGATTGAATGGGCCACCGGGATTGACTTAACAGACCCGGACATCATCAACAGCCTGGAGGCGGACCTCGCCGAGGAAATTAAAAGCGAAGTGGAGGCCGCCCTGGAAAAGGGCCAGCAAGAATTGAAGTCCGACATCTTCGGATTCGGTTTTCAGCTATTCCGGCAGCACAAACGGGAATGGAACCAGGAATTCAAGGATAGATGGCCGGAACTCTTCCCCTCAATCCCAATTGATGTCAACGTCAATGCCAGAATTGAGAACACAGGCATTATTCTCCGGACGTTAAAACTCAAGCCCTAAGTACCAAAACCACAATTTCCCAATATTAAGAATTCAGTTTTCACTTTAACATTTATACAAAATTTCTGGTCCCGAAAAAACAGGGCATTATTTGCCCTGTTTTAAAACACTAGTGGACGAAATATTCAAACAGGGGTCAGCTTTACCCTGCCGGCCAAACCTAAGTTATGACACAGACCATGTGCTCCTACCGTCCCCTGTATAGCGGCCTGCCGTTTTTATCCGTAAGGTTATAAACACAAAAAGGTATTATTTTTCCATCGGGAGCCACAGTATGAATGCAACAATCCTTCACCCGTTCCAGGTCGATATTCCAGACATCCTGAAATGCCATACCGGAGATACAAAGGGTATGGGTTCTGGCCCTTTCCAGGAACAGATCCATGCTGTCCGGCTGAACTTTTTGTCCGGCGCAACCGCATTCACTGCCATGTTCTTGTATTTTGAAGACCGGCTGAAGAGACGCCCAGTGGTTTGATACAAAATTTCTTGCTTTCATTGCCCCTTCTTCCGCCCTTTCCCGGGGGCCGCAGCAGCTCTTTACCGGTTCGTGCCTTGTTGTGGCCATAAATGTGCCATCAGGCATTAAAATAAAATTACCGTGAAAAGAACATAAGGCGTTTTCGCAGCCCGGCGGCCGGAAATTTTTTGCTTTGATCCAGCCTGCTATCTGCCGCACAATACTTGACATAATCTCCGGAAGGGTTATGCGCGCCCTGTCTGACGGCGGCTCGGGGTAGCGGCCGAAGTAGCTCACCGGCTGGAAGTGAACACCCCGCGCCACCCTTTTTGCCAGGATTCTTTTAAGACATTCGGGACAGAAACTTTCAGTTTCAGATAAAACGCCGGCTTATTCACTCATTATGCTAACCGGCAGGATCGATCCCGTTGGAAATTAATATTTCTTTAACTCTGGCGTAAGTGCTGCTGATAATATTGGCACACTGGCTGCCCGCCGTTTTATATGCCAGTCTTTCTCCTATAATATCCGCGCAATCAATTCCACCGTAAGTCCGGCCGGTTTCATCCTCAAACCACTGCACCAGTTCCTCAACCATTAATAGAAACCGGTCGTTCTCCCTTTCTGCCGTTGTTCCCCTGCCGGCGTACAAACCCAGCAAACAAACCCCTCCAATCAGCGCTCCACAGGTTTTCCCGGAGAATCCCAGACCGCCGCCCAGGCCGGACATGGCCCTGACCAGGTCCGGGTTGCTGTAGCCCCTTGTCTCCAAACCAAGTGAAAGCAAGATCTGGCTGCAGTTAAAACCCTGCCGGTAAAGTTCCAGCATGCGCAACAATTCGTCGCTCATCTTGACCCTGCGCTCCTTTCCTTTCTTCAACACCGGTTTGTTCCCCGAATTCAACACCCAAACCGGCAAGCCCGGGGCAGAGCTACTTATCTTCCAGTGTCTTTTCCACTTCCAGCATCTTTCCCGTAGCCAGCTCCTCGGGCACAAAGACGAGCCCACACTTAGGGCATTTCAACAGCTCATAGGGAAATACGCTGCCCATGTACTCAATATTGACCTTGCCTAGTTCCAAGGAAACGTCACATTTATTACAACGCCAGCTCTCTTTTGCAGGCTCCTTTAGCACGCTGCTCATGGTTTCACATCCTCAGTTACACGCATCCGGTGGCTGTACACATTATATATCTCAAAATTGTTCCCTCGGGTAGAGTATTCCACCCAGTAGGTCACGCTGACCGACCGGTGATAGGCTAAAAAGCGGCCGGTGGCGGGGTTTACCAGCTTGTTCCCAGTCTTTTCAGCCCGGTCGATAAGCCGGCGGATATCCTCCATGAGAATCAGGCGGTTCTCCATAAGTTCCATGACTCCTTCACTCAATTCCAGTTCGAAGGCATTGAGCACGTTCTCTTTTTCCACTTCTTCCCCCCAGACCTCTCTCAATAATTTTTCCCTCAACTTTGCCCGGTTCTCCCGCCGCAAAGAGTACCCCGGCCCCCTCCTTTGGGCAAGATCGTCCGATCCCCCCCCGTAAATCAGGTCCAGAAGGTGCAGGGTCCGTTTGCCCCGAGAGGCAAGCCGGTCCCTGCACATGGCACAGTACGCCACATAGTCGGCTTCGCTCTCACCGGCCCGGCGATCCAGCACCTGCGCCCCCAGCTCCGGGTTGGCGAAGGACATAAGGCCACCGAAACCGCAACACACGGCTTTTTCTTTGCTGTAAACCAGTTCTTCCACCCGGCAATCCAACTTTTCCAGGATGCGCCGCACGCTATTGTGTATTCCCTTCTCGTCCCTGGTGGCACAGGCGTCGTGAACGGCAACATTTCGCTGGCAGCGCTCACGAGGAACGTCCGGCAGGTCAAACTGGTCGTATAGTTCCCACAGGGATACTGTTTTAACCTCCGGCAAATGGTCCCGGAAAACCTGGTAACAACTGGAGCAGGCGAGGACGAGGCACGGTTTATCCATCTCTTCCCACTGCCGGAGAATTTCCTGACACGCGGACGCGAACAGGACCTTTCGCCCCGCCCAGTCAGCGGGGGCGCCGCAGCAGCGGAGCATCAGGCCTACTCCTCCAGCAAGCTTTTGCCGCAGGAAATCGTAGACTTTTTCCACATAATCGGGGGACGAGGCGGAGAGCTGGCAGCCGGGAAAGAAGAGGAAGCGGCTCTCCGCCAAACCGGGTTCCCTCCTGGTCAGGGCAGATGATTCACTATTGCTGAACTCCATGTCTTGCAGGGCAAACTCGTGGACTGAGGGAGGCATCTTTCCCCGCTCGACCATACCTTCCCTGGCCGTTTTGCAAACCTCTCCCATATCGATATCACTGGGGCAGACCACCTTGCAGAGGCCACATAGGCTGCAGGAGTTAATCATCTTATTGGCAAGATGCAATCCCTTCAAGATAGTAGTATTGTTATAAATTTCCCTGATATAGCGCTTCGGATAACCGCGATAGCTGCTCAAATACTCACAGGCCTTCACGCATTCCAAACACTGGCACTGCAGGCAGCGACCGGCCTCGCGAACCGCCTCGTGCCGGTCAAATCCCTGTCCGGGGTCGGACGCGGCTACAGCCGGAACCGGCACGATCCCCTCCGTGCCAGTGTAGAGTCGCGTTATAAAATGACCCTCCCTATCCCGTGAAGCGGTCAGGGAAACCTTTTGCAAATAGCGGTCTATAGAAATAGCAGCCCTGCGGCCATCTGAAACCGATCTGATCGGAGAGCTTCCCTTCCAAGCTGAGGTCATACTCCCACCGGCAAAAATCCCCTCCCTCCCGGTGGAAAAGGTGACAGGGTCAATGGAAACACGTCCCCGGCTGTCAATTCCCAACCCCAGGCTGTTAAGAAAGTTTACCCCGAGTCCGAGGTAAACGGCGTTGAACTCAACCAGGAGCTCTGCCAGAGACACGTCCTTTCCGGCTGCAGTATTAAGTCTGACCCCGACACCCAGCTTTTTCAGGAGCGCTGTATCATCAATGATGATCTGCCGCGGCAAAACATCCTCCGACATCTCCAATAAGCTTCCGCCAAGGCTTTCCCCAGCTTCAAAAAGCACGACCTCGTAGCCTTTCAGGGCCAGATCGTGTGCGGTTGTTAAGCCGCTTAAACCACCTCCCGCCACGGCGACACGGAAATCTTTCTTACGGGGAACCAGTTGCCTGGCGCTCGTGGCAGAGGCAAGCCGGACACAGGTTTTTTCCAGAGCGGCAATGGAGATTGGGCACCCGGTTTCGGCCAACCTGCAGGCGTCTTGGCAGGGGTGGTCACAGATTCTTCCGATAATGCCGGGAAAGGGGACTGTTTTCCGGTATGTCTTGAGCGCCCCCTCAAAATTGCCTTTGGCCATGTCCGCCAGGAAGGCTTTCACGTCTACATGAACGGGACAAGCTGCGGCACAGGCCGGGGGCTGCTCCTGAACGCACCGGTCCTCCAGTTCCCGCATCTTCTTCTGATCCATTTTAATCCCACCATTTCGATAAGTTGCTTTTAGCATCCGAAAAACTCTTTGGTCGAGTGACGACCTGTTAAGAAGGGAGCTATAACGAAACCGAAAGATTTCGCTTTCAGTTCGTTATAGAGGTTCCCTTTTCTCTCTAATAGAAAGAGATTTATACTTTTGCTATTTTCCACATTTGGACTGCAGTCCGGCGAGCACTTTTTCAGGCAAGGCCGGGAGTTGGCTAATGCGCACACCGCAAGCGTTATAGATCGCGTTTATGATCGCGACGTGGGGCGAAGTCAAGGGTACCTCGCCGGCGCCGGCAGCGCCGTGAGGCCCTAATATCCTTGGCGTTTCAAGGTACATCAGTTCAAGGGCGTCAGGAATATCTTTGATGTAGGGGAATCCGCATGCCACCATAGTGGTGTGTTTGTTTAAGTCTTCGAAGTTCTCGCTTAGGGCTAAGCCGATGCCTTGGGCAAGGCCGCCATACATCTGGCCGTCTACAACCAGTTTGTTGGCAATTTTACCGACGTCGGCGGCCAGAGTCATTTTCACTACCTGAGTCTCACCTGTCTTCACATTCACTTCCACTTCCGCCAGGAACACGCCATACATGTAGTTTGGGAGGGGATTACCCTGGCCGTTCTCGTCACAGTTGGTGCATGGCGCGGCCCACTTGCCGACGTGCTTCAAGGGGATCCCTTCGGCAACCATTTCATCATAAGTCCGGTAAGATCCGTCCGCTTTCTTCATCGCTTCAACCAACAGGTCACAGCTGGCCTTGATGGCGTTGCCAACAATTACCTGGGAGCGGCTGCCTCCGGCCGGGCCACCGTCTGGAACCCGGGCAGTGTCATTCATGTTTAGTTTAATTTGCTCCGGCTTGATCCCTAACGGCCGTAAGGATTCATGGGCAGTGGCCAGGCAACCCATATCAGCGCCCTGACCGGTTTCATGCCAGATAGTGCTGATTGTGACCCCCTCAGGGGTAAGTTCGGCCCAGGCTTCCGCACCGTCCGGGCCATCCAGGCCGCAGCCATAAATCCCGATACTAACGCCAACACCCCGCTTTTTATCATCAGTAGACTCTTTCTTTGCTCTTTCCAGGGCTTCCTTGTATTTTGGCCGAATCATGTCGATCAGTTCAGGCAATACAAAGACATCGGGGGAACAGCCGCTGGGAGTGGTGTCGCCAGCGCGGTACACGTTTTTATAACGCAGTTCCAGCGGATCAACTCCCATTTTTTCAGCCAGCATATCCATCAGGGACTCGGAGGCAAAGAAACTCTGCGGGGAACCGAAAGACCGGAAAGGTGATCCCCAGGCATGATTGGTGCAGACAGTCCTCCCGAGACCCCTGATGTTGGGAATGCCATAACCGGCGCCGATGAACTGCGCCCCTTTAAGCGTCAGGAGATCGCCAGCCTCGGAATAGGGACCGTGGTCGACCACCCACTGGCTCTCCATGGCCAAAATCTTGCCATCCTTGTCGGCACCATACTTGAGGTCGATGAAGAAGGGAGAACGCTTGCCGGTATAGGTGATCTGCTGGTAATAGCTGTAGTTTAGAAAAACAGGTTTTCCGGTAGCTAGAGCGGCGACACCCAAAAGCGCTTCAACAGTCGGGCTGAACTTGTATCCGAAATTCCCTCCTGAGGGGTTCTGCACCATCCGCAGCTTGGGCAGTTCAATGCCGATGCCCGCGGCTATCTGTGCCGCGTTAAAGTTGAGGGCGATACTCTTGGAATGAATAGCCAGGCGGTCTTCCTCATCGAAATAGGCTAAACCGACGTCGGGCTCGATGGGCAGGTGCGGCTGGCGCTGCAGATAGAAGCTGCCTTCCACCACGTAATCGGCCTTTTCCATAATCGGGGCGGTATCTTCGCCCTTGGCGATTTTCTGCTCGAAATAGACGTTGGGGGTACCGGGATGAATTTCAATGGCGTCATCGGCCATTGCGTCGATAGCGTTCATATAGGGCGGGAGCAATTCCAACTCCACTTTGACCTTTTCTACCGCAGCCTGGGCGTGTTCTTCAGTGTCCGCGCACACTATAGCGATGGTGTCACCGAACTGGAATACCTTGGTGTCGCAGAGAATGGGTCGATCCCATCCATCCCCTTTGTTGGTGGGAAAGGTAATCAGACCGGTAATACGGTTTTTTCCTTTCACGTCTTTATGGGTTAAAACTCTGTAAACACCGGGCATTTTTTCCGCTTCGGATGTGTCGATGAATAAAATATTTGCATGGGATACATTGGCCTGGACCAACTTGAGCTGCAGCGTGCCGGAGGGTAATTTCAATCCAAGATCAGCACCGTATTCGCCGGTGCCAGTAACTTTGGCGACAGCTGAAGGACGGGGGTATTTGCTGCCCCAGATCTTCCCGTCAGCCGGCAACTTGTAGGCCAGTTCTTCCATGGTGATTTCACCGCGTAGCACCCGCGCAGCATCCATCACGGCATCCACCAGAGGCTTGTACCCAGTGCAGCGGCAGGCGTTTCGGTGCTTTTGGAACCAGTCACGGACATCGTCCCGGGTAGGCTCCAGGTTTTGATCCAAAAGGCCCTTGGCCGAAACAATAAAGCCAGGGGAACAAAAACCGCACTGGGCGCCGCCGTGCACGGTCCAGGCTAACTGCAAAGCGTGCAGGTTGTCCGGAGTACCGATGCCTTCAATGGTAGTAATGACGGCCCCTTCTGGGACTCTCTTCATCTTGGTGACGCAGGAACGAACGACTTTTTCATTCATGATAACGGAGCAGGCGCCACACTGGCCATTGCAGCAGCCGATTTTTGTGCCTGTAAGTTTCAATTGCTTACGGATAACGTCTGCTAAGGTGGCCTCCGGGTCGGTAACGAGTGTTTTAATTGCTCCATTAAGACTTACAACTTTTTTTATCATTTTTTCTCTCCTTTTTTTATTTTTTTTTTATAACGGTCACGAATTCTTTCAATAAATTAGAGTTTTTAAACATTACTAGCTTTTCAGCCTATTCCTTGGGTTTGTACTTACTTTCTTAACAGTCTCACCTCCTATCTCAATACAAAATTGAATACTTCCTCCAGAGAAAGTTCGGCCAGGCCGTTATGTTTAATTAAGCATATAGCATGCACACATGGGCGCCATCGCGACTTTATATGAGCAGGCATTAGATTTTATGTAGTTAGAACCACCACTGGAATTCTACCTGCCATACCATATGCTCAAGAAAACATAACGCCTACCAAAATTAAAAGCTGCTCTTCCGGAGATTATTTTGCAACCATTTGAATTGCCATGCAGGTATATGATTGGTCTTGCCGTATTCTTCAAGTTCGACATAGACGCCAATCTTTCGGAGCGGCATCAGAAAGTTTTATATTCTTTGAATTTCTAGTGCAATTCCTGTACCTAACTGCCTAGGTCCACGTGTAAGAGTTAACCATAAACACTGTAAGGATGCCCATCATCAATTGAATGGCATGGTAAAACGGGGTGACTTAAATGTACTGAAATTTAAATATAAATAGGATCGGACGAGCATCTGTCGATCTTAGTGTCATCTTTCTTGACTTAACTTGAACAAACTGTTCAAAAACAAGGAACAATTTGTTCATTGTTTGTAGTGGTAATATGGTGGCTATTAGGCTCGACGGAAACTGACTTACATTTTTTCACCGTACAGACCGGATCTTTCCATGGCATTTACCCGATGCGTTAGTGGAATCTACAGGATCAAAAAACGAAAGCACAGGAGTGGAGCCAATTGCCTCATTTGGAAAGAAGTGCTTGGAAATCTTCAATTAGAAAGGATTATAATTGAGAAAGCCTTGCAAGACTGTCGTTATAATTTAACGAAGACGACCAAACGGTTGGGGATCTCGCGGGGAATGTTATACAAAAACAATGTCAAATTACATAAAAGTAATAGTTAACATTGATGTTCCCCTAGCATTACTCTCTTTAATTGTCCCTGTTAAAGGGCTCTTTGCTCCTACAGACAAGCGACCGGTGTTAGGAGCCATTGTTCCAGTAAGCAATCCGGGGCGAAAACCAGCTTATTGTTTGGCCCAAGGGGATGACAGGTAGGTCTAACTTCATTTGCAACTATCATTGAAGTTAATGCCCTCCCCCCCAAGCCGACATAATCTTGGGGTACCACTTCCTCTAATACACTCAAATCGGTCATGTTAATGCGTAAAATCTTCATACCAAAACCTCCCGTTATTAATATTTAAATTTATAAATCTAGCGCACATAAAAAGGAGAAGACACACTTAATCAAGGTATCTCCTCCTTTGCACAATGGCAGGCATGAAAATTGCTCTTCATACCCTTTGTTTACAAGTCCCTGAGGGGATAAGTAAATCGGTGTAATTTTAGAAAAATTAAGCCATCTTTAATACTGGCTTGATTGTAGAACCTGTTTCTGAATCATGAGCAGCTTGATTTGTTTTGGTCCATTCCACTTGCGCGGATTTCGATGCCTTGTAAGCCCGATCTACATCTTCTTTAGAAATATATCTACTCCATTTTAATAATCGGCTTGATTGTTTTGCCAGTATGGGAGTCTTTCACGGCTTGATTGATATCTTCAAATTTATAGAATTTCACGAGCTTATCAAAGGGAAATCTTCCTTGCTTGTACAGGTTAATAAGCTGCGGAATAAAGATGCGCTGAATACTGTCACCCTCTACTACACCAGTGATTGTTTTGTTAAATAGCAGCAAATCATTGGTATCAATTTTTTCATCAGTTCCAAGCGGCGGAGCACCGATCTGCACCACTTTCCCAAAGAACGTGAGCGAATCGACAGCCTGCCGCAAAATTCCCGGACGGCCTGCTGTTTCAGCAGCATAATTTACACCGCCGCCGGTAATGTTTTTGATTTCTTCCACAGGGTTAACCTTTATGGCATTTACTACATGCGTAGCTCCTAATTCCTTAGCTAACTCAAGCCGGTGATCATGCACATCTACAGCGACAATGATTCCACAGCCAATTGCATTTGCCGCCATAATGGCGCTCAACCCAACGGCTCCGGCACCGAATACGGCAATGCTTGACCCGGCTTCCGGCTTTAGTCGATTTAGTACGGCACCGGCACCCGTTTGGATACCGCATCCAAGCGGTCCGAGTAACGCCAGGTCCACATCTTTATCAACCTTGAACACATTGCGCTCATTAGCGATAGCATAGGTTGCGAAAGACGATTGACCAAAAAAGTTCGATAGTTCTTGCTCGAGGCGGTGGTGACGCTTTGTTCCGTCTTCCATAATTCCGCAAAAATTTAACTCAAAAAATCTTTCGCAAACAAATGGATGACCGCTCAAACAAGAACGACATTTTCCACAATATGCATACCCGAGAACGACATGATCTCCCGGTTGCACATAGGAGACGCCTTCTCCTACCTTCTCGACAACACCGGCTCCTTCATGGCCTAATACTGCCGGCAGTGGCACTGGGTATTCCTGATCTCGTGCTACCATGTCTGTATGACAGATACCACAAGCTACGATACGGATAAGTACTTCTCCTCTTTTGGGCTCATCCAGTTGAATAGTTTCGATGTGAAAGTCTTCACCTTTTGAGCTTGTAACAGCAGCCCTAATTTCCATTATTTTCCCTCCCGTGATTTCGATCTCACTTTTAGATTCAATTGATACGACAAATCAAGCATTTGTCACTACATCTTCTTTTTTTACCTCCTTTTCAGATTGTCTCAACTTTTGGGCTCGATTCTTAAACTCCATAAGGTTACTGCTTTTTCTAAAAATTAAGTCTATTATGGACATAGATTATAGTCCCGGCATTGAATTGCTTCCGTTATCTCATCCGTATACAAAACTTGCAACACTCCTCCATAGCAGCTAACCTACTTTAGCAACTTCGAAAGATACATTCGCATTATTACTTTTAGGAATAAATATTGACAACAATTTTAAATAAGCAATTTCTGTGCTATATAACTTTCAATAATAATAATAATTTTATTAATACTCTCTAAAAATAGCGAAATAATAACGTTCTTGTGCGGTGAGAAAACGCAAGCCAGTTTCTGTCAAGCAAATAGCCACATATTGCCACTGCAAACAATGAACAAATTGTTCATTGTTTTAAACAGTTTGATCAAATTACGTCAAGATAGATGAAACCAAAATCGACAGAATATCCTATTAGCCTAATTAATATGTGAATTTCAGAATATTGAGGTCGTCTGTATAGAGTTATTAAAATCCATCAAGGGAAAGTTAGCTCATTCGAAGATAAACCCGTCCCTTGGATTGTGGCCTTGACAAGTTATAAATATCAAGAAAAGTTAAATGACGCAAAAATGTCAACCTAAATACTTACCGTTAGGTAGTTGGCATCGAAGTATGATAAAAAGTCAGCAACTTACCGCCGCCCAGGTCTAGAATTTCTCCATCCTCTGGAGTATGGACCCGTTCTTTAGGAACAGGTAAAATATGACCGAAAAAATCATCATAATACTCTTTATAAACGGACCTGGTCACGGCGATAAGCCGGGACGGATCGATCAGGTGCATTGCTCCCTTGGGATAAACAAATACCTGAGCCGTCAGGAGTTCCTGTGCCATTCCGAATTTTCATTAATGTGACTGGCTATAGGAATTGTTCGATTAAACGGTGGTTTACTCTGCCCCTATAATGGGCCGTTACCGGCCAGCGCCTGAAGATGCTGGCTTTCACTTTGTTCAAGCCACAACGCCTTTGCCGTCCCCTAGAATGTGCGATTCCGCAACGAGCCATTTTACGAACACTAGGCCATATGGTCACCGGGGACAATTCAACAAAATACGCTTATCCGTGTTATCTAACATTTTGTCAATTGCTTTCATTATTCAAGTTAAACTGCAAAAAGACTTGATTTTATCCCTGTAAATGTCATCGTATATCGTATAAACTGCATTACAAATAAAAAGGAAAGGAGGTGTGATAATAAATATTAAACTTTATTTTTAGCAATCCGAATAAAAAAACGCCGCATTATATATCGCTGGAGATACTTGTTGGTATGATGCAGTTTAGAAAGCAATCGACACGCATAAACCGGACATCATTATTGTAGCCGCTTCCGACGGACGATTCAAAGATGGAGACTCCGTGATCATGAACAAAAAAGATGTCTATGAGGTATATAAGGCTGCCCCACAGGCAAAAATTATTGCTAACCATTTTGAGACGGTTAATGCATGTATGTTATCCAGAGAAGAATTTAAACAATTCGTTGAGGAAAAGGGAATCAATTCATACGTCTTAGTACCGGATAATGGTGAAAAAATACACTTTTGAATAAAAAAGAAGAAGGAGTTGTTATTATGAACTTTCAACAAATCAGAAACGCAACTGTAACTATCACATATGCTGGAAAAAAATTTTTAATTGATCCATGGTTACAAGAGAAGGGCGCTTTTCCGCCTGTTCCAGCGGAATCTCAGGAACGCAATCCGACAGTCGCTTTGCCGATGTCAATTGATGAAATCATCAAAAATGTAGATGCTGTAATTGTCACACATATTCATCCAGATCATTTTGATGAGGTTGCCGCCAAGGTAATACCGAAAGACACGAAAATGTTTGCACAAAATAAAGAAGAAGCAGAAGCTTTCAAAGGCTTTGGCTTTAAGGATGTCGAGATTTTAAAAGAGAGCGGTACATTATTTGGAGATATTAAGTTAACAAAAACAAATGGTATACACGCAGGAGATGAAGAAATTGTGCGTTATTTTACACAATTTAACGTTACATGTAATGCTAGCGGCGTCGTCTTCAGTAATCGAAATGAAAAAACCGTATATATCGCAGGAGATACCATTTGGTGTGATGCTGTCAAAGAAGCAATCGATACGCATAAACCGGACATAATTATTTTAAACGCTGGTGGCGCCCAGTTCGTGACGGGCGGCCATTTAATCATGAATGCAAATGATGTTTATGAGGTATATAAAGCTGCCCCTCAAGCAAAAATTATTGCCAGCCATATGGAAGCTGTTAACCACGCAAGGGTGACAAGAAGAGCGTTAAAGCAATTCGTCGAAGAAAAGGGAATGTCTTCTAACGTATTAATACCGGTTGATGGAGAAGCATACACATTTTAAAATAATAAAAATTATTGAAACGAACAATAAAACTCCTATTGTGAATTAATAGGAGTTTTTGGCTATTATTAAAAAATTAACTAATTGTAAGATTCTATTTCTCTTATAATTCCGCCAAGAAGGATTTATTTTCTCTGATTTTGGTTGTTTCATTAATAATAATAGTTAATTTATAATTTACATACTTATTTAAGTCTATCAAGAATTTATCTAACAGCTCGTTGGACGGAAATTTACATTCGAGAAGATAACAGCCATCCCCGCTGATTTTATAATTATGCATTATATATTGTTCTTGTGAGCTTATGAATGACAGATAAGGTTGATGGTAATCACTTTTCGTATAGATATTTATCATTACATGAACAGAGTACCCCAATTTGGCTTGATTAACTTTAATAGTATACCCCTCAATAATGCCGTTATCCTCTAATTTGGAAACTCTGGACGAGACCGCCTGCCCTGTCAAATGCACCTTCTCTCCCAACTCTTTCATAGTGATACGGCTGTTCCGGGATAATTCGGCTAAAATACGCTTATCCGTATTATCCAACATTTTTTTTCAATTCCTTTCGTTATTCAAGTTATAGCTGTAACCTAATAAACTTTTAACACTGTTTTAATATTTCGGAGCAAGGGTTTGCTTAAAGCTTAAGAGTAAAATTTGATTAACTAAGAGGTTTGAAATTCTGATAGCCGTGTCAGGTTTAGCTTGGGCACGGCTTTACTTCATGGTCTTATCTCTGAAGCATTCCCAGTTTTTAATTAATCAGTCTACAAAAACAACCTTTTCTATTCTTGATAACCCGTTTCTTTCATTCGAAAACATTCTTCAATTTCCATTCTGCGGCCATAATAAGTTACAATTTCTCTGGCTTCTACTTTCAAGTTGGTTGCCAATATCCAGGATTCTTATTGTCCGTCAGCAAAAAAAATAATTATACTTAGCGAGTAACGGTTTTTGGCGGTTAACAAGGTTACGTCCATATCACGCAAGGTATCTGGTTTACTGGTTAATTTTTCAAAAGATCCGTTATAATGTTTGCAGTAAATATAGACATTTCTTTTAAGTCGGACAACATACCCAAAACCAAGGCTTTTCATTTGCTCAAATAACTCAATTTTACTAAAACCGCGGTCTGCTAAAATGGTAATATCCGCCTAAAGGAACAATCGTTTTAAAGTCCTTTAGTATTTCGAGTTCTATTCTTGTCTGGTTATTTTTAAGTTTGCCTTTGTCCTATCCGCCACAGAACAGGTATAGCCCTGCAGCAAGCTATGATAGCCAACATAAGGGGCTGATGTTTATCATCGTGGAGATCAGTCTAATCCATGGTAACAAATAATTTAGAGTTTTTCGGTAAATAGCTTACCAGCAAACCCAAAAGAGCGCCAGCCATGGCAAGAATGTTAATTTTGCTATTGCCTAAAAACCTATCCACTTTCTTGATATGTCGATGAAATAACAGTGAAAAAGAACCTGGTTAATTCTTCCGGAGACTGTGCCATATCATTTTGCATCCACCATTTTACGGTTTCAACGAAACTACCAGCCATATGATTAACAACATACTCTTTAGGGATTTCATCCAAACCATCGTTTGTGATAAATCCAGTAAACAACTGTTCCAAATACGTTTTGATTACGCTTAAAAACAACTCTCCACTTTCACACGAGAGAATTCCTTTAATATCCCTTTTGCTATCTCTTAAGTGATATAAAATGTGCGTGATTTTAGCTTTCAGGTCGTTACTGGCACAGGAAAAATCATGAGTGCTCTCAGAAATCAGGTCTTCGGAGAAGATGTGGTCAAATATATCACTGCATAATGCCTTCAATAAATCGTCTTTGGTTTCAAAGTGGGAATAAAAGGTGCTTCGGCCAATATTGGCTTCATCAATGATATCCTGCACCGTAATTTTAGAATATCGCTTATGTGCCAAAAGTGAACTGAAAGCACTAAAGATTGATTCCCTCGTTTTTTGTATTCTTCTATCCATATCCAAACCTCATTTCCATACAATGATAATATTTTGTTCAGTATCTTACATTTCGTTTCTTTTGATTGTTGTTGCTTGATTAAAAAACAGTATAATAGATATCGAACAACATGTTCAATATATTATAAATTGTACTTTACTTTTTATAAAAAATCAAATGAGGAGGAATGGACTATGGAGAAATCTATGGACTTTCTGACCGGAGTAAAGATGACCATAGTTTCCGGTGTTTTCTTAACCGCTAGTTTAATTTTAATGCTAACCGGAACGGAACTGCCTGTTGACCCAGCTTGGATTACAGTTGTGATTTCCGGCTTACCTCTTTTATACCTTGCAATTACAAGATTGGTTTTTCAGAAATGGATTTCATCCGCCCTGCTAATTTCTATGGCTATGGTTGCTTCAATCGCAATTGGCGAACTCTTTGCAGCAGGCGAAGTTGCTTTTATTATGGCGATTGGTGCTATTCTTGAAGACATGACCATTGCTCGTGCCAAAAAAGGTATCAGTAAACTGATTTCACTTGTACCACAGCAAGGCAGAAAATTGATTCAGACTGCTGACGGTGTTCGTGAAAAGGTTGTCCCCGTTGAACAGATATCAAAAGATGATATGCTTCGTGTTCTTCCAGGTGAAACGATTCCTGTTGACGGCATCATTATCTATGGTAATACCTCTATTGATCAATCAATTATGACTGGTGAATCTCTGCCTGTAGATAAAAAAGAAAACGACAGCGTTTTCTGCGGAACGATGAATTGCTATGGATCGATTGACATCCGTGCTACCCAAGTAGGTAAGGATTCATCTTTGCAAAAAATGATTGATATGGTTAAGGAAGCAGAAAATAAGAAAGCGCCTATGCAAAAAATCGTTGATATATGGGCAACATGGCTTGTACCTATTGCTCTTCTAATTGCAATAGTTGCATATATCATTACAAATGACATTGTCAGAGCAGTCACTGTTTTGGTCGTGTTCTGCCCCTGCGCATTGGCTCTTGCAACACCAACCTCGATTATGGCAGCCATCGGTCAGGCTACTAAACATGGCGTATTGATTAAGTCCGGTGAAGCATTAGAACGTATGGGAAATATAGACTGTATTGCCTTTGATAAAACAGGTACTCTTACCTATGGAAATCTGAAAGTATCGGATATTATTCCTCTGGATGTAACTATTAGTAATGTTGAATTACTCTCAAAGGCTGCATCCGTTGAAAAACGATCTGAACACCCTCTTGGAAAATCAATCGTCCGGTATGCTGAAGATAATGGATTAGTTATTTCCGAAGTTGAAGATTTTCAGATGATACCTGGAAAAGGCGTGACGGCAACACTGTTCAGCAAAACAGTGATTTGCGGTAATGCTCTCTATATAAAGGAAAACTCGATTGCCGAAACCGATAAAATGCAGAATATCTTAGCTAATTTAAGAAATCAAGGCAAGGCATCTATCATCGTGGCTGAAAAGGGTAAAGCAATCGGAATCATAGCTCTTTCTGATATCATTCGCCCAACTGCAAAAAATGTTGTTGCGAAACTTGGTGCTATGGATACCGATGTTGTTCTCCTTACAGGTGACAATCATCTGACAGCGAAATATATAGCAGAGCAGGTTGGTATCAAGAATATCCGTACAGATCTGCTTCCGGAACAAAAGGTTTCAAGCATTGAGGATTTACAGAAGGAAAATAAAATAGTCTGCATGATCGGCGATGGCGTGAATGACGCTCCTGCTTTAAAAATGGCGAATGTCAGTGTTGCAATGGGCAGTATGGGAAGCGATATTGCCATAGAAGCCGCCGACATCGCCTTGATGAGTGACGACATAGATAAAATACCGTATCTTAAACGATTGTCAAACTCCACTCTCCGTACAATCAAATTCAACATAACCGCATCCATGGGTATCAATGCCATAGCCATTGTTCTTTCGGTTTTGGGTCTCCTGAACCCCATTACAGGCGCTTTGGTGCATAATGCCGGATCGGTGTTGGTAGTTTTAAATGCAGCTCTTCTTTACGATAGAAATTTTAATCAATAAAAGAAACGTATCCCTCAATTGCTCAATCTCGTTGCTTGTGGGATACGTTCATACACTCCGATTTGTATCTATATCGCCCTCATAATTTTCTCCATAATGGCATCGCTTGTAATACAATAAAGCCATTCTGGAGAATCGTCTCTAGGAACGGCAAGTGAAACAAGAGACTAATGTTACTACTATTGATAAAGCATTGCCTTCCTTACGCATTATGCTGAACAACTAAAAAGTAATGATCCAAAAAAATTAAACAAGTTATTGAAAGATTCGTAGACAAAGTAATAGTAAAACAAGTCACCATCGAAGTTAATTTACATATAATTTTATACTTTACAAATATTGGTGGAGGCGGGCCGCTTGTCGACGTATGCACAGCCATTTACTTTCCTTTTATATCCTTATATTACACCGATCCACGGCCATAATTAAATATTGCTTTTGTAACCAGAATTTTAATTAGCAACGAGTGTGTTTACATCCCTATCACCGTGATTAATTGAGAATTTGCCTTTTAGTTGGTGGGATGCCTTTAAAATAGTGTCAACGATTCTATATGCACGGTTAAGTTGGCTATCTGACACATCGATCGGGATTACTGATTCATTGTTACGGTACTGTATCTTTTTAAACGGTTTCCATAGCCTGATAACTTCATCCCTGAAAGGGTACTCCTTATCTCTTTTTTTCCGGTACTCCATCTCTAATTTATGTCTGGAGATCAAATATTCTCCTTCGCCATAAAACGTAAAGCCACTACGCAGTAGGTTGTCAACTAATATTTCCAACTCAGCATCGTTAGAAATATTCTTGGGGATTAGGTATCGGTGTTGATTATCATTAAATGTTAAGCTAAGCATGGAATAAAAATCATCGTGTACTGGATATTTGTATTTATTTAGGTAATAAACATCCGTTTCGTCACTAATTGTTCTGGATTTTGGCCAATTTCGGGTTTGTGGTTTAATATTGGTAACGTTCAGGCATACAATGGAATTTTTGATCTCTGTCAGCGCACCAAATATTTCATTCTGATTATAATTGGTATCCCTTTTACTTGAAAGTAAAGCAGGAAAATCAATTGAAAATTGCAGGCGTATCTTTCGTTCACGTAATTGGGGCCTTAAGTTTTATGATATCCTCTATTTTGCATATATAACTGACTGGCTTCGACATGAAGGTGTAAATATTGAAACAATTCGTAGGTTGGCAAGACATGAGCAATTCAAACAACTGCAATTTATGTAAACCCAAGTCACAAGGAACAACTAGAAGCACTAGAGAAAATCTAGTGCTTCTGGCTTTTTAAATTTTCGTGGTATTTTAATTAATACTATGGACAAATTAATTTATATGGCTTACTAAGGAGGAGTAAATAAAGTGGTTCAGATATTTAATTTTCATATTGGAAGAGCAGATAAAGCAGAACCGTCTGTTTTGAGTGCTGGAGAAGCATATATACTATGGAATAACATTCTTACCAGGTATGACAATATAGAAAAAACACAATTTTATCTAAATTTAATCCATGACCCTGATTTTAAATATTTTGCTGCAAAAGGATTGAAAGATACTTTGGAACGTCAAGTTGTTGAGTTGGAAAAGCTTATGGAAAAATATAAATTACCTCTTCCTTACCGTCCTCCCCAAAGCATTTCTTTGCAAGTTGATTCTGAAGTTTTAAATGATAGATATATGTTTAGAGATATTATGTCAGGTATTGAAAACTTGATGACAATATTAACTCATACTGTTCGTACATATGTAACTAATGATGTTTTGCGTGGTTTAGCAATAAAGAATCTTCATACAGAGATAGAGATATATGATGACATGTGCAAATTTGGCAAGCTAAAAGGTTGGTTAGTGCCTCCGCCTATGAAGTAATTAATTGAATTTGTAGGGAGAATGTAATCCAGGATAATGATAATATTGGGAGTATAAAAAGTTAGGTAAAATACTGCAAGCTCATCCGGTATTGATTAACGGTAAGACCTATAAGAACGTCGGTAGACTTGAAAACAGTAAGGGTGAACGTGTACTTCAAGGACCCCATTGCCCAGGCACTTTTAAAAAAATTAAGACACAAATTAATGTTTGTTTTTTTTGGCTTATTATGATAGACAACTGTATTGAATCAGTAAATTTAGTTTCAAATTTACCATACACTTACATTAGCTACGCCAGCGAAAATGTATCCCTTCAATGGCCCAGATACAGAAAATTTGTCATCAATTCATTTACGTTCTTTATTATTACAGATAGCACAATAAATACTTTTTATTTGATTAATTAACATATTTTATATAATATATTTTTTTGGGGAGAAAGGGGATGGTCCCCCCACGGGCTACAAACCCGTTGGCCTACTTGTGTCCCAGGTGGAAGTCCGGTTCGATTCCGACTTTTCCCCTCCATAAAAGTTCCGGAAGGTGGTTACATGCAAAAGAAAAGCTTATTGGTGGGGGTAACTGGGGGAGTTATTGGTCTATTGTAACTGGGGGAGTTATTGGTCTATTAGCAGTATTACTTGTCAAGTACGGGAACCTAGCTAATATGGGTTACTGTATTGCTTGTTTTTTACGAGATATCAGTGGAGGATTGGGTTTTCATAGAGCAGCACCCGTCCAGTACATACGCCCCGAAATTTTAGGTATGGTCATTGGTGCTTTTGGAGCAGCTTTGCTTACAAAGGAATACAGATCAGTAGGTGGGTCCAGCCCTTTTTTAAGGTTTTTTCTGGCCTTTGTGGGCATGATTGGTATGCTTATTTTCCTGGGCTGCCCAGTTCGTGCGGTATTAAGATTGGCTGGCGGTGACCTAAATGCAATTGTCGGGATTGTGGGTTTAGTAGCTGGTATAGGCATGGGAATTTACTTTTTGAACCGAGGCTTTTCTTTGGGCAGGGCAAACGTGCAGCATAATTTAAACGGTCAGGTATTTCCTCTGGTAACCCTGGCAATAACCTTATTAGTGCTATTCGGGACACAAGTGTTTTTTGTAAGCCAAGAGGGGCCTGGCTCAATGCATGCTCCGGTATTATTGGCCCTTGGAGCCGGTATTATCGTAGGTATTTTGGCCCAGCGGTCGCGGTTTTGTATGATTGGAGGCATCAGAGACTTTATTTTATTTAAAGATATGCATTTGCTAATTGGTTTCTTAGCCATGCTTATTATTGCTTTTGCGGGAAATTTATTTACCGGGATGTTTAACCCCGGCTTTGCAGGCCAGACGGTAGCACATAATGATGGGGTTTGGAATTTTTTAGGCATAGCCCTAGCCGCTACAGCAGTAACGCTGCTCGGCGGGTGTCCGTTAAGGCAGTTGATAGCTGCCAGTGAAGGCAACACGGACTGCGTTATTACTATTTTGGGTTTAATAGCAGGCGCAGCTTTCGCCCATAATTTCGGCCTTGCAACAAGCCCGAATGGGGTGCCTGTGGCGGGCCAGTGGGCTGTAGTATTTAGCTTGATTCTGGTTTTAGGACTTGGCTATTTGGGCAGCAAACAATTTTCTATTTCCGGGGGTGTAAATATTGAGCACAACAGTTGATGCTAGGGGGTTGCTTTGTCCTGAGCCCGTTTTACTTACTAAAAAAGCAATTGATCAATTACCAGGTGGTTCTGTAGAGGTTATTGTAGATAATCCGGCTGCCAAAGAAAACGTAACAAGATTATGTGAAAACAAAGGGTGGAATGTTATGGTAAAACAACAAGGATTAGATTATGTACTTAAATTTTCTAAATAATCCAAATGATTTTGGCATCACATTACGTAGAAAAAGCTTCTTTAACTTTTAAGGAGCCTTTTCTACATTAAATGGCCAGCTGGCCTACAAGCCAGCAAGAGCACAGCCAAACAGCCATCTTCAACCCTATCCAATACTTAACGTAACATTTGAAAACCATCCCGCAAAGAGACCACTCCTATACTGAGATTTATGGCCACCGTAATAAAATTTTGGAAATACGGTTTTTTATTTGAGGATTTTAAAAGAACATCTGATATCTTAGACTCTGTTCCTTTTTAACTAGTAAACGGAAATACCCCGAAATATCGGGGCTTTTTCAAGTGTCAGATATTCGGGGCATAGTTCACTAATACGAGTGCGCTTTTTTTAATTATTTTACCATAAACAGCTACTTAGAATTAAAATGGGAACCACCAGACATCCAGCGGAAAATCCTTTAAAAGTTTGCTAAGTCAATACGATTTGATAAGTTGACAAATAAATATAAATGTTCCTTTTTTAGTAGGTTATCAGAAATAATAAAATGCACCTATAAGTGTCAAACTTTTTAATGAATTCGAAGGCCGAGAATGGCCTGGGCCACAATGACATGGGGAGTGTCCGAAGCAGCCGGGGTGTCCGTTGCAACGCATTTAACAAACTTGTCATTGAGCCTGTTTTAAGATAATATATAGGAAAGGAAATACACTACAAAACTTTAATGCGAGCAACGTCATCCATTTTATGGTGCCTATTTTAACGGCAAAGATGCCCTTTTCCAGGTCTTCACAAGCCTGGATGTAGGGCATTTTTTTATTTTTCCGGCGTTATCGTACAAGCTCTCACTAAGAAAGGTGGCGGTACCATGCTCAAGAGAATTCTGATCATAGACGACGAGCCCGAGATGGTGGAACTAATCGAGAAGTACCTCAAACGCGAGGGTTTTCAAGTTATTACCGGGAACACGGGCCGGGAGGCCATCCGACTTGCCAAAAGCCAAAAGCCGGACCTGATTATCCTGGATCTAATCATGCCGGAAATGGACGGACTGGAAGCCTGCCAGGTTCTCCGGCGAGACAGCTTAACCCCCATCCTCCTGATCAGCGCCAAAGGTGACGACACCGACAAAGTCCTGGGGCTGGGACTGGGAGCGGACGATTACTTAACCAAACCATTTAGTTTAAACGAACTGGTGGCCCGGGTGAAGGCTCACTTGAGACGTTGCGATTACGCTAAAAAAGCGGCCCCCGATACCGGCTTGGACTTTATTGCCTGCGGCTCCCTGGAGATCAATACCAGGAGTCACGAGGTGCATATGGGGGGCAAACCGGTAATACTGACATCCAAGGAGTTTGAACTGTTGTATTACATGGTTCAAAACGCCAACCAAGTGTTCAACCGGGAGACCCTTTACGAAAAAATCTGGGGCTATGACTCCAGCGGAGACAGCCGAACAGTAATGGTACACATCCGGAGACTGCGGGAAAAGATTGAGGAGGATCCCAATAAGCCCAGATACCTTAAGACCATTTGGGGAACAGGCTATAAATTTTGTGCAAACTAGCAGGTGAAATATGAGAAAGAATCATCAACATCCGAGGTGCAAAAACTACGGAACAATCAGCAAGTTAATCCACTTGTTTGAGTCCAGCCTGCATTACAAACTGCTGCTGGTCATGGTCCTGATCACCATACCTCCCCTGGTGCTTTTAGGCGCTTACAGCCTCTACCAAACCACGGTGGAAATCAGCAGGGCCGTGGAAAGCACCAAGCAGAACCTGATCCAGAACACTTTAAACCTTCAGCAGGAAAACCTCAAAAGCCAGGCCGCTTTAATTGACGCCGGCCTGGAGAATGTGGTCAACAACATCAAAATTTTACAAAGCATCTCGGAGAACATATTTAACAATCCGGAGGAGTATAACCGGCCCGGCACCATCACGAATATTCTCACGGATTCTCAATATGGCTACTATTACTCACCCCCGGACCACCTGCCGGACACGGAGATTTCCAACGTTTTCATCAGCAATAAAACTAAAGTCACCCCGAAACTCCTGGCCGAGTTGGAAAGATTGAAGCACATGGAGCCCGTGATGCAAAGCTTTGTTTCTTCCAATGAAAACGTGGTGGCGGTATATTTTAACTTTAAAGAATCGGCGGCCAGGATTTATCCCAAGCTGGACTTTAAAAAGCTGGTGGAACTGCAGCTGTTCCCACCGGACTTGGAGGTGGGAAACTACGAGTTTTTCTACAGCGCCGATGAAAAGCACAACCCGGAAAAAGAGATCACCTGGACCAAGATCTACCGGGACATTACCGACCGGGGGCTGATGATCACCTGCAACGCCCCGGTCTACCTGGCCGGTGGAGAGCTGCGGGGCGTCCTGGGTGTAGACATAACCATGGCCAATATAATCAACAATATCCTGAACATTGAATTTGAGCAGCCCGGAGCCTACGCCGCCTTAATAACTGCTTCCGGGGAAGTAATAGCCAACCCGGAAAAGTTATCGCCGGACACCAACCCCAACCCCATCGCAAGCCTTTTAGGCAGGACGGATAACCCTGTTTTTAAGGAAATCGGCCAAAAGATTCGGGAGGGTGAATCGGGCTGCCGGGAAGTGGTTCTGTCCGGTGAGAGTAAGTATTTGCTTTACGGTCCCATGGGAAATTCCGGCTGGGCCTTGATCTACGTTATTCCCGCCCATCAAATCACCGAGCCAATTGAAAAAGAAGCCCGAAGCCTGATCATTGAAAAGAACAGTGCCATCCTGTCCAAAATCAGCTTTGGCACTCTCTCCATCCTGCTGATTGTCACCGTCTTTTCCATCCTCTTATCAGGTAACATCACCAAGCCCGTCAAGGACCTGACCAGTGGAGCAACAGCCCTGGGAGAGGGCAACTTCGGCCATGTAGTTCCGGTTAACAGCAAGGATGAAATCGGTACTTTATCCGTAGCCTTTAACACCATGTCCAAACAGCTGCAGGAAATGGTCCTAGCCCTGCAACAAAAAGCCATGGAGCAGCAGATCCTTAACACGGAACTGGCCGATTTGAATCAGGATTTGGAAAGTAAGGTTCTGGAAAGAACTTCCAGATTGGAAGAGGCCAACGCCAACCTGCAAGAAGCCCTGGACAGCATCAGCGCGGTGGAAAAGTCCAGACGGGAGCTGCTGGCCAATGTTTCCCACGAACTGAGGACACCGCTGATGAAAATCCAGGGCTACGTAGAAGCCGTCCGGGACGGCCTTTATAAAGACAATAAGGAGTTCCTCCGCTACCTGGAAACCATCTACCTGCATACCACCGGGATAAACAGACTGATCAACGACCTTTTCGACCTGTCCCAGCTGGATGCCAGACAGTCCATGCACTTTACGGTAACGGATTTAACACCGGTCTTTGAGCAGTACTTTGAGGAAGTCTCTTTGTTCCTGGAACAAAAAGAAATTAATTTTAGTTATTCTCTTGATAATACCCTACCACCGGTCAAGGTCGACCCGGACAGGATTATTCAGGTTCTGGAGAACCTGGTGTATAACGCTGCCAAGTACTCTCAGCCGGGGGGGCAGATTCAGATTTTTGTAAAGGCGCTTGCCGACGGAGTGCTGGTGGAAGTGACCGACAGCGGCCGGGGCATCCCCGCAAAGGACCTACCCTATATTTTTACCAGGTTTTTTAAAGGCCGGGGAGTAAATAACCCCAAATCAAACGGCGCCGGCCTGGGGCTGGCCATTGCCAAGGCTATTGTAGAAGCCCACCAGGGCACTATTGGAGTGGAGAGTCAGCCTGGTAAAGGTTCCCGCTTCTTTTTCAATATTCCCGTTGTACCCAAAGGAAAATAGGTGTTTTAAATCAAGAGGTGGCTGTACAAGCCCCCTTATGCATATAACAATGATAATTCTTCTATTTAACAGTCCTGTCAAGTAAAATTAGAGTGTTCATAAAACAAAAACTTTCCTTTATTCAATTACATTTCAATTACATTTCAATTATTATTTCACCGTTCCCTCTATTAAGCTTTAAATTTCTGTACCACTTTCCAGGTGAACCCTTTAAGGTAACTGTCCTTTAAGTCATTCCTATCACTAGCGGTAACTTACCCTGCATGGCCATAAGGAGTCTTCTTTCTACTTCAGTCCAGTTGACTAGCTTCCACCACGCCCTAACGTAGTCTTCCCGCCGGTTTTGGTAATCCAGGTAATAGGCGTGCTCCCAGGTGTCCAGCACCAGGATGGGAATCCCTCCCCACTGGGTCAGATCCTGGTGCTTTTCAGCCATTAGGATTTCCAGTCGGCCCCAGGCCGGGTGCCAGATCAGAACCGCCCAGCCGGATGCTTCGACCTTTATTGCGGCCTCACTGAACTGCTCCACGAAAGCCGAAACGCTGCCAAAATAGCCAAGGATCTGGTTTTGCGTTTGGGGACCGGGCTGCCCGCCGGTTCCGGGGGAAGTCATCACCGTCCAGTAGATGCTGTGCAAAATGTGGCCGGAACCGTTAAAGGCTATTTCTCGCTCCCAGTGTTTGATCAGGCTGAAATTCCTATTGCGCCGCGCTTCCACCAACTCCAGTTCCGCTTTGTTCAAGCCTTCTACATAGGACTTGTGGTGCCGATCGTGGTGGATTGTCAGTGTGGTGGTACTAATGACCGGTTCCAGAGCGCTATAAGGATATGGCAGCGGCGGCAATCGATGGCCGCCCGGCGGCACTGCCGGTTGGAACCAGAAATTTTTTGTATTCATTTGAATCCCCCTTCTTGCAATACGTAACAATGGGTTTTGACGGATATTATACCTAAAAAGACCCAACCCCCGGCCGGCATTTATACCAAAACCAGGGGTTGAGCTTGCAGCTGCATGGCGCCACTATTACTATATGCAGCTATTCTTTTTGATGTGCCAATAGAAGGCGATACTCCGGAAGTAACCTGCCGTAAGGTATCATTTGGGAAATACCGAAAACAAGTTTTAAACAGTTTGGCAGTATTGTCATATACAAATTGTCAGTCAAATTTATTCGTCATCTTGTCGAGATCTAATTTGTTGGTATTACTTTTTCAATGCCAATATCCGTACTATGACCAACGTCTCTATGGCAATTTAAGCAACTCTCATCGTTTTTCGTTGATTTAAGATGGTCAAATTCCGCCCGGTCTAATTTAACCGTATCCGGATGTTCTTTGTTTAGATCAATATGACAAACAAAACAATTTCTTTCATTAATATAAGCTGCCTTAATCATCACATCTGAAAAATCACCTGTTTTATCCATCAGGTAATAATTTAGTCCCCGGCTTTTAGAGTGAAGTTTAGCCAGAGGCCCGGAAGGTTCATGACATTGCAAGCAGTTAACATCTTTGTGCGACGTTTTTTCCCAAGACACCACGTAGCGTTTTACATAGTGACATTTGGCACAAAATTCCGGAGTAGAAGTGTATACATAAACACCCATAAATGCACTGTAGGCTATAATTATGACAATAATTATGCTCATTATGCTTATAAGAACGGTTTTCGCGAGTTTTCCTTTGGACAAGGCCATCACCTACGTTTTAATTGTTACATTATACTAGTCTTTTCTTATTAAAATTTTTTATGTGTCTGGCATTAAAGGAATTTTGATCTTGAGCAGTTATGCTAAATATAACTATGAAGTCCAGGCATTAGCCAGGTTACCCCAAAAAGTGTAAAAATCACAGCTCCGAATCCCATAACCACCATCCAGGCCGAGTGTTTTCCCCTCCACTGACGGCTAAAGTGTCCATGTAGATATATCGCATAAATCATCCAAGTGATTAACGCCCAGGTCTCTTTAGGGTCCCAACTCCACCAGGTGCCCCAAACCTGTTCTGCCCAGATTGAACCGGTTATCAATACTAAAGTCATGAAGGGAAAACCGAAAGCAATTGCTTTATTCATTAACTGTTCCACCATTAGTTCCCCTTTGCTATCCAGCATACGCCGCTTTCCTCTAAAAAGCAGCAAAAGCCCTGCACCAAAGGATACCGTAAAAGAGCCATAGGCCAATATGGCCACTGCTACATGAAGCTTTAACCAATAACTTTGCAAAGCAGGCATTATGGGTTGCGCCTCTTTATTCATGCTCCCGGTATAAATAAAAAGCGCTAGAATTACTAGCAGCACCGGGATGCCAAGAAAACTAACAGGGTAACGTTTCTGTAAGAATAAGAAAATTAATACTGTGCCCCAGGATAATAACAAGATAAATTCATATAGATTTGCCGCTGGTAGGCGGCCAATGGTCAGCATTCTGAAAAACATGGTTAATGTATGGGCTGCCAGCCCCAGACCGATAAATATTTTAGTTACCTTATTTAGGTTGGGCTGCCTGTTGAAAATAAGCAGTAAAATTAAGGTTAACGTATAAGCTACCAGAGTTAGATAATAAAAAAAGATTTCCGGATTAAACTGCGTCATACCATGCACCCCTTTTTAAGCACGGACTTTTTATCAACGCCTACCATATTTGACATATAAGCTTCCAGATTATCTTTTAAGTCGTGGTCATGGTTGTTTTGACCTTGACCGGCCAGGTGTATGGTAACACCATCCTCGTTAGGTGTAATTAATGCCCAAACATACCTGGGCTTTACGTAAAAATGCAGGCCAAGACCGCTCATTAAGATGATAAAGCCAGCTAAAACCACCAAAAACCCCAGGTCTTTTTTAACTATCAACCCTGTATATAGATCATACCGGTCAAAGTATAGGGTCAGGTCTCCCAACTGGATAGTCTCACCTAAACCGGCTACGCCCATTTCAATTAAAGTACTATTTTGATATAAAACATAAATCAGCTTTGGATTAAGTGGCTTTTCAGAACGGGATGCCGGGTGTCCTGTTTTATCCAGATAATAATCCGGGTAAAAACGAACTTGAAGGGCCAGCTCTTTTATTTGCGGCAATTGTATAAGACCGCCGTTTTCAACGGTAAAGTTATGTTTGATAGCCCCCTTCTCCAAGCTTCCTTTGATTAACCAGCCATAGGAAGCTTGATATACCTTAACTCCCTTGTAGCTCAACGGATTATTTACGGATATGGTCTTTTGTACTTCTGTTTTGCCCATAACTACTGCACTTAAATTGCTTTGGTACTGGCTTGGGCTTCCGTCAGGGTAATAGTTAACTTGAAAATCGTCTACCTTAAGGTTAAATGGATAGCCTTCTTGAGTGAGTTCAGCCATCCCGGACACCGGTACCTGGCAGCTAGTACTTTTACCATAGACACCACTTAAAAAACTTCCGGCAATGATTACCACCAGCGCCAGATGCAAAAGCGGCGACCCCAAACAGCCGAATGTTCCACTGCAAGCTGTTAAAGCTGTGGCATTACTGTCTAACTTAGCAAAAACGCGGTAGTTGCTGCACTTAAAAACACGTTTTAATTCACCAGCCACAGCATTTACATTACCGCCCCGAACTTCAATAGCCTGATAGAGATTGATATTTTTAAACTCATGGATATCTTTTTTCCACCCGGGGTTGGAGATCCTATGTATGCTTTTGAAAAGCTTTTGGCCGGCACACAGGCACAGGTTCAGCCCTATGGATATAGCTAAAATAATATACCAGCAGGAATAAAAAACGTTGGTAAAACCCAACTTTATTATAAGAGGGGCCATTATTCCACCGTAAATAGCATAATAAACACCCGGGTCCTCCCGCTGGGGAATAAAGCTGCCTAAAATACTGACTATGGTTATAGCAGTTAAAAGTATAATTCCCAAACGCATGGACGCCCAGTAACGCAGCAAGTTTTTGCCGGTATTTTTTATTAGCCCCATCATTTTTCGGCATCACCCCCCTGGCGCGTTGCTATAGCATTTATTAAGTGCGTTTCCAGCAATTTTTATTATTTCCATATCCTCTTAAACTATGACAGGGAGTTTAGCTTTAATAAACAAGGACCATAATGTTTTTTTTGGAGATACAGATAATAAACCATTGCCAGGCAAATGTAGTTAAATCACTTATTTTTTAATCTTTCCACGATAAGCAACCAGCCACCAGGCAACAGCCACCCCGGCTAATAGGGCTATGGCCAGCAGCGTGTCTTCCCAAAACTCCATAACATTACCCCCATATTCACATTAAATTTATTTTGCCACCGGGTCGGAACCCGGTAACCCAGGTCTACTAGGGTTTTGAGCAGTCGTTATTGTCCATTACTTTTTTAAATTACGCTGTAATATTAATTGGTTTGTAACATTTTTTCTGGCAGCTACATACTTATAACAGTATAAAAACAAAAAAGGAGGATTTCAAAATGGGTTATGGTGGTGGAACTAACTTTGACGGAAGTTTTATCCTATTTCTTATCCTGATTCTGCTGGTATTCGGCACCGGGTTCTTCGGTTACGGCGGAGCTTACAGCGCCGATAAATAATCCAGTTTTTTAAGAACTGAATAATGAAATCGTGCAGGAGGGGGCGGTAAGCCTCCATCTTCTTGCACCACCGCAATTGGAAAGAAGCGTTCATAACAGAGGCGCTTCTTTCCACTTTAAGACAGCTAATGCGCTCATTTCTTTGGCAAGGGCAAAGAAATAATTACTGAAAACAGTCTGTCTTGCCCGCCTGTATATACTCTGAGGTAGGTACGGAAACCTATTAATGGCCATCGTAACCAGAACGGCGGAACAGATTATTGAAGAATTGTCTAAAGGAAAATTTTAATGTAGATTCCAATTTATGTACCATTGACTTGTAACATCTTCCTTGGCTGTTACATACTATAACAGTGTAAAAACTGGAAAGGAGGATTTCTATATGGGTTACGGTGGTGGAGTATCTGTACCGGGTTACACAAACTTTGACGGTAGTTTCATTCTGTTTCTTGTCCTGATCCTGTTGGTATTCGGCATGGGGTTCTTCAGATTCCCTTTTTGCAGCGTTGACAAATAAACATAAATAGGGCCGGGAAGTTCAAAAGCTAAAAACCCGTTCTCGTAAACCGAGAATTGGGTTTCTAGCTTTTGTTTATAAATACATCTCTTTTATTTATACATACAAGGGCTGAGAAGTTCAGGAGTATGACAGTTGATTTTGCATTCTAATATGATTCTTAGAATCGGTAATATCATAAAACATTTTACAAAAAAAAACCGAAGTAACCTCTGGCAATATTTTGGAGTATTATGGTATTAAATCTAGTATTTTAGAGGTAGCGTGGATGATAAAAAAAGATATACCTACACTTATCTACAATGACCCTTTTAACCAGGATCCGACCCCTGGATGGTATAACAAACAAATAGTTTATTATTTAAACCTGGGCCGCGTGTTTCTCGAACCTTCCATGAATATAGTAGCTGATATTTATCAATTTGTATTTGGTTTTGATGATGTCGATAACCCCATAAGGGTACAACAGCAAAGTAATGTTATTGATGTTGTTCCCGGAGACCCGGGTTACACTCCTTTGTGGAGAATAGTATTTGTAGTAGTCCCACCTTACTTTGTGCCCCAATCTATTCGGTCTGTACAGGAAATTAGAATTGCTCAATTTCCTATTGTTGCCACCGATATTATTATTAATTGCCCCGTCTTATAAAAAAGTACCTGGACTTTTTAGCCCAGGTATTCTTATTAATTAATATACCATTGACTTGTAACACCTTCCTTGGCTGTTACATACTATAACAGTGTAAAAACTGGAAAGGAGGATTTCTATATGGGTTACGGTGGTGGAGTATCAGTACCGGGTTACACAAACTTTGACGGAAGCTTCATTCTGTTCCTAATCCTGATCCTGTTGGTATTCGGCATCGGGTTCTTCCGCTTCCCATTTTGCAGCGTTGACAAATAAAAACTGAATAGTTTATATCATCAACAAACAAAAGGAGGATTTTAAATGGCATTTGGTGGTGGTACTTTTTTTGACGGCAGCTTTATTCTGTTTTTGATTTTGATTCTGCTTGTATTCGGCATGGGCTTCTTTGGCTTTGGATTCGGTTACAGCGCCGACAAGTAAACATAATAAACACTAGCAGGAAAGTGCAAAAGCTAGAAACCCGTTCTTATAAACCGAGAATTGGGTTTCTAGCTTTTGTCTACGAATACATCTCATTTTATTGCATAATAGGTTTAAAATCTGTTGATGGGGGAAAAATATGCAACTTGAAGTTAAAAGGGTGAACAATGATAAAGTCATGCAAGCTTTTTTGGCTATACCTTCCCGGGTCTATGGCGAAATGGATATTCCGCCTTGGGCGGCCGCTTCCACAATGAGAAGTATGTTTAATGTGCTGTTAAATCCGGGACTGAAGCACATAGAGTATGCCAACTTTGTGGCTTTTGACGGTAACCAGCCGGTGGGGCGAATAACAGCGGCTATAGATAGTTTAAACCCCAGGATTGGGGAAGGTTTTTGGGGGAGTTTTGAGTGTATAGATAGTACAGAGGTGGCTGCCGAACTTCTGGAAACAGCTGCCGGATGGCTAAGGGAAAAGAAAAAAAACGTTATGCTAGGGCCCGCCACTTTAAATACCAACCAGTATGTCGGCTTACTAATTAAAGGTTTTGAATCCGAGGTATACAAAGAGATACCGTATAACCCGCCTTATTATCAAAATTTGGTGGAAAGTACAGGGCTGGTAAAGGCTCATGATCTTGAATGTTATAAATGGCACCTTCCTGAAACTCTTCCAAATGCGTTACAAATGGGCCATAAGTTGGAAGGTGTGATTATACGCCCAATTAATTATTTTAACTTTATAAAGGAAGCAAAGATAATCCAGGAATTATATAATAAAATCTTTCCCAAAATGTGGGGGTTTTTACCGATAACACATGGAGACGCCCAGGCAATGGTGTTGGGGTTGGTAAATTCTGTGCCACCTGATCTTTTTCTCATAGCAGAGGTGCATAGAAAACCGGCCGGCATACATTTAGCCATTCCCCATAAAAAACCTCAGCGGGATAGATCCGGTGGAAAGGTCAGACTGGCCATTGGAGGTGTAATGCCGGAGTTTAGAAAAAAGGGCCTGCACAGACTAATGTTAAAAGAATGTTATAAACAGTGCCGTAAACTTGGTCTTGTGACGGGAGAGGTCTCGCAAGTAACAGAAAGTAATGATGTAAAGTCAAAAATCATATCTCCAATTATTGGCAAAGAAATTACCAAAATATACCGAGTATACAAGAAAGATTTATAACCCCTAAACTCCGTGATAATTCCGGAGTTTAGGGGTTTGCTATTAATCCGGATAGATTTTTGACGTCGGCATAGTGGAACAACACACGGTGACCATGGGTTAAGGAAAGTATACACAAAAAGGAGACTGGATCTGTAAAAGGGGGACAAGCACCGATTCACAAAACGAATTGGAGCCAGTCCCCTTTTTATTTTAGACAAGGATTAAAAATGAGCATTTATGTTAACAAATTTTCCGGGTAAAGAATAAAATAACATTAAAGTTAAAATATAGAAAGGAGATTTGTAGAGTTATGATTACACACTCGGAGTTGGCCCTGGTTTTCTAAGGCTCTCGCAGTGACGCCGGGTATAATGAGCCGGTTTGTTATTGTTAAATAAGTGTTCATTATTGTATAGGGAGTGATAACAAGATGGCGTATGGTTTACAAAGCTCTTACTCAAATCCCTTAGGACAAATAACCCATGTTCACGGCTATGCAAATAGAACAAGTGTTGATGAAGGACACTTGCATATCATGAGAGGCGACACCGGTCACACCATTAGGGTACCTGGTGATGATCACGTTCACAGGGTGTTCGGAGTAACCAGTCTTGCGGTTGGGCACCGTCACTTTTATGCAGTCGTTAGCGGGCTGGAAATACCGACCAGTCCGGGTTTCCATGTCCATCGCTATCAGGGTGTTGTAATGGTCGCCGGATCACCACCGCATATACACCGGTTCGAAGGGATAACGGCTCCAGCCCCTGATGATATTCCGTAATTACATTTCTTGAAAAGCTTTTTATGGCTATTTGTGAATTTATAGTAAACAATCGTTTTGGCTGTAACACATTTTCAATCAACTGAATAGTTTATATCATCCAAAACAAAAGGAGGGCTTTAAATGGCATTTGGTGGAACTAACTTTGACGGCAGCTTCATTCTGTTTTTAGTTTTGATTCTGCTTGTATTCGGCATGGGCTTCTTTGGCTTCGGATACGGCGGTTACAGTGCCGAGAAGTAAGCAGAATAAACCGGACTAGTAAAGTGCAAAAGCTAGAAACCCGTTCTCATAAACCAAGACTAGGGTTTCTAGTTTTTGTTTCCGAATCTATCTCATGAACTTATACCTGCCATCAGCAGGGTTTATCAGCATGCTTCTATGCACTAGAATCGACTTCCGTCCTATTTGGATCAAATCTTCTTTGGCCAGTTCATTCAGCACCACTGTTTACCGACTCGCGGGTCGAGCCAATCATGTTTGCCAATACATTAAGAGATTCCGATAAAGAAGACTTGGTTCAGGTGGGGTTTTGACCTGAACCTTAGTCGCACTTATTTCGAGCTTAAAGCCTGTTAATCCCCATTAGTTGGGGACATTCCTGTCCCCAGAGTAATATCAATTGGGGACATACCTTCGACCCTAATAGCTTTACCCGAAAAAGAGAAGGTGTGTCCCCTGACCGATTCCCTTCAGCAGGTGTGTCCCCTTTCCTTATGCGGGCGGAGTCTTACAGACTATGCGAAGATAATCCTCTGTCGGTGAACGACATCGTGTGGGATTATATCCTTTTCCTGTAACTGAAGGTGAGCACTGGTTTGGGTATTCCGTACTCGTCCTTCTCGCTGCTCAGTGTTACCGTGGGGTTGATATCCGGCAGCACTCCGCCGACCATGGTGAATATAAGAAACATAATGAGACTTTCGTCAAAGCGTCCATCCTGACCATAACCCATTTAGAAACACCCCTTCCTGGTTGTTATGCTGTTATATATTATGTAGCTGATTAGGAGATGTTATCGAAAAACACCATAATGTGTTAAGTATAAAGCCCAAAAAATACCTGGACTTTTCAGCCCAGGTATTTTTATTGCTTAATATATCGTTTGGCATATAATAGCACCGTAATTTTGTATCTTGCTTATTTCTTTTTCTTTTTGTAAGGGCCGAACCAGGGGAAAAACCAGGGGAAAAAACCAGGGCCGAATCCCGGACGACCGTACCCCGGACCGTATCCGGGGCCATAACCAGGACCATAACCAGGGCCGTATCCCTTACCGGGACTATAACTAGAGTCTTTTTTCTTCTCGCCTTTTGCCGGTCTAGGACCACCGAAACCATATCCCATAGTAAATCACTCCTTTTTTGTTACCACAATATTCCCAGCTAAGGGATTCTGTTACAAAAAAGTCAAACTATATATAATAAGTTATTGAGGAAGCCCCTAAAGGAAATTTTTGATGTGAAACCCAATTTATATACCATTGAATTGTAATATCTTCTTGGCAGTTACATACAATAACAGTTCTTTATAAGCTATTATATTTAGCATGGATGCCATATGTTTAATTTTTTGAAAAATATTAACTGGTTAATTCGTAACGCATTTCAACATAATTGAATAATTTGATATTGTGGAAAATAAAAAAATAACGGTGGGAATAGTGAGGTGAAGTAAAAGAATGAATCCCTTTTCCTTTTTTGTAACCTTAAGTTTATTGCTTCTAAGTTCACAGCCCCAGGCAGGATAAAAAATTAGAAGGGAAACCTGCTTTTAGAAATCACTCCCCAACATTTATAGATAATTAAGTCTATAACTAATTGGTTTTGTAACCAAAAATTATATTTCCCCATATCTTAAAGGAATAACTTAAAAGGGTGATCTTATGGGGAAATTTCAACAAAAGTTTAACTCCGGGAAAATTATGCTCCCCGAAGATGCGGGGCCACACCCGTCTTCCAACGTTGAATGGTGGTATTACTTCGCGTTTTTAAAAGGGGATAAGGGTGGGAATTATGCAACAATGGCATCTTTTTTCCGCATTGGAGAGCCAGGGTTGTTTAAAGGCCATTACTTAATTTTTTCCCTGGTAGATTTAGACAGGTATACACACAGGGCCTTTTCTCTTCTTGATAAAAAAGCAGCAGTTTACATGCTGTTCTTTATCCCCTACGATTTGCTTCTTGATCCCTTGGATAAGAGGATGTGGAAACTTGGTTATAATCTCTTGAAACGTAAGCTGCCCTATCCGCACAAGGAACTGGAAAATGTTGATGTACAAAAAATGCCAACCCGCCTTGTTTATGGTAACAATTGCTTAAATTTTGTTAACCGGTCGGAAGATTGTTTTGTTGTTCATTTAGCCGAAGAGGAAGTAACAATCGACCTCAATTTTGTCCCTCAAAAACCCATTGCCTTAGTTGGTGGGGATGGGAAACCAAACCAACTGTTTTATTATTCCTTTCCGCATAACCAGGTGGAAGGGCGTATCAGAAACGGTCAGGTGGTAGAAAATGTAACAGGGACCGGGTGGTTTGACCACCAGTGGGGAAGAAGCCATACTTTAACCTTTAAAACAGGCTGGGACTGGTTTGGGATTCAGTTGAATGACGGGCGAGAATTGCTGATGAACCGGTTTAATTCCATAAAAAATGGCCGTTCATTTCGTCCAATGGCCAACCTCATTGACTATAGCGGGAATGTTTTTTTCACCAGAGATGTTGAGTATTATCCCGTTAAGTACTGGAAGAGTCCCTTTACAAAAGCCGTTTATCCTTTGGAGTGGCAGATCGTTATTCCGGAGTTTTACATGAAAATGAAGGTATCTTATTTTAGTATGCAGGAGGCGCCTATAATCGGGCCTTTACATGCCATTTGGGAAGGTGCTTGCTTTATATCAGGAGAAGAAATGATGATAAACCAAAAGGTGAGAGAAATTTTGGGAGTCGGGTATATGGAATTAGTGGGATACGCTAACGAAATAGATACCGGTATTCAGGTATTTCCGAGATTAGGAGTCGGAATTCGAAAATATTCGAGAAGATAAACCGTTCTCTCATTCCGATTCCTGATTTCTAACTCATGGCTCCTGAGTAGTTACGCAATCTATTACGTATTGGCGTTAATGTTACTATTAAACGGTTTGTTCCAGTTGTCCTACCGATTTCAATTACGTACCGGGAGGCAGCCCTTGGGGAAAAGCATGTGTTGGGAACCTCAATCTATTTTTTTCCAAAAAGATATCCACAATATCCACACCTATAGAATGGCCGTCGTATTCCTTTTTTTAGCCACGTGAGAAAATAAGCCAAACCGCAGCAAAAATCAACAAAAATGTAAAGATACCCGGCCAATTCTTCAAACCTGGCCGGGTATCTTATCGTGCAAATACCCCGAGGCTTTCTGCAGGGTATATACGGAGCATATTGTTATTTCATACTATGACGAAAACCATATTTTTGTTAGTGCTTGCTTCGACATATTTATTTAAATAATGCGGTTAAATGTTAATTTATAGAAAAAATGTTTTTTGCTGTTGCACTTTTTCTACCAACTGAATAGTTTAAATCATCAACTAACACGTTTCCACTGCCCAAGATAGCTAACGTAAACTGCTTTCCTTCCGAATTTATCTTATATAACCTCAATTTTCCTTTTTTCATAAAGTACAACCCCTTGCGAAATGTTTCCGGCGTCTGAATCAGCGTATTTTTTCGCAACGTCGACATAGGGGCCATCCGGCCGATTTCCTTCAGATCATCCATCGGCAACGATTCAAATATTCTCAATGTCGACCGCGCTGTGAAAACCATCCTGGAGCTATGCGAAGATAAATTTAAGCGTACCTCGTCTCTTACAAATAGATGCAATATTATTTTAAGTCACACCAACCTCCCTTTCGGCATACTCTAATGCAAAGCAAAAATCCATAATTTACCATTATATTTATCTGGAAAGGGTCTAATTCAGGGCGACTATGTTGAAGGCGTAATAAGTAAAAGCAGAGAGAGTGAGTGTAATGATTGCTGGTATCACAGATCGGGCCATGCGGTGGTTTGAAAACTACAACTGCTTACCCGGAATTGTAAACAAGACTGCGGGATTTGTCGTGAAACATATCAACAGCGGGAATAACCGCCGCGTTATCAGAAAAATTCAACTCCGGCGGTTGCGCAGCACAGTGCAATATGTTGCCGTTCATTCCCCTTTTTATAGGGAGATGTTTAAGCGGCTTGGAGTACGGCCGGGGGACATCCGCACGGTTGAAAACTTGCAAGAACTGCCCTTTACGACCGACGATGATATCCGAAACTGGAGGAAGTTTCTATGCGTCCCCCAGGACCGTCTTGCGGCCATCTTCGCGACATCAGGCACCACCGGGGAACCCAAAAGGGTTTATTTTAGCTACCGGGAAATGCAAATGTTTACCAACCTTTACGCGTTGACCGCGCGCATGGGTCATGCGGGGAGAGTTGTCGGCTTCATCGCCCTTCCCACCCGGCACGGATTGTGGATTGGGTCCGCCATCGCCCACCGCGCCGTTGAGCGTGCCGGAGGCCTTCCCATTCCAGCCGGGGCGGACAACACAGTGGAGACAATTCAGTGGATGAAGCGTTTCGAGCCAAACATCATTTTTTCCTCGCCTTCTTACATGACGGCGTTAACCCGGAAGGCAGAGCAAGAAGGATACAGGCTGGAAATAGATAAGGTGTTGACGGGTGGGGAACTGCTGACTGAAGAGCATAAAAAATATTTCCACGAATACTGGAAGGCACAGGTATATGATAGCTATGGCTCGACGGAAATCGGCGGCGCTCTAACCATCGCACTGCCCGGTTGTTGCGCCTTTCATTTCAATGACCTCCATTTATTAACGGAAATCATCGACCCCGTTACCGGCAAGCCTGCTGAAGAAGGGGAGTTGGTATTTACAACGCTGCGCAGAGAAGCTATGCCCCTTTTGCGCTACCGGTCCGGTGACCGTGCCCGCTGGGTGGAATGCGGCTGTGGCCTACCGTTCGTCGCGGCCAAAGTTTTAGGGCGAACCGATAAGATGATGGTTGTAGGGGATATGAACCTATATGGCCGGGTGATTTTGGAAGCAATATCGAAAATATCCGGTGCTACCGGTCGAATAGCCATAAAATTGTTAAAGAGTGGAATGACGGACAAAATGGTTTTACGGGTTGAAGGGGACGTCGGGGCCCAAGACGTACGGTTGGCCCTTCTGGAAGCCTACTCGGAGATGGAAACGAACATCGCCAATGGCAATTTAATCCTGGAAATTGAAACTGGAGCCGATCTGGGGTCCCAAATAAAGGCAATCAAAATATTAGATGATAGAAACATTTACTTTCAACAATAACAATCAAATAAGCGACATTATGGCGTATCCTTGCTATTTATTGGGGACATTCCTTATCAGGAGCCAAAAAAGAACGGTTTGTCGTCTCGAATTATTCTGACTTCTGACTGCTTAATTCTTAGTATGGGCGATTACAGGCAATCAAATTAAAAAGTTCTCTTGGATTTTTGGCTATAAAATCCGGATTTTCCCTGGTAAGCAGCTCTATAGAATCATAGCCCCATGTGAATTTTAACTAAATACGTAAATAATGGCTTAGTGCCAACAAAGGCCAAATATAGCGATAGCTATGATAGTGGATATAAAAACCCCCGGGCAAACCTGCTCCTGTGGGATATGATGCTTCAATACCGTTTTTCTCTGTCAAGTGGAGAAGTGCCTCGATACCGCGTAAAACAGCCGGGCTTTCTTTCAATCCGGCAGCAATTAAGGCGTCAAGCGCCCAAGCTGTCTGTGACGGTGTGCTGAAGCCAAGGGGAGTATACTGCAGCACACTATCGCTCAAGCATGACTCGCCCCAGCCACCGTCTGGATTCTGGATAGACAGAAGCCAGTTGACCGCCTTTTTAACGGCATGGTGTTGCGGGGCAATGCCCACTGCCGTCAAACCTGTTACAGCCGCCCAGGTACCATAGATATAAACGACCCCCCAGCGTCCGTACCACGAGCCGTCTGAACGCTGATCTTTAACCAACCATTGCACTGCCTTTTGAACCTGCTCCTGCCGGTGGGACATCCCAGCGTAATTACCCAAAAATTCAAGGGCGCGTCCGGTAAGGTCGGCTGCGGACGGATCGGTCAACACAGACTTTGCTTCAGGCATGGGTATAAGATCCGGCCATTTTTTATTGGTGTTTTTCTCAAAAGCCGGCCAACCACCGTCATCGTTTTGCATAGATAACAGCCATTCAAGTCCGGCTCGCCACGCATGCCCGTAAGTTTCGGAATTGTTCATAGCTTGCCGGTAAAGAGCGCGCAGTGTATAGGCAGTATCGTCGACATCAGGATTAATGGTATTGGAATGGGAAAACCCCCATCCACCCGGACGTCCCTGTGGGTTATGTATTAGCCAGTCACCGTATTTGGTATGTTGTTTGGCCAACAGGTAAAGGGTAGCTTTTTCGATGGCCGGGTGATGAGGCGGTAAACCGGCTTCTTGTAAAGCATATGCTATCATCCCTGTATCCCAAATTGTGGAAGTTGCCGTCTGCAGGTGATAAATTGTACGGCAAGCCATTGCTTTTAAACCTTTTACTGCCTTGGTGATTACCGGATGCCTTTTGTCATACCCCAGGGCCAGCAGGGCAAAAATCATTGGCAAGGTGGTGGTAAAATAACTATAAAGGGTCCCGTCCCATTCCAGTCTGGCCAGCATAAACCGTTCCAATTCTTTGATAGCCAAATCACGAATTTCGTTAAGCGGCAACGGTATTTTTTTTATATGTTTTTCTATTGCTTTTAGCAATGAGCGTGGCGGTTTAAAAGAGGGAACCTGTTTTGATGAAGAAGGGAAAAGATCGGAAAGGTCGGCATCACCCGGCAACTTATGGGCGTAGTTTTTACTGGCACAGATTGAAATGGGTGCCACATGAACTCTGGCATAGCCGTTAAAATCAAAAAAGTTGATTGGTGCCCAGGTAGGAAGCAGCACCATTTCCACCGGCAAATATGGCGCATTCCCCCATGGATAATGCCCGGTGATGGCCAGCATCACCTTGGTATACGAACCCGCTGCCGATAGACCGCCTTTGGCCAAAATAAATTCCCTGGCCCTGATCATCTCCGGGTCGGTTTTTTTCTTGTAACCTGCCAGCAGCAGGGCATAATAGCACTCAATGGTTGCAGATAAATTACCCTCCGGCTCATCGTAAAAAACTTTCCATGCGCCGGTTGGCTCTTGTTTAGAAGCTATTCTGTACGCAAGTTTGTGAATAAGTGTTTCATCGTTCATGCTTAAATGGCGCAATAGAATAATCATGTAAGCATCGGTCAACAATCCGGCTTCAAAACAGTAATACCAGGCCCCGTCTTTTTCCTGGCTATTTACCAGTAAATCGGTTAAATCCCGGATTCTTAACAATACTTTTTCTTGCAAGTTAAGCCCAAGCAATGTAATTACTCCCTTCTATTCCTCTCCTTCTTTCTTAAACTATGCAACTTAAAGAAAAAGGGAAACCTGCTTTTAGAAATCACTCCCCAACATTTATAGATAATTAAGTCTATAACTAATTGGTTTTGTAACCAAAAATTATATTTTCCCATATCTTAAAGGAATAACTTAAAAGGGTGATCTCATGGGGAAATTTCAACAAAAGTTTAACTCCGGAAAATTATGCTCCCCGAAGATGCGGGGCCACACCTTGTTCAAATATTTCTTTATCCAAGAATCCCGTTTCCTTGTTTTTATTTTTAAAATCCCGAAGAAATTTTGTGTACAAATAAAAAAAATAACCATCACAAGTAATGGCTTCAAAATATATATAAAATGGCATACGGTGCGAACGATGACTTATGTTTTCTTAACCATATTATGCATAATGCAAGGTAAATGACACACCATAATTTCAAAAACGGCGGAAAATTATGATGGTTAGATCAAGTTTAAGCCTAAAAGGAAGATTTTAAAAAAAATATAATTTTCCCCTCTGGGAATTAATAATAGCAAAAATAGAAGGAGGATTTAACATGTGGAACGGCTGGCCAATAGCCCGCATTTTACTACTTTTTACCGGCTTGGCCTTATTAATGATCTCCCTACAGGTTACTATTTTTCACTACCGGCAAAATTTCAGGCACTGGGCCATGTACGGGCCGGTGATTGGCGGTCCGGTACTCGGGGTTGGTGCGATATTATTATCCTTTTATAATTTGCCTGTGCTGCGCGGTTTAATGGCGGTTTTATTTTTTGCCGGATTGGCTTTGGGGGTAACCGGTTCCGTATTGCATGTCAATGGTATTGGACAGCGAGTTGGCGGTTACGGTGAATCGCAAAACTTCTTGATCGGGCCGCCCCTGACATTACCGGCAATGGTAGCGGCCATGAGCATCCTGGGTCTAATTGCCTTGTACTGGAGGTAACAGCATGCGAGAAAACAGGACAAGATACCCCGGTTATGACGTGCTTAAAGAGCAGGAGCACTGGGATGACCATAGCCGCGAAATTGTGCTTACAAGATTGGGGCCGTTTCCTAAGCACGGGTTTCTTAATAAGCATGAAGCAGAGTTGATTTACAACATAGCCCAACACATTGTTTATGACAATAGAAAAGAAATATTAGATTATGTACTGTATCACATTGATAATACCCTTGCTTCACCCACCGGTGAAGATCAGCGCAAAGTTGGTGCACCGGAACAGAAAACCCTTGTCCGCCAGGGATTGAGGGCTATTGACCAACTGGCCCGAAAACAGTACGGGGCACCCTTTTTAGAGATTGACGCGCAGCAGCAACTGGCCATTTTAAGCACCCTGCATACGGGAAAAGCCGCGCCGTTGGATGAATGGCAAACCATACCCCAGAAGGAGTTGTTTAAAAAGCTGGCTACGGAAATCACCAGCGCTTATTACTCCCACCCCATCGTCTGGTCGGAAATAGGATACGGCGGCCCGGCTTACCCCCGTGGTTACGTGCGCGTGGAAAAAGGACTTACTGACCCCTGGGAGGCGAAAAGAGATGCCAACGAATCATGATTATGTGCAGCATGATTGTGACCATTATACCGGTCACCGGTATAACCATTTAAACAAGAGGAAGTACGGTGACGGGGCGGATATATGCATTGTCGGCGCCGGCGCTGCCGGCGGGGTGCTGGCTTACGAGCTAAGCAAGGCGGGTTTTAAGGTGGTGGTTATCGAAGCAGGGCCTTTTTGGAATCCACAGACCGACTTTGCCAGCGATGAACTTACCATGCAAAACCTGGCCTGGAACGACACCAGGTTGGTGGCGGGCAACGACCCGCTGGCGATGGGGCATAACAATTCCGGGCGCGGCGTAGGCGGCGGCACCGTGCATTTCACGGGTGTGTTTTATAGGTTTCACGAAAGTGACTTTAGGGTAAAAACCCTGGACGGCGTGGCAGATGACTGGCCCATTAAGTATCAGGACCTGGAACCATACTACGATAAAATAGAAAAAGATATCGCGGTTTCCGGCCCCAAACATTTCCCCTGGGGGTCATTTCAAGGTCCCTATCCCTACCCCCAGCGGGAACCAATCAGCGCCAATGCGCAGATTTTTCGCGAGGGATGCGCCAAGCTGGGCATCAAAAGCACGGTGGCACCGCTGGCCATACTTTCCGCACCCTTTGATGGGCGTCCGCCCTGCATCAACCGGGGGTTTTGCAACCAGGGCTGTAAGCCCAACGCCAAGTTCAGCACTCTGATCCACCATATCCCCAAGGCCATCGGACACGGAGCGGAAGTGCTTAGCGACTGTATGGTGACTCATGTTGTCCCGGATAACAGCGGTAAAGTTGCGGGTATTACCTTTGTGCATGATGGTAAGGAATATTTCCAGAAAGCCAAAGTGACTATAATTTCGGCTTTCTGTATTGAAACGCCCAGGCTCTTGCTGCATTCGGCCTGCCCCCAATTCCCCAATGGGCTGGCCAATAGCAGCGGCATGGTGGGTAAAGCACTGATGCCCCACAGCGGTCATGATATCTTCGCCAAATTCCACGATGAAGTACGCCTGTACAAGGGCACTCCGGTGCTGGCGGTCTCCCAGGACTTCTATGAAACGGATCAAGCACGGGGGTTTGTGCGGGGCTATACTTTCAACGCCCACGGGACAAGACCGCTGGGGCTGGCCAAGAACCTTGTTTCAAAGGCGGGCATTTGGGGCCAAAAACTTTATGACATTATGCGCGATTATAATTTTTATGCCCAAATCACTACGGTAGGAGAAGTACTGCCCAACAACAATAATTCAGTAACTTTAAGCGCTGAGAAGGACGAATATGGGATGCCCAGGCCCGTGGTAACTTTCGGTTACGGTGAAAACGATAATAAAATGATTGCCCACGCAGTTCAGAAAGCCAACGAAATATTGGAGGCCGTAGGCGGCGAGCCTGCTTTTGTCATTGCCGATACCGGCCACCTACTGGGTACCTGTCGAATGGGCAATGACCCGTCCACTTCCGTGGTCAATGGTTTTTGCCGCAGCCACGATTTACCGAACCTGTATATATGCAGCGCCGCCGTTTTTGTTACTTCCGGGGGATGCAACCCCACGGAAACGGTGATGGCCATCGCCGCCAGAACGGCGGACCATATTATTGATGAAGCAAAAAAAGGTGCCTTTTAGTAACACCTTCCATCCGGGTTACATAGGATAAACCGTTTATCCTGCTGGTGTTTGGCACAGGGTTCTTTGGATATGGCGGAGTTTATGATAAATAATTAATTTTTGGGCAAGCGCTCCGTAAGGGGCGCTTTTAACGTAACGGTAACATTTAGCATGATTGTTGAATATTATAATTTATAATTCTATAAACTTGTGAACGGAGGTATTGTTTTATGGGTTACGGTTTTAGACCTGGAAAGCCCGGATACGGTCCTGGATATTTTCCAGGTTTTGGGTTTGGGGGATTTCTTCCCTTGCTATTGCTGTTTTTGTTTTTCGGTTTCCCGTTCTTTGGCGGCTTTTATGGAAGCAAGAAACAAAAATAATAATTTGATGATTAGTACTCTCCTGTTTAACACCCCCTTAACGGGGTGTTTACTTTTTTAATAGATTACCTAAATTTGCAGCATGAAAACCTATCAATATATGTAACAATTTCCCTTTATCCAGCAGGGCAACGCACCCATGTCCACCAGTATTATAATAAGACCAGTTTTGATGACGGACACACCCATAGCTACAAAGTATTTACCAGCCTGGAAATACCAACCAAACCCGGTTTCCATGTACACCGTTATTAGGGCATCGTTATGTTAGCCGGGGACCCCTTGCATATACACAGATTTGTGGGGATAACAGCCCCGGCGCCGGATGACGTCAATTAGCTTATTTCCACATGCAAATGGTAAAATCGCCCGGTAGATAATTGCAGTCCAGAATATGCTTTGAAGTTAAGGTATCACAGTATTTATCCATAGCAAAAGGGTCAAAATAGCAATATTGAGGGTTTTTAAATAAGGAGTAAAAACTTAGCATATTAAATGAAAAGCCATAAATACATTTGTTAAAAAGTTTTCTAATCGCGCTTTTAATTTTTTCCGTATGATTTTGACCCCAGGGTATCGTAAAGGCCCCACTGGCAAAAATAAAACCATATTTTTTTTTATTATTAAAGAAATTTTGGCTTGTTAAGAACTGGTTTTCAGGAAAACGGGACCGGTTTTGTTCCAGGAATTCTTCTATGATATCCACGCCGGTATAATTATTACTATAGCCTTTCTCTTGCAGCCATATTAAGAAGTGAGCAAGACCACAACCAAAATCGACGATACTTTCTTTTTTTAATAATTGTTTATCGAAATCTTTTGTTAGTGCTTCAAACCTTTTTAATTGTTCTTTAGAAGAATTCCACCCAAGCGATTGGATGCTATTACCAAAAGTATAATACCGTGATTTATAAAAGGATTTTACATGCTGGTAATTATCCATAAAAATCTCCTTTTTAGGTAAGTTAATTGATAAAAATACCTGGGTAAATTAATTTTACCCAGGTATCTTATCGTGAAAATACCCTTATTTTTATACCATAATACGTAAAATAAGCAATTTTGCTACATGTTTTTTATCTTGCAAAAAATGATTTCACCCTTATTTGTATAATCTCTGAGGCTTTGGGATCACTTAATATCAGCAAGATTAGGATCAGGAATAATAAGAAGGGATTAGCTTGTAAACTTGGCAACACTGATCACCCCCATAAGGAATTTACACTAATAGATAGCTTTTTTTATGTTATTTCAATCAAATGTTATTTGTTACTAGTAATTGCTAATTTTGATCCTAATCTTTACTCACCAGCCGGTCCGGTCAGGTTTAATTCATGTCCCTCAAAATAGATAAGCCTACTTTGGGACATGCTAACTATAATAGCAACACGGGGAGTGAAATATGATGCATAAGCTTAAAGTAGGCATTATTGGCGTGGGCATGGCCTTTGAGCGATTACACTATCCAGCTTACAAACAGCTGGCGGACCGTTATGAAATTGTTGCCCTTTGTGATCTGGATAAGGAAAAAGCCCTTAACTGGGCAAATCGCCTAAATTTACAACAGGACAGCGTATATACCGATTTTCAAGAAATGCTGACCAGGAAAGATTTAGATGTTATAGACATCATGATGCCCATAGAGCTAAACTATGAAGTCACCGAGGCCGCAGCTAAACGTATGGCTGGTCAGCGAAAAGGAATCATCTGTGAAAAACCGCTTGCTCCTACCCTGGAACAAGCTATGCGTGCCAAAGAATTGGCCCCAAAATATAATATTCCGATTATGATTGCAGAAAACTTCCGGTATAACCAGGAAATTGATCTAATCAGAGACTTGGTACGCACCAAGCGTGTTGGTGACGTCTGGTATTTCGTGCAAAACCGAGTGGTGAATTTTCCGGAGGATATGCTAAAAAACAAGTTTCCAGCCAAAGAATGGCGTCAGCATCCCGAATTTCCGGGCGGCGCTTTTACTGACACCGGGGTGCACGATTTGGCTGGTTTACGACATATTTTCGGCCCTATTGACAGCTTACAGGCCTTTGGGCGCCCCCAGACCGCTGATTTTGCACCCTATGCCGTTATTAATGCTAATCTGCTCTTTAAAAGCGGGGTTACCGGAAACTTTAACTTTTTCTGCGCCGGCAAGGAAATGCAGCACCCGTTGATTGGCCTGCGAATATTCGGCACCCAGGGTATGATCTACCTGGAAGAAAGGGATTGCGGCACTATTAATTTAGCCTTTAACGACGGTCGTCAGGAACAAATTCCATACGAGGTGCAAAAGGGTTATTACAACGAGTTGCTAAACTTTTATAACGCTCTCACCGGCATCGAGCCGATTAGCGTAACGCCGGAGATGGAATACGGCGATTTAAAGACTGTTCACGATGTCCTCAAATCTATTCAAGAAAAAAGAATTATTTCAGTAGACGATAGTGACAGCTACCATCCGCCTTACCAGCAACCTCCAGTTAACCAGGCACATATCCTGCAATAAAGGAGAAACCTGTTAATAACAAGATGAAATGCTCCCTCGTAAACAAATAGTCAAAAGAAGTTCGGTTGTTGAAAGCTTTATAACCACCGAACTTCTTTCAGGTAAAAAGCTAACTTTGAAGCAAGTTCTTAATTCAGGGGGAGATTAAACTCCCCCTGAATTTTAGAACTGCAAAATGCATGACTTAGTTGGCGTTGTACTCCCACTTATAGAAGTGGGAGACTTACGCCAAGTTAGTCAGGTTAAATAAAACCAGGCTTATAGTCGCTTGAAATAACATCTACTATAACAGGCCGTTCAATCGCCATTGCTTTAATAAGCGCATCCTGGAGCATTTCCGGCTCTTCCACTCTGATTCCCTCAGCCCCGCACGTCACGGCAAATGCGGCAAAGTCAGGCGCTTTAACATCCACTCCAAAAGGCTTCATCCGCGCCTTTTCCATTCGATGCTTCTCCAGTGCATACGTTCCGTTATTAAAAATGATTATAATTATAGGTAAAGAATAGCGAACAGCAGTTATTATTTCTTGCATGGTCATTATAAAGCCGCCTTCGCCCGTTAAAACTATAACCTTTTTATTAGGATAAGCTACCTGTGCACCCAAACCAAATGGTAATCCGCCGCCCATGCAGCGCCAATAGTCAGAAATGATTACCTGCTGCCCCCGGGAAATAAATCCCCGGTCAAACCAGTGCATAAACGCGCCTGAATCAATGGTAATAATGGCGTCTTCCGGAATAATATCATTTAAAATCGACACCGTTTTTTGCGGTGGAATAGGCTTTCCTAAAAGATTTCCTTCCTTTCTGATCATATCCAAATAGGTATCATGGCATTTTATTATTTCTTGCTGCCAGAGAATATCCGGTATAGAGTTAGACAACCCTTCCAATAGTTTGTCCAAAATTAAGGCCATGTCTCCTGTTAGAGGGACCGGTCTTAGCTGGTGGGCCAGATTCTGTGGACGGGTATCAATTTGCACAATTTGGATATTGGGCGGTATAAAACTATGTTCGTAGGGGCTGGCCCCGATTAGCAACACGCAGTCAGCCTGATTTAAAATGGGAGGGATATGAGCTTCACCCAGCCCGCCCGGCAGGAGATTTTCTGCGCCTGGATAAATTCCCCCGGCCCCTTGGGCCGGGATAATTCCCGCCCCGATGCGACCTGCCAATTGAAAAACCTTGTCTTTAAAAGGAATGGCAGTTCTACCAGCAATAATAACCGTTTTTTTACAGGAACCTATTACACTTAGTGCTTCTTCTATGTTTCCGGAGATACCCGGCGGATAAGGGCGGCCAAGTTTAGGAATGTCACTAACGTTAGCAGGGCTTAAAAATATATCTTTGGGTATGGAAACATGGCAGGGCGTGTTATCGCCAACAGCCTTTTCCATAGCAACTTTAAAAACTTCCACTACTGACTCCGGCCTGGTGAGCAGCATAGTAAAACCGGTAATAGAAGCAAAAAGCTGCTGCTGGTCAAAGTATTGCTTAACATTGGTAGAGATTTTGGCAGTCTCAACCTGGCCCGTGATGACCAGCATGGGCACGCCGTCCCGGTAAGCGTCCGCCATGCCGTTTACCAGGTTTAACGCACCCGGACCTTCGGTGGCCAGGCATACACCCGGCCTGCCCGTGACCCTGGCCTCTCCGCAGGCCATAAAAGCAGCCCCCTGCTCGTGGGCCGTGCTATAGAATTTTATCCGGTTCTGGTGGTTAAGAGCATGCATAAATGGCAGTATAGCATCTCCCGAAACGCCGTAAATGTTCTTAATACCCCAGTTAGCCAGTGCTTTTAGGATCAAGGTGGCAACTGTTTCACCCATAGACAAACCCTCCAAGGTAATGAAGTATTATGTTAAGTTAAATGGGTAATAATTTCTTATTTAATATTTCCAAGGATGGTTTATTCTAACCAGTGCTTTTAAGTATATGGATTTTGCATACTGTAAATGGTAACATCTTCAACTTCATTTGAATACTATGAACTATGTTAATTTTAAGCAGGAATGAATCAAAATGACACCTGTACCAATTAGGAGAGATTTTTTTACCGGGTACGGATGTGTTTTTAAAACACGGTGCATGTACAAGGAAGTTATGGAAGGTGAAATAGTGGCAGGTATATTGCAAACAATTACTTCTCCCCGGGATTTAGGCAACCTTTCCCTGCGGGAAATGGAACAACTGGCCCGGGAAATCAGAGAGGAAATTATATATACGGTTTCCAAAAACGGAGGACACCTCGCCTCAAATCTCGGAGTAATTGAACTTACCCTGGCCTTGCACCGGGTTTTTTCTTCTCCCCGGGATAAGCTAATCTGGGACGTTGGCCACCAGTGCTACACCCATAAGCTTCTTACCCAACGCCGGGATCAGTTCCATACCCTGCGTCAATTCGGAGGTATCAGCGGTTTTCCCAGACCACAAGAAAGTGAACACGACGCTTTTGGAACCGGACACGCCAGTACCAGCATTTCTGCCGGTATAGGCATGGCCATAGCTAGAGACTTGGATGGGGAAGATTACACAGTAGTACCGATTATCGGGGACGGTGCCATGACCGGGGGCATGGCCTTTGAGGCCCTCAACCATGCCGGTCACTTAAAGAAAAACTTAATTATCGTATTAAATGACAATGAAATGAGCATCTCTCCGAATATAGGCGGCTTAGCCTGTTATTTTAACCGCTTGAGAACCGACCCCATGTACTACAGGAGTAGAGACGAAATCGAGCAGCTTTTACGAAAAATACCCCCTATCGGCAATACTATCCTCAAAGTTATGGACAGATTAAAGGACAGCCTAAAATACCTTGTTGTTCCCGGTATGCTTTTTGAGGAATTAGGTTTTATATATTTAGGTCCGGTTGACGGGCACGACCTGAAAAGCCTTATCTACACCTTAAAACAGGCAAAGTCTGTTAAGGGGCCGGTGCTGGTTCATGTCATTACCCGTAAAGGAAAGGGATACCGCCCCGCTGAAGAAGACGCCGATAAATTTCACGGCATAACCTCTTTTAACGTATCCGACGGTAAAACTACGCCAAGCAACAATATCCTTACATACACGGAAGTTCTTGGAAAAACTCTTTTAGAAGAAGCAGCTAAAAACAATAAAATAGTGGCCATAACCGCTGCCATGAGCAGCGGAACCGGCTTAAAAGAATTCTCCGTACAGTACCCGGATAGATTTTTTGACGTCGGCATAGCGGAACAACACGCAGTGACTATGGCGGCGGGCATGGCCCGGAGGGGTTATAAACCGGTTGTAGCAATTTATTCAACCTTCTTGCAAAGAGCCTATGATCAGATTTTACACGATGTTTGCCTGCAAAATCTCCCTGTGGTTTTTGCCATTGACCGGGCGGGCTTGGTCGGGGATGACGGGCCTACCCACCACGGTCTGTTTGACTATGCTTATCTTCGCCCAATACCGAACATGACGATAATGGCAGCCAAGGACGAAGATGAGCTGCGCAGTATGTTTAAAACGGCGCTGCAACACCAGGGTCCTTGTGCCATTCGTTACCCGCGGGGAGCAGGTATCGGTGTTCCCTTGCATAAAGAGCCCCCGGTAATCCCCATTGGCAAAGCAGAAGTTTTAAGGGAAGGCCAAGACATTGTATTAATTGCCGCGGGAAACTGCACCTACCTGGCGGAAAGGGCGGCCCAAAACCTGGCTTCCTTGGAAGTTAGGGCCACGGTAATCAATGCTCGTTTTATTAAGCCACTGGATGCTGAATGCATTTTACATTACTGCACCTGGACGGGCAAAGTGATAACGGTGGAAGAACACGTGCTGGGCGGCGGGTTCGGGAGCGCCGTATTGGAATTGCTTAACGAGTCCAATGCGGGAAGCATTAAACTGGAAAGGATAGGTATACCGGATTGCTTTGTAGAACACGGCCATTCGGAAAAACTAAGAACTAAATACGGGTTAACCGTGGATTACCTTGTAAGCAGGACCCTGAACATGTTAGGTGTTCGCAAGGGCCGTTCAAAATGATTTTTTGATTCTGAATGTTGGAATTCTTAAATGGTCAATTAAAATATTAGTGAGGCGTGTATCTTTATGAATAATAAAATTGCTAATTTAACGCAAGCCGTTCAACTGAATGAGCAGGATTTATTGGCATCTATCGATCGGCAAAAATTGCCCGGGCATATTGCTATTATTATGGACGGTAACGGCAGGTGGGCGCTTAAGCGGGGACTCCCCCGCTCTTTGGGGCACCTTGCCGGGATGGAATCCCTCAAAGATATAGTGAATATTTGTTGTGATTTAAAAATCAAGGTGTTGACAGTTTACGGGTTCTCCACGGAAAACTGGAAAAGACCTCAGCAAGAAATAAATTATCTGATGAATCTGACAGTTGAATATTTAAATAAAGAAATTAATGAATTATGTGAAAAAGGAGTAAAGGTTAACTCCATCGGCATTTTAAAAGAATTGCCTCAATCAGTTCAGGACATAATAGCTAATTCTGTTGAGCGAAGCTGTAATAATAGTGGATTAATTTTTAACTTGGCCCTGAACTATGGAGGGCGTGTAGAAATAACTGATGCAGTTCGCGCTATCGCCGCAGCTGTTGAAATGGGATGTTTAAAAGCCAGCCAGGTTGATATCCAGACGATAACAGATCACCTGTATACCGCCGGCCAGCCAGATCCGGACCTGTTAATCCGGACCGCCGGTGATTGTAGGATCAGCAACTTTTTACTTTGGCAGTTGGCTTATAGCGAAATCTGGTTTACTAACGTACTGTGGCCGGATTTTCGACGTCAGCATTTACTAAGCGCTCTGGTTGATTATCAACGGCGGGAGCGTCGCTTCGGAGGTTTACAAAAATAAAGAGTAAGACAATTTTGGGGCGAAATGTAACAAAGTTTAATGATATATGGTAACAGTTTCCTAACTGGTTTCATATTATAAACTGGGAAAAATAAAAACCCTAAAAAGGAGGGCATGTATTAATGGGTTATGGTGGTGGAGTATCTGTACCGGGCTATACAAACTTTGATGGTAGTTTCATTTTATTCTTGATCCTGATATTGCTGGTATTCGGCATGGGGTTCTTTGGATTTGGTGGAGTTTACAGCAAGTAATTAATACTTGCCGACATAGGCGCTCCGTAAGGAGCGCTTTTGTTTTACTTTAATTTAAACGTAATAGCCTTTGCATAATTTCCCAATGGCAACATTTAGTATTATAAAAGCTATGTCTCAGCTTAGCTTAGAAGGGACATTGCCGGTTTGACTAACATAACATTATACAAACAAGAGCGATAAGCTTAAAAATAATAATGTTTTGGTGATATAGTGGGTAAATTCCGAAGGTTATGGCAAAAATTTTTTAGTTCTGGCCTCGAAGTCGGCGAAATTGAAAAAAGGTTGTTCACATTAGAGGAGCGTTTGCGACTCCTCGAAGATCAATGCGGACAAGATCGGGACGGGTCTGAATCTCCTCCGGTGATAGTAGAGCGGCTTTGTATTGATAAGTTGATAGTAGATAAAGTGGAATTGAACAATAACATCGGATCCGTGGAGATAAAGGAACTGGGAGGGGCGCTTAATATCGGGGCTAATTATGGTTGGGGGTTTTCGCCCCCGGGAAACGGACCGGGGGAAAAATCGATGTATCAGTCCGGAAACAGCGAAGTAAAAAAAAGGCCGGCCAAAGGGGCGGAGCGGGAGCAGGTGGCAAGATCCAACAAAAAAGAAAAAAAACGGGGTTCAGGAACACCGGATAGCGAACATGAATGGAAAGGAGAGTCGGGATCGTCGCACCGGGAAGACGGAACGTGTCGGTGGGAATCATTCCCGCCTGCCGAACCAGGAAATAAAAAGTACCCCCCGCATGGGGCCGGCCCCAAATATAATATTATTTTTAAGGAATTAAAAACAGAGACTAGAAAGTAATCCTTTGGCATCAGAAGACCAATCTAAAGTCAGGCATCCGGTGCTTCGGACCACATGTCAAAGATATCAGGGTCGTTGACAAAATTAAAGCGACTGGCAATGGTATTTCGGTCGCCGTTGATCCGCCCCAGGGCAGCATTGGATTTGCTGCGGGTTTTCCAGCCTTCAACGCTGTTTTCTCCGTAAAAAACCCCCGCGTTTTGCTGGATAGCTGATATGATAACTTTTCCCAGGCATATTTCCGTTCTCATCGTGGACCTCCTTCTTATTCAGACAGCCTGTGTTACTGGGAACCGTCTGTTACTTGGTACAGTTCATGTCTTGCCAGTCAGAATCGTTAACGTTAAACGATGCTTCAGTCAGGGTACTGCCATCACCGTTTAGTCGTCCGAAACCGCTGTTCATTTTATGATAAGTTTTCCAATCAATAAAATAATTATTGCCGATAGCTACTGCCGATCCTGTATCCACTTCTGCGATCCGTATGGAATGTATGTTGATTTGCATAGCAAAACCAGACACGTTTTATCCCCTTCCTTATTGTTTTCCCTACTTCATACTATGCCTTGTTTGAAGCAACTGTGTCCGGCGAAGCCCAATGTGTTCGTATATATATTCAATGTCAAAAACGTCTCCGAAAGTGCTTCCGGTGACTAACAACTGCATATATTGTTACTAGCAAGGAGGTATGGTTAATGGGCGACAAACACGATCCTTTTGAAGTTTTAAAGCACTTTCCCCAATTTGATGAAAACTTTTTGCGGGACCTCGCTAGTTCTGGCTGGAATAACCCGGTAGACGTTTTAAAAAACTTGGGCCGTGGCAAATGGCCCCCTGTTGATATAGTTGAAACCCTCAACGAAATAATAATAACCGTTGATATACCGGGTCTAAAAAGGACCGACGACGTGAGGGTGGAAGTTAGGGGGAATAATTTGACACTGAATGGAGACAAGGTTACGGACACCGGAACCTTGTCGAATAGCAGGATACATAGGCAGGAGAGACAGTACGGCAGGTTCAGCCGCACCATCTCACTGCCGGTAGCGGTAAACGGTAAATACGGCCGGGCTACTTACCGACAGGGTGTTATGGAGATCAGGTTCTCCAAGCTTTCCGACGACCAGGCGGAGACATTGAAAGTTAACTTTTACGAGTAGCGTTAAATAACTTCTAGATTGGAACCGGCAGTATCTCCCCCTAAGATAGAATTGGTTTGAGGAGCGTCTATGAGATCCGGGTCGTTGATAATATTGGACCCTGAAGGAACCCAGTTCAAGTTGCCGCTGATCTGTCCTACCGAATGATTACTTTTGGCAATGAAGCTCCAGCCGTTGGTAACGTTTTTGCCCTGACTCATAAAGGAGTTGTTGCGAAGGCTGTTCACTTTTATAATACCACCGTTGAAAATGGTTACAGCCATCTGAGTCATCCCCTTTCTTTTTTAATATTAATTTATGCTCTAACCTTAAGATTTGACTCTTGCTCCGTAAGGGGCGCTTTTATTTTACTTTAATTTAAACGCAATTATATTAAAGATTTCTCTTGGATTTTTGGCTATAAAATCCGGGTTTTCCCTGGTAAGTACTATAATCCAGGGGTTTCATGCGTTATCACCGGATATTCCGGTCGGTGACTTCGGCGTTACGCCTTCAATCAAGATTTAAATGATTATTTTACCGCCTTGGTGTCTCCTTTCCTTATTAATCTAAAAAATACTTCATGCTACTCTTTTTCAATTCCCTGGTGCTGAACAGCAGCTTATATTCCTTGATACCTGTTTCGGCAGCCAATTTAGCCGCTGTTTTTTCGCAATCCTCCCGGCTCTGACCGTGGAGCACGGTAAAAATGGTATAGGGCCAGTCCGGCCGGCGCGGCCGCTGGTAGCAGTGAGAGACCTGTTCGTAGGCGGCCATAGTACGGCCTACCTCGGGCGCCTTGTTCTCGGGCACGTCCCATACCACCATGGCGTTGGCGGTGAAACCCAGATCCTGGTGCTTTAAAGCAGCGCCGAAACGCCGGATAATCCCTCGCCGGATCATGACCTTAATGGCATCTATTAATTCTTCCTCGGCCAGACCCACTCGCCGGGCTATCTCCAGGTAGGGCATTTCCACAAGCGGCAGGCCGGCCTGCAGTTCCCTTACTATTTTTATCTCCAGGTCGCTTAACATGACGTACTCCTTAAAGTGAGTGTCCTAATTTCGCAATATAACCCAAATTTTACCGATTTTCAAACACATTGTCAAAGGTTGAAGTTCACCCGTACCTTGAACAGGTTTACCGCTGGTAGATTTAAAATTTGGGTGATGCCGGTCTTCTGCCTAATCTCGGTCAGCAATTCATCCAGCTTGTTTTCCGATTCCGCCAGCATGGTGAACCACATGTTATATTCATGGTTGCGCAGGTAGTTGTGGGTTACACCGTGGTACTCGTTGATGATACCTGCTACCCTTTCGATATCCTCATGAGGTACCCGCAGAGCGCACAGGGTTCCGGTGTAGCCCAGCTTGCGGGAGTTGAACAGCCCCCCCAAACGGCGGATTAAGCCCTCCTCCTGCATGCGTCCAATGCGTTCCAGCACTTCCCCTTCTGAAATGCCCACGGATTCTGCGACCTGCAGGTAAGGCCTTTCCATAAGCGGGAAATCCGATTGGATGACCTGCAGTATTTTTCTGTCGATCCGGTCCAGGTTCATTGTGTCTTAACCCTTTCTTTCCCGGTACAGGCACCAGGGTTCTTCAGCCATATAATCTTGATGGTAGAAATAAGCCCTGGCCCGGCAGCCGCCACAAATCTTTCAGTCCAAGGTCCAAGTCCAAGATTAAAAGGTCACATAAAAGGACTTTCGACTTTTGACCTTCGACTATTTTTTACTTTATCTCTTCGCCGGTCAGGTAGCAGGCGGGGTCTGAAGCCCAGAAATCGCCGTATACCGCTTCCGCCCGGGCCCGGAAATTTCCGTTGCACACGGCCAGCCAGCGACAGGCGGCGCAGCGCCCCGTAAGCAAGGGCTTGCGGTTTTTCAACCCGCGCAGCACGGGATGGCCGGTATCCTGCCAGATCTCGGCGAACGGCCTCTCCCGTACGCTGCCCAGCACGTGATTGCGGGTGAACTGGTCGGGATGTACGTTGCCGGCCCAGTCCACCGCCCCGATGGCCACCCCGGAGCGATTACCCCCGTTCATCAGGAGCAACTCGCGCACCCGCTCGGCCCTCTCGGGGTCTGAACGCAGCAGTGAAAGGTAAATATAGACTCCGTCGGCGTGGTTATCCACAGTGAGGATTTCCTTGTTCAGACCTCGGAGGTAAAAATCCCTGGTTTTTTCAATGATCAAGTTCATGGCGGCGCGGGTCTCCTCGTGGGAGATATCCTCGTCGCGCATTTTGCTGCCCCGGCCGCTGTAAACCAAGTGGTAAAAGCAAATCCGGGGGATGTCTTCTTCTTCGATTAACTTAAAAATGTCCGGTAGTTGGTCGTAGTTATGCCGGTTGATGGTAAAGCGCAGTCCCACTCGCTGGTCAATGGCCCGGCAGGCGCGGATCCCTTCCAGGGCGGCGTCGAACGCGCCCTGGCGGCCCCGGAACCGGTCGTTTTCGGAACCGATGCCGTCCAGGCTGACGCCCACGTAACCGATGCCCAGGCATTTGATGTCCCGGGCCACATCCCGGGTGATTAACGTGCCGTTGGTGGATAAAGTGGCCCGGATGCCCTTGCCCCTGGCATACCCCGCCAGGTTAAAAAAATCTTCCCTGATCAAGGGCTCGCCGCCGGAAAAAAGGAGCACCGGCACATTAAAATCCACCAGCCCGTCAATGAAATGTTTCGCCTCTTTGGTGGTCAACTGGCCGGGGTCCACCCGCTCGTCGGAACCGGCGTAGCAGTGCAGGCAGCGCAGGTTACAGGTACGGGTCATATTCCATACCACCACCGGACCGTGTCCCGCAGTGGTGCCGTGTCGTTGGACGCCCGAGTCCGCTTTGTAACGGAGCGAGTCGCCGTAAAACTTGGCTCCGCAGAGCAATCTGCTAACGCTGATCATGTTAATTCTCCTTGCTGTATTCTAAGATGGCCTTTAGTAGGCCGTCGATGGTGTATTCCTATGCCCGCTTTTTTTCTATTAAATTATTGTCTACCACGTTTTGCAGGGCATCGATATCGTACAGGGAAACACCGGGCACCAGGCGCACATCGGGCTCGATGTCCCTGGGCACAGCAATGTCGATCATTATAGAACTTGCCTCCCAGCAGGCAGAAGTTGGGGGGCGCAGGCGCTTACCCCGGCGCTTACCTTATCGGGCACCCCGGTAAATGTTTCCTGCAGCGGGATGCCCAAAACTTATTCGATGGAGTGGCGCAAATTTGCTGTTCTGGTTCTCCCCTGTTCACGGCACTTAAAAACCCGCGGATTCAGGGACCCTTTATTCAAACGTAGCTGTGCAGACCTGATAACAGCAGATTAACTCCAAAATACGTAAAAAGAACCGCTAGAAATCCAGTGATTGACATCCAGGCTACCCGGTGGCCCTTCCAACCATAGGTATACCGGGCATGGAGATATACGGCGTAAATGATCCAGGTGATGAGCGCCCAAACCTCCTTTGGATCCCAGCTCCAGTAAGCGCCCCAGGCACGCTCGGCCCATATGGCCCCGGTGATGAGAACCAGGGTCATAAAAGGAAAGGCAAAGGCTATGGCTCCGTAGTTCAGATCATCCAGCACCTTCAGACCGGGTAACAGTTGAGCAACGCCACCCGGGGCTTTACCTGAAGCCTCCTTTTTCTCCCTGATCAGATACATCACTGCAACCCCGAAGGAAACGCCGAAACCACCATAGGCCAAGATGGCAGTTATAACATGAATTTGCAGCCAGTAACTTTGTAACGCCGGCATCAGCGGCGTAATTTCCTTTGGGAGAACGGAGGCATAGCCGATTAAAACAAAGATCAGTGGCGTAATAAAGGCACCCAAAGCTTTAACGGCATAACGGCGTTCGATAAACAAGAAGACCAAAGCAATACCCCAGGCAAAGAGAGAAGTGAATTCGTACATATTGCTGAAAGGCAACCGCCCGGCGCAGGCAGTGCGAACAATCATGGCCGCGGTCTGGATAGCAAAAGCCAGCGCGGTTACCCAAAAGGCCGGTCCGGTTTTTTCCCGTCGCTGGATGGTGTAAACGAAATAAAGAACCATAGCAACCAGGTATAATACTACAGCCAAACCCAAGAGATTATTTTCTAATTGACTGATCATTTTTTTCACCTCGCTGCAGCTCTTCCAATAATTCTTGAATCTCCTCCGTAAGGCGGGCCGGAAAACGGTGAGCGGCTCCGGCTATCAAGACCCGGCAACCTCCGGGGTCAGGAGTGACCATGGCCCAGATACGCCGCGGAAAGACATAGAAGCTTAATAAAAGTCCCAGCACCATCAGGGCGGAGCCCGTATAGACGATGGGAATCCCCGGATCCCTGGCAATTTGCAAACCGGTGTACTGGCGGTAGCCGTTAAAGGTAACCGTTATGTTATCATTAACCTTTACCGGTTTGCCCAACTCGGCTACATCGTATTTCAGGGCTTGGTGTCCCTGATAGAGGGCATAAACCACCCGTGGGTTTTGGGGCAGAGGACTGCGCGTTCTGGGATGACCCGTGGCGTCGCTGGTATAGTCAGGGTAAAAAAGGGTCGTAATACTCAAGTCATCCCCTACCGGGGCCGCTTCCCGGTCCAGTGAACTAAACCTGGTTTCTTTTCCCAGGTTGGTCAGCACGCCGTCTACGACCCACCCGTAGCTGGTCTGATAAAAGGTGACCCCTTGATAGGTTAACGGGTCGTTGACGGAGATAACCTTGTTCATTACCTCCTGATCGCCATGCATGACTTGCAAATCGCTGTAGTACTGCTTAGGCATGTAATCATCGTAATAGTCAATATGAAAATCATTTACCCGTACAGAAAACCCGGCTTTCTGGATAGCAAAGCTCTCACCTTCGGAGATATTGGCGTAGCTTTTAAATCCCGTCAGCCCGCCGTAAAGGGCACCGATCACAATTACCACCAGGCTCAGGTGAGTGATCAAAGAGCCAAAAGGCCCGAACCGTCCCCGGTCGGCATAGAAATAAAACCGGCCCTGCTTCTCTTCTAAGAATACGCGATAACGCCGCTGCCGGTAGCGCTGGAATAAACCATCGGCCGTTTCCCCGGCACTCTTGGGAGAGAAGGTCTTTCCTTTAATTGGAGCGCCGGAATAGGACTCCTCCTCGTAGCGGTACTGAAGAGTGGTGGCTTGACGCCAAAGGGGCAACAGGCGCTTCAGACTGCAGGCCAAAAGGCTTACAGTTAATAAAAAAACAAGGGTAAAAAACCACCAGGAATGGTATACGTCATGCAAATGAAATAACTGGATAAAATTTGCACGCAGGGGCCCGTAAGACTGGTTATAAAAGGCCGGCCCCTCCCCTTGCGGGACGACGGAGCCAAATACGGCCAGGCCGGCAATAATGAGCAGTAGAAATAGGTTCAGCCGCATGGAGGTAAGCCATTTCCATACTTGTTGAGGATAGGTTATATTGGTTGCTTCCGGCATTTTATTGCGCCGTACCCCTGCTTAAATGCAGAGACTAAATTCCGGGCAAGAAAGCAGTTACACAGGTTTGCCCGGGTGGGTGAAGGGGAAGGCGCTCCCTCCTTTCTAAAACTTAAAAGTTATCGTATTTTTGTCCAAATTCATGGTTAGCCAGTTATATTCCTTTTAAAAAATCAAACTGGATAAAAAAAAACTCCCGTTTAGATTCCCCCGACAGTCCCTCCCGGCCCCGGCATCGTTGAAATCCCCGTTCCGTAGGCACCTCCCTGCTTTCAATAATTTATAGTTCTGCATGTACAACAATAACAAACTATTCTTAACTAAAAATAAATAAATTATTAATCAATTATTTCATTCCTATATAAATAGTAACGCCAGCGTAAAAATACTGGTCTTTCAACCGGCCAGTTATATTTCTGTAATTTTTTATTTATTTCCCTGTAAGATTTCTCTGTTAAGCTTAAGTTAAGTAGTCGGTCGTCAGTGGTCAAAATAGGTTGAATATTCGGTGGACATTCTTAAAAGACCCGAACGACCGAAGACTGGTGCAAGACAACCAAATAGCCAGGGCGAAGGATTAAAGTACATATAAGCGCGCGCTAAGGAAACTGAGCAAAGCGCGCTTTGTTATATATAGCACACCTTTGCGGCCGTATCTGTTGAACTTGACCTTGAGGCGGAGGTTCCGGGGAAAGGAGGTGGATATATTGAAAGAAAGCCTTCAAGATGCTGAAGCCGGGAGTGACATGGCGTATGATGCAGAAACAAAGGGAACTGGTGGTAAGGATAACAAAAAACAGCCTCCGGCCGGCAAGGGCTGGTTTGAGCGCTGGCGACCACGTCTTCCTTTTTTACTGGGGGGACTGCTGGTACTGGCTGTGCTATCCGTTTGGGGAGCAAAGGTCACGTTAGCCAAAACGGACAGCCCTGAGTATTGCCTCAGCTGTCACGTTATGGAGAATCACTATGAAAGTTGGTTCCACTCAGCCCATCATATGGCGGCGACCTGCAGTGACTGCCATGTCCCACATCAAAACACGGCAACCAAGTTAGTAGCCAAGGGGATCGACGGTATGCGGGACGCATACTACTTTTACACCAACCAGGTACCGGACCCCATCCAGCTCAGTGACCGCGGCAGTAAGATCGTGCGCGAAAACTGTCTGAGGTGTCATGGCAACCTAATGGAAGAAGTAGAAAATGAAGACAGGGATTGTTGGGAATGCCACCGTTCAGTGCCCCATGGTTACTAATGTTCGCTGTTAAAAGGAAGCGTCGATTCCCGGCAGCTTATTTTTTAACGTTTAACGAAGGAGGGAGTTTTTCTTGAAAAGATACTGGTGGGTCTGGATACTGGCCCTTTTTACTCTGGCATTAGCCAGCTGTGCCCCACCAAAAGCTGAGCGCGTAGAAACAGTTTCCATTCCCCCCGGGGAAATTGACCCTGCCGTCTGGGGCAAGGTTTATCCCCATGAATATGACAGCTTTATGAAAACGCAGGAAGGGGGCCTGGGACAGAGCAAGTATAATGGTTCTGAGCCCAGGGATAAATTAAGCAAGTTCCCCTATCAACTGGTGCTGCTGGACGGTTGGGGTTTCGGCGTTGAATTCAATGAACCCCGCGGTCACGTGAACATGCTCTCGGACCAGCTGGACATTGGCCCGTCCCGGCGCAAGTCGGGAGGAGTTTGCTTGACCTGCAAAACACCTTACGCGTCGCAATTGAAGGACGAGATGGGGGTGGATTACTACAAGCTTCCTTATGATGAGGTACACGCCCAGATTCCGGAGGAGCACGCTGAACAAGGATTATCCTGCATCGACTGCCACGACCCTGAAACCATGGATCTGGAGATTAGTCGTTGGTTCTTAAACGATGCTCTGGAAGTCATCGGCAAGGATCCTGATAACTTGACCAGACAGGAAAAACGGAGCCTGGTTTGCGCCCAGTGTCATAATACTTACAGTATTGTCAAGGATGAAGACATGAAATCGGTCGGGATATACCTGCCCTGGCAGAATTCTGAGTGGGGTAATATTACCATTGAAAACATTGAAGCCCAATACGAAGCCGACCCATCCGTCCTGGAGTGGACGAATGCCCCCACCGGCATTAAGCTGGCCCAGGCTCGCCATCCGGAATTTGAACTTTATTCCAACGACAGTATTCACTGGAATTCAGGTGTATCCTGTGCGGATTGTCATATGCCTTACGAGCGGGCCGGAAGCAGCAAAATCTCTTCCCATCATGTACAAAGCCCGCTTAAAGATGACATGAAAGCCTGTCTCCAATGCCACAACCAGGAACCGGAGTGGCTGCGGGAGCAGGTAATAGGCATCCAGGACCGCACCAATAACATGGCTACCCGGGCCGGCAATCAGGCTGCTCAAGCTGCCAAAGCTATCGAACTGGCTAACGAAACCGCTAATATTGACCAGCAACTGTTAAATGATGCCAAAGAGTTTTACAAAAAGGCTTACTACCGGATAGACTTCGTGACCGCGGAAAACAGCATGGGTTTCCATAACCCACCGGAAGCCCTGCGCGTTTTGGGCGACTCACTATTTTACGCCGACCAGTCCCTGGCAAAGGCACGGGAGGCTTTGATCAAGGCCGGTGTATCGATACCTGACAAATTTGACCTTGAGCTCGAAAAGTATGACAAACGGGGAAGTAACGAAGTTCCTTATGACCCGGAACTGAACATGGAATTTACCTTTGACGGAACAAAGTAAACACGCGAAAAAAAATGGCCGTTTTTCCACAGCCCCCAAGAAACAGGCGCTGGTGAAAAACGGCCATTTTTTTGTCATTTTGAAAGGAGTACAAGATGGCCTGTAAACGGCCGCCCTTTCTTGATCTGGAATAACCAGCGGGTTCCACCGTGGTGGAACCCTTCCCAGTGTTGGGGACATTTTGTAAATCTTAACGCTCATAAGCCATTTTTGCCGCAGGAATTGCGGTTATTGCGGTAGAGGTGTTTTTTTTATATTTTGACCATTAGTTGACGGGTTCATTTTTCCGAAGGAATTTGTAAATTTTAATTGAATTACTAGAAAGAATGGTTTAGCATGCTTCTCTAGAAGTCTGTGGTAAAATCAATATCTCTGGCAGTGTTTGGATTTCTCCAATTACTTTTTATCCGATAGCTTAGCGCCACTAATACTCCCGCTTCAAATAAGGAAAGGGGACACACCTCTTCGAGGAATGTCCCCAACTGATGGGTTAAAACCCCACCTGAATCAAGAATCTGTTTATCGCTGCACCTGGCAAAATCGAGGTGTTTTTATGAACCGGGATCTGCTCGGCTTCCAGCGGCTTTTTGCCTTGCTTAAAGTCCGGCTCAAGACCTTGGCCGGCCTTTTACGGGCGGGCAAAGCTGCCGGACAGAGCTTTATCAACGGTCTGTCTCTCAGCACCCGGCTTCTTTGGGGCATGAGTATCGTCATTGTTGCCTTTACTACCCTCAGCGTGGCCTGGGACATTTATGACATCCGCCGGGAGGCTGAAACAGAGATGCTTCATCGTTCCCGGGTGGTTGCCCAGGAATTAATCTCACTACGGGCTGTAATCGCTCTTAACCAGGAGAAAATCAATACTGACCCCGTGACCGGGAATGTTATGTTCAAACACTTAAACCCTGCTTCTGTCGGACGCCAGGTGGCTGAAATATTTAATGAGACTACGAGTTTCTCCCTTAAGCAAACGCGGCTTGGCGCAAGAAATCCGGTTAACCAGCCCGATTTCATCGAAACCAAAATGTTGAACCAGTTAGCGGACGACCCCGGAATATCCGAGGTATGGCAGGAAGAATCCCTGGAAGGACGCTGGTACTTCCGTTATATGCTCCCGCTAAGAGCCGAAGAATCATGCCTGATCTGCCACGGTGAGCCGGCCGGCGAAATGGATATTGCCGGTTACCCCATGGAAGGACTTAAACTTGGGGATCTGGCCGGAGCCATCAGCCTGAGAATTCCTATGGACAGCTTTCAGGAAGCTTTACGGATGCGAATCTGGGGAAGAATAATCATTGCCATATTTTTTGTCATTATTACCCGGTGGATCAGTGCCCACCTGGCCAAACGGATGGTAGCCGGACCTTTGGGGAATCTGACCGCTATGGCCAGGCGCCTTGGAGAGGGAGACTGGGAAGCGGTTCGTTCTGTGGCCGGTACGGGTGAAATCAGGGTTTTGTCCCAGGTTTTCGAGCAGGTTGCCCGGCAGCTTAAGGAGTCCCATAATATTTTGGAGGAAAAGGTAAGGAAACGGACCATGGAACTTTCAAATGCCAATAAGGAATTGGAGCGGGCCAACCGTTTCAAATCCGATGTGCTGGCCAACGTCTCCCACGAATTGCGGACACCCCTTACTGCCGTCATTGCCTTTACCGAGATGCTCCAGGATCCGGCTACCGGTAAACTGAACAAGAAACAGCGGGAATACCTTGAGGACATCGCTGACAGCAGCAGGCAGCTTTTAATGGAAGTGACGGATTTATTGCAAATGGCCCGCCTGGAAGCGGGAAAACTGGAAATTTCCCCGGAACCGCTAGATCTGGTTGAGGTGATCGGCGAAAGTCTTTCCATGTTGGATCCTCTTGCCAGGAAGAAGAATATCAAAATTGTTTTTCCGTCCGAAACAGGTGAGTGGTGGGTCCTAGCCGACCGGGCCAAGGTCAGGCATATTCTGAATAACCTGGTGAACAACTCGATTAAGTTCACGCAAAAGGGTGGAAAAGTCGTTATTTCTGTGGAACGAAGTTGCGGCAGACATTGTCTTCCGCCTGACCTGCTACAAGAGGAATCCGGCGTCCCATCCGGTGAACAATTAGATTGCCTGTTGGTCGGCGTTGCCGACAACGGTATCGGTATTGCACCCGGGGATAAGCAGAACATTTTTGAAAAGTTTCATCAACTGGGCCAACCCGGACAGGGGGCGGGTTTGGGCCTGGCCCTGGTCAAAGAGCTGGTGTTGCTTCATGGGGGAAAGATCTGGGTGGAAAGTGTGCCCGGTTGCGGGAGTACCTTCTATTTTACACTTCCATTAAAAGAACAAATGCTGTAATTCGGAGGTGGGAAAATGCCCTACAAAATCCTGGTGGTTGAAGACGATCCCAAGATCCAGAAGATCATTGTTGATTCCCTACTCAAGGAGGGATATCTGGTTTCTGCCAGTTCCAACGGACGGGATGCGCTGCAGAAAGCTCAGTCTGAGTTTCCCGACCTGGTGATCCTTGATCTGCGTCTGCCTGAAATCGATGGTCTGGAGGTCTGTTTTCGTTTGCGCAAGACAAGATCGGTGCCGGTAATCATTGTTTCCGCCCGCGGTGAGGAGGCCGACAAGGTGGCCGGTTTCACCCTGGGGGCTGACGATTACATCACCAAGCCCTTTAGCCCTACTGAACTACTCTTGCGAGTTAAGGCAGTCATGCGCCGGGTACGGGAGCACACGGAAGGAATGGATCAGGACCGGGTTTCAGCACACGGTTTGGACATTGATCGCGTATGCCGTTCGGTAAAGTTAGAAGGGAAAACTGTGGAACTGACCGCAAGAGAATTTGATCTGCTCTGGATCCTGGCCACCCATCCCAATCGCGTTTTCAGTCGCGATCAGCTTCTTAACCTGGTTTGGAAGGATGAGTTCGAAGCTGATCCGGCCACCGTAACTGTTTTAATTCGCCGCCTGAGGCAGAAGCTGGAGAAAAAACCGGAAAATCCTGACATTATTAAAACGGTCTGGGGTGTTGGCTACAAATTCCAATCTTTTAGTTAAATAGGGTGAACTTGATTTCGCCATTCAGGACCTTCACATAATATTTGAGATTTCCCCAACATTTTCATAGCATGGCAGAAGCTAAGATTTTTGGACATGGCCCAGGTAACATTTATTAATTACTTTCGAGTAGTTAACGGCATAATATAAACCATTAACTGATTAATGGAGGTTTGATATGCAATATACTGTTACCAGGGTGAATAACCCCGCCGCCATGCAGGCGTTTATGCAGATACCCCGGATGGTTTACCAGGGCGGCAAAATACCGCCGGCCAATGCCGGCGGCACCAACTGGATGCGCTTTACGCCCCTGGCCAACCCGACCTTGCAGCATGTCAGGTTCGCCAACTTTGTGGCCCTGGAAGGCAATCAGCCCGTGGGGCGGATAACCGCCTCGTATGACCTGCTGAACCCCCGTCCTGAGGAAGGGTTTTGGGGTAGTTTCGAATGTGTTGAACGCCCGGAAGTGGCCAGGCTTCTACTGGACGCGGCTGCCGGGTGGCTGAACAAGCAGGGTAAGACCGTTATGATCGGCCCGGCCACTTTAAATACCAATCAACAGGTCGGCTTGTTAATTGAGGGTTTTGAGTATGAGCCACAGGCAGAGATACCATATAATCCACCGTATTACAAGGATCTGTTGGCTGAATCCGGATTGGAAAAGCTGCATGACCTGGAATGTTTTGAATGGCGCCTGCCCGACGAGTTACCACCAAAACTGCGGGACGCCACAGCGCCTCCCGGCCTTACGATCCGTCCGGTGAATTACCGGGCATTAAATAACGAGGCCGGGATTGTCATGGAAGTTCATAACAAGTCCATGTCCAGAATATGGGGTTTTATTCCCATGACCATCGAAGAAGCCAGTGGTTTTTTGCAAAGCTTGGCTGCCAGCGTTCCCCCGGATCTGTTTCTTATATTTGAGATGGGCGGCGAGCCGGCCGGCATGTTACTATCCATACCCATCAGGCGACCGAGTCCGGGTGGAAATGATGGGCTGGTTAGATTGGCTATCGGGGGCGTAGTGCCGAAATTCCAACACAGGGGTATACACTGGTATATTTTAAAGGAGACCTATGAGCGTTGCAGAAAACTTGGCTACACCAGCGGCGAGGCCTCGCAGGTTGCCGAAAGTAATGATGTGGTAAAAAGAAGAGTTATAAAACCCCTGTTTGGTGGTAAGGTGATCAAGTTATACCGTGTTTATAAGCGGGATATTGGTTAGACCAAGCATAAATAGTATCTTCGGATACAATTTTATTTAACCCCATACTCCGGTGGAAAGCAGAGCTGTTTAAGCAGGAACCTTAACGAGTATCTTGGATTTAGGTTTTATTGTAACACTTCTCTTTGATAATATGGAACAAATTATCAAGAGAGGAGGTTTAATAATGGGATATGGTGGTGGCGGTCTCCGTGGAAGCGGTATTCTGTTTCTTGTTCTGATACTGCTTGTCTTTGGCACAGGCTTCTTCGGTTTCCCTTTTTATAGCGCCGACAAATAATCAGGTAGAAAATACTTATGTGAATGAAATAGGAACCTACTCTTATTTGGTAGGTTCCTATTTCACATTGACATGGATGTCATCAGTAAAGCGTAAATGAATAAAAATTGATATTGCTTTTTCCCGGGCAAAATTTATTACTACATCTAACCCCGGCGAAGTGCACTCAAAGCTTTTGGTACACTGATGCAGTTAATATACCCTTAAAACCCCAGGAGTTAAACTTTTCATGCAAAATAGCTTCTATTTGATTTGAACTGGGGTCAGCCGTCAATTTATGGTAAACAATAGTTCAGGCTGTAACATATTTTCAACCAACTGAATAGTTTATTATTGAACAACAAAAAAAGGAGGGTTTTAAATGCCAGCTGGTGGTACTTTTTTTGACGGCAGCTTTATCCTGTTTCTGGTTCTGATTCTGCTTGTATTCGGCATGGGCTTCTTTGGCTTCGGATATGGCGGTATTTGTAGCACCGATAAGTAAAAAAAGAATAAACTAGGCCAGTAAGGTGTAAAAGCTAGAAACTCGTTCTTATAGACTGGGAATTGGGTTTCTAGCTTTTATTTCCGAACCTCTCATAATAATAGGAACAGAATAAAATGCAAGCGAGGTGAATTTAATTGAATCCCGTTTCCTTGTTTTTAGTTTTAAATATGCTATTACTTAGCTCAGACCCTCATGCAGATAAAAGACTGGAATTTACTCGCGAATTTATAGAACAGTTAAGGCACTCGGTATATTCTATTCAAGAAGGTGTTCAAGCTATGCATTCAGGTATGGAAAACTTTAGAACTATGATCATGCCACAATATGACCTACAAGATGATCAAAGAACTGAAACGTAGGATACCAAATAAAAAGAAGATTTGAGCGCTTTGGTTGATTATCAACGGCGGGAGCGTCGCTTCGGAGGTTTACAAAAGTAAAGAGGAAGACAATTTTGGGGCGAAATGTAACAAAGTTTAATGATATATGGTAACACTTTCCTAACTGGTTTCATATTATAAACTGGGACAAACAAAAACCTTAAAAAGGGGCATGTATTAATAGGTTACGGTGGTGGAGTATCTGTACCGGGCTATACAAACTTTGATGGTAGTTTCATTTTAATCTTGATCCTGATATTGCTGGTATTCGGCATGGGGTTCTTTGGATATGGTGGAGTATACAACAAGTAATTAGCATTTGCAGGCAGAAGCGCTCCGTAAGGAGCACTTCTGTTTTACTTTAATTTAAACGCGATTATATTAAAGATTTCCCGTGGATTTTTGGCTATAAAATCCGGATTTTCCCTGGTAAGTAGCTCTATAGAATCATAACCCCATGATACGGAAATAATTTTGATATTATTTTTTCTGCAAGCAACAATATCCCGGCACTCATCTCCAATATAGATAACATCTTTCCCATTAAGTTTATGTTTTCTTAAAAAAGCATTTAGCGCCTTGTCCTTGCCAAAATAGTTTCTTGAAGAATAAATACTGTCAAAGATATCTAAATTATTTTTTCTTAAAAATTTATTAATGTTATCAACTGAGTTAGAAGAAATGATACTAAGTTCAAAGCCTTTTTCTTTAAGTCCCCTAATCAGTTCCTTAACACCCATAAATACTTGTAAATGACTTGTAGATGCTTGATATTTTCGTCTTAATTCACTATAAATTATCGGGATTACATAAACAGGTACATGAATAGCTTTACATCTTTGCATAATAGATAAGGAGCGGAAATGTTCAAATTCTTTTTCTTTAATTTTACGAAATCCATATTTTTCAGCCAATTGATTTAATAATTCAACAGCTAAATATCTAGATTCAACAATTGTGCCGTCAAAATCGAAAACTACATGTTTTATCATTTATCACCCTTCTTTAAATTAAAGAATTTAATTAAGTTAGATTGCCTTGTTTTTTCTAAAAGTGTATGTGTTAGGAATCCACTCTTATTTAATGGGTTCCTATTTCATTTTGACATTTCAATACTGCTTAAATGGTATATACTATGATATGGGTCTCATGTAATAGCGTTACATAAATCTTGCAGCATTATATCAAGGAATTGCTCAACTTTATCCTGTGGTGTGCTGGGCTTATAATAACTTACGGTAAAGGTTAAATAGTTGTTATATTTACAAACTCCCAGCATAAATCCCGGAGCATATATGGCAGGGCTAACCTGATAAGCATCAACAACAGGTATTTTATCAAACCAAATGGTTGACTGACTGATACTCCCAACATTAGACAGTACGGGTGAACACTTACCGGTTTGCATCAGCCATTTTTTTATACCGCACACAAAATTAAGGTTTTGCTCATAGCTTAATAGCGATAAAAATCCAAAAAGAACAGCTACGTGTACACCGGGTAGTTTTCTTTTTATTTGGGTCGTTTCTGCAGAAACTCTCGCTAAGGTTTTCTCAAAAGACTCTCCGGGTACCCGAGCGATTCTGGCGGATACTGCGCTGGATAAATTATTGATCACATTAGCCTTAGCATCCCGCAAATAACGGCGTAAATCCACCGTGATTAAAATCTCCCTGGGCTTTCCGGGTGGTGGCTCCAGCATTTTAAACAGAGCCCTATAAAAAGCCGTTAGAATTAAATCATTCATAGAGGCTCCTCTTTTATGGGCATAGATGGAAAGTACTTCAACATATTTACCGGGTAACCTGCGGATAGCAATTAGTTGTTCCTCAGGTTTACAGGTGTTAAAAGGAAGGGCCCAAGTTGGCTGCAGGGGGGCATGTTGGGGTTCCCAGGCTTTTATCAAATTTACTATTCCCAGTTTCCTAAAAAGATAGTTCTGATCTTTTCTCCCTCCCATATTTAATCCTAGGTCATAATCTTGATCATTGCTAAGTTGAGTATATATTCCAGCCAAAATCTGTTGATATGCCTTGAGGCCACCACCGTCACAACAAGCATGGCTAATTTTGATACACAAAGTGTCGTTCTCTCTGGAACGGATTAGTTTTGCCTTAACTTGCTGTTCATGCTCATTGTTCAGCGGAGTCGTGAGAAACCTATTTATCGCTTTTTGCTTAACCCGGGCTTCCTCCAAGGAAAACCATTCAATGCTATCTAAATCGGTAAACCGCTGCCAGTAGGGGTGATGTTTTTTCTCGATAAAGCGACTGCCAAGAATTGGTTCGGCTTCTATAGAAATCCTTACGGCTTGTGCCAACCTATTTTCGTTCAATCTTCCCTTAAATTCCAGTACCGCCTGATTTTGCGGGTTTAAAAGTCTATTTCGCGCCGCATAAATAAGCCGATCTTGTACGTTGGCAGATAGTCTAACAGGCATATCTAATCACTCCCTTTAAAGCAATGAGGTGTATGTTTTACTTATCCTATGCAGCATGGAATGAAATGCGACGCTGATCATTTTTGGTAAAAAAATTTCGCACTACAAGAACCGGATATTTGAAAGGTTATAATTTTAATATTCTCTGGAGATTTCCCCCCAAAATTAATTCTTTTTCACGGTCGCTTATGTTAAGTTGAGTAACTTTTTCTATATTCTTTCTAAGATTGTCTTTGCCAAATGGCGTATCCGAACCCAAAATTACTTTACCTGCTCCGAAATGATCAATTGCCATGTATATTCTTTTTAAACTGATTAAAGGTGCAGGGGATATTTCAAAGTATAAATTGTTAAGTATCGTTTTATGCTTAATAAAACTTTCCAAACCAATCAGATGAGCGATTATAAAATTGACTTTTGAATATTTTCTTGCAATATCTATAAATTTTAGGATGTTACCAGTAGAGCGTAAGTGAATAAAAATTGGTATTTCTTTTTCCCGGGCAAAATTTATTATAACTTCCAATCCTGGTGAAGCGTACTCAAAGCTTTGGGTACATTGATGTAGCTTAATACCATTAAAACCCCAGGAGTTAAACTTTTCATGTAAATCAGTATCTATTTGATTTGAACTGGGATCAGCCAAAAAAAACTGAATTATTCTGTCAGGATACTTTAAGTATAAAGAATAAACATATTCGTTCCTTTGCATAATATCATCCGGCTGCTGAATTTTTGACAGTAACTTGATAATCTTATTTGCGCTAAGCAGAATATCCGTGGTACTAAAAATTTTAGCTAACCCCGGTATATAATTATAATTCTTTGGCCCATTATTAACCCCGGGGCAAAGCACTACTTTGTCCACATTTAGCTCATTTAATTTGGCAATAATTTTTTCCGATGCGAAGAATTCACCGCAGGAATGGGCATGACCATCAATAATCATTTCCGAGACCCCCACTCTTAATAAATTAGTAGTTATTACCATATCCAACAATCGGTTTATAACATTTTTTCTTACAACCACATACTTATAACGGCGGTTTCCAGTTCTTCGGCGGCTTTTATGGAAGCAAGAAAAAAAATAGTAATTTGATGATTAGTACTCTCCTGTTTAACGCCCCCTGCGGGGTTTTTACTTTTTGATAGATTACCCAAACTTTTCAGCATGAAAACTCAACCAATATATGTAACATTTACCTTTTATAAGAATAATATAATAATAAATTTAGGGGTGGTTGTTATGGGATATGGTTTATTTAGAGCTTTTTCCCTTTATCCAGCAGGGCAACGTACCCATGTGTAAGTTAATTGATAAAAATACCTGGGTAATTAATTTTACCCAGGTATCTTATCGTGAAAATACCCTTATTTTTATACCATAATACGTAAAATAAGCAATTTTGCTACATGTCTTTTATCTTGCGAAAAATGATTTCACCCTCATTCGTATAATCTCTGAGGCTTTGGGATCACTTAATATCAACAAGATCAGGATTAGGAATAATAAAAAGGGATTAGCTTGTAAACTTGGCAACACTGATCACCCCCATAATAATTTTACATAATAAATGACTTTTTTTATGTTATTTCAGTTAAATGTTATTTGTTACTAATAATTGCTATTTTTGGCTCTAATCTTTTGCCGTTTTTTAAACGCTAGTATAACCTTAGAACCTCTTTCCCCCACCGGCATCATGCCTGATCTTGAACGGGTTAGGTGACAGGATTTCTTTCACCCCATTGGCTCGGCAGACATGCCGGACAAACTAAAAAATGCGCCCGGACTATACCCAGCGCATTCTATTTACTTTTATACTTATGCCGAACTACAGTAATTGAAGCATCAACCTTCGAACACCGGGGTGCTAAGGTACCGCTCGCCGGTATCGGGCAAAATTGTGAGTACAGTTTTACCCGGTCCCAGTTTTCGACCTACGGTTACCGCAGCATGTACAGCAGCACCACCGGAAAAACCCACCAGCAATCCTTCTTCCCTGGCTAAACGCCTGGTCATGTTAAACGCATCTTCATCGGATACGGCAAAAGGCGCATCCACCAGTGATAGATCCAGGTTAGCAGGTACAAAACCGTCCCCTATACCCTGAATACCGTGGCGTCCCGGTTCACCCCCGGATAGCACCGCTGACTTCTTAGGCTCTACAGCATAAACTTTAATTTTAGGAAACTTATCTTTCAACACCCGGGCCACTCCTGTAAGGGTACCGCCCGTGCCTACACCGGCCACATAAGCGTCAATGTCACCATCAACCTGCTCCAATATTTCCTTGGCCGTGGTTTGTTCGTGGAACGCCGGGTTATCCGGGTTAGTAAACTGGTCGGGCATCCAAGCCCCGGGTATTTGCTTGACTATTTCCCGGGCCTTTTGCACAGCCCCGTCAACATCCTCAGCGGCAGGTGTCAGCACCACCTCAGCCCCGTAAGCACGGGCCAGTTTTCTCCTCTCCTCGCTCATTGAATCAGGCATGACAACAATCACCCGGTAACCTTTAACCGCGCCCACCATGGCCAGTGCAATGCCCTGGTTTCCGCTGGTAGGCTCCACAATAACGGTGCCCGGCTGGATTATCCCCGCCTTTTCAGCGGCAACGACCATGCCCAGTGCCGCCCTGGCCTTGGCGCTACCGCTGGGATTGACCATCTCAAGCTTGGCTAGTATTTGAGCCCCGCAGCCATTAATCACTTTGCTTAACCTAACCACCGGGGTGTGGCCCACGATTTCCAGGACATTGTTAAAAATATTGCCCACTATCTGATTCTTCCCTTCCATTTATTTGTTGACAGATGCTCACAGTGCTATTTACAATCTATATGGAGGTATTTACATTGTCTAATAACAATCCTAACGATGCTTATTTGGCTATTAGAACCATCATTGAAATCACCAGGACATATGATACGCTGGAAGATATAATGGGCCGGCACTTTGCCCGCTTTGGCCTGTCCCAGCCCAAGTTTAACGCCATGATGCAAATGCGCCAGGCTGGTGACCAGGGTCTCGCTTTGTCCGAACTGGGTGAGCGCATGCTGGTAACCAGAGCCAACATCACCGGACTAATCGACCGCATGGAAAGGGATGGGCTTGTTGTACGGGAAGCCGACCCCAAAGACCGGCGCGTATACAGAGCCAGACTTACAGTCAAGGCGACCAACCTGCTGAATGACATACTACCCATACATGCAGATTTTACCCGCCAGGTGATGTCGGTTTTAAGCATAGCTGAAAAAACTAAATTAACCGAATTATTACACAAGCTACGTATAGAAATGGAAAAAATATAATATAACGCAGCAAATTAATCTGCTGCGTCTATTTTTTTGCCTGCCTTTAATTGTAGCACTTTATCCCAGATAACCTCACTAAGTGCCAGCTTGTCCATAAGCGGTAGTGGCTCCACCGAACCATCGGGATATAATATATTTACAACATTGGTATCTGATCCAAACCCGGCACCTGTCTTGGTGACATCGTTGGCTACCAGCATATCCAAATTCTTTTTATTTATTTTCTCTCGAGCGTTGTTGATTAAATCCTCGGTTTCGGCAGCAAATCCCACCAGTAGTTGGTGCTTTTTTTGTTTGCCCAGCTCCATTAAAATGTCCGGGTTTTTTTCCAGCTCCAGCACCAAATCGGCATTATTTTTTTTAATTTTCTGTGCGGCCACGACCCTGGGACGGTAGTCAGCAACAGCGGCCGCCTTAATCACCACGTCCATCCGGGGATATAGGTCCATGACCGCCTGGTACATTTGCTCCGCTGTTTCCACGTTAATTATATTGACTCCGTCTGGCACCGCCAGCCGGGTGGGAGCAGACACCAGGTAAACTTCGGCCCCCCTGTTAGAAGCCGTTTCAGCCAGCGCATAGCCCATTTTTCCGGAACTGCGATTGCTAATATACCTTACCGGGTCTATTGGCTCGCGGGTCCCTCCGGCAGTAACCAGAACTTTACTCCAGGCCAAATCTTTGTTCGGTTTCAGTACATTCTTAATCTGTTCCATTATCACCGCCACATCTGCCAACCGTCCCGGACCCTCATCCCCGCAGGCCTGACGTCCCACAGCAGGATCCACCACCTTAAAGCCCAACCGGCGCAGTTGATTAAGGTTATCCTGCACCACCCGGTTACGGTACATGTACACATTCATTGCAGGACAAACCAGCACGGGGCAAACCATGGCCAGCACCGTAGTAGTAAGCAAATCATCGGCCAGACCACAAGCAATTTTGGCTATGATATTGGCGGTGGCTGGCACTATTAGTGCCATGTCCGCCCGGCGGGCCAGTTCAAGGTGCGGGTAGCGCCAGCCCGGCGGAGTTTCAAAGGTATCGACGTGCACGCGGTGGCCTGATATGGCTTCAAATGCCAGCGGTTTGACAAATTGCTGTGCCCCTGCGGTCATGATTACATGCACCTCGGCACCGGCCTTGACCAGACCGCTTACCAGATCCAAAGCCCGGTATGCGGCAATACCACCGGTAACTCCAATAACAAAAAACTTACCCGCAAGCATGAGTCACCCCCATTATTTTATCCCCTGCTTGGTTCTCCGGTACGTTATATTTCCCCGGACAACTTCATGCAGCGCCGCAGAAACAGGCTTACCGGAGACCCAGGATTCTTCTTGTTGATCCTGTTGTTGTAGAGCTATTTCCGTTATTTGACGCGCCCGCTTGGCCGATATCACCACAAGGGTATACCGGCTGTCTACCTTATCCATTAAATCATCCAGAGAAGGTCTATTCATGGCCATCGGAGCTTAAACCTCCAGTATTATTATTGTATTTTTAGAATATGCTACTACTGATATTTTAAGTATATACCCAGTGAATAGGATATTATTATGTAGATGTGCTAAACGTTAATAAACCGCTGTTTGCTGTAATCATAACGCACATATATATTTTTGATGCATTTTATCTAATTGATATTTTTAGGACTTGGTTTAGTATTTTTGTAGTAACGAATCAATATCAAAAACCCTGGGGCGGCACCTTTCCGCAGTGATTATAGCACATACCCTTTTAGTAGCAGCAACCAGGTCATCATTAATGACCAAATAATCATATTTGTGCACTTCTTTAATTTCCTTTTCGGCCCATTGCAACCGGTGTTCAATTTCCCCGGCGCTATCCGTGCCCCTGTTTGTCAGGCGCATTTCCAGTTCAGCTCGGGAAGGTGGAATTAAGAATATCAGCACACAATGGGGATACTTACTTTTTACGTTCAGCGCACCTTGGACATCAATTTCCAAAATTACGTCCAGGCCACGGTTGACAGCATCTATAACAGGCTGCTGCGGTGTCCCATAATAATTTCCATATACATTGGCCCATTCCAACAATTGGTCTCCGGCAATCATCGATTTAAATTGTTCCCTGGTCAAAAAATAATAGTCTACGCCATGACGTTCCTCGCCACGAGGATTTCTTGTCGTTGCTGAAATAGAAAGATGCAGATTATCCAATTCTCTAAATAAGCCCTGGCAGACCGTACCTTTGCCAGACCCGGACGGTCCGGATATCACTATCAAATTTCCTTTGGTTTTCATGAACGTGCCCAGTTAATCTTCATCATTTCCAGCAGAACTATCCTTATTGACCAGACGGTGGGCCACCGTTTCAGGCTGCACTGCTGATAATATAACGTGATCACTGTCTGTTATTATTACCGCTCTGGTACGGCGGCCATAGGTAGCATCCACCAGCATACCCCTGTCCCTGGCCTCAGTAATGATTCTCTTAATTGGTGCCGATTCAGGACTTACGATGGCAATTATCCGATTGGCTGAAACAATATTGCCAAATCCAATATTAATTAATTTTATTTCCATTTCCCTGCCTCCCCTATTATTCAATATTTTGGACTTGTTCCCTTATTTTTTCCAATTCACTTTTCACTTCCACAACGGTACGGTTGATAATTAGATCAGAAGATTTTGAGGCGATGGTATTGATTTCCCTGTTCAGCTCCTGTAGTAAAAAATCCAGTTTTCTACCCACCGAAGTGTTTAGCTCCATACAATCCGCCAACTGTGCAAGGTGACTTTTCAGCCGTACAATTTCCTCTGCGATACTGGATCGCTCGGCAAATATCACCACTTCAGTCTCTAGCCGGGCCTGGTCCTGTGGTCCAGCCTCCAGCAGATCGTGCAAACGCTGGCGCAGCCGTTCGCGATATTCCTCCACAACTACCGGAGAACGCCCTGCGATTTCGGTAACAAATGCTGCAATACGTTTTGTCCTTTCCTTGATATCAGCGGCCAGCAATTGTCCCTCATTGATACGCATGTCCATTAATCCGCCCAGGGCCTGTTCCAATGCTTCATTCAGTTGAGGCCACCATTGCTCCATATCCTCTTCGGGCTCTTCTAGAGTAAATACACCTGGCAACTGCAGCAGTTCCGTAACAGTTGCCTCCCCTTTCAATGGCAATTTGTTTTTAAGCTCTTGCACCGCCTGCACATATGAAGCGGCTAGAGACTCATCCACTTTTACCGATACCCTGTTTACGCCGCAGGCGACCACATTTACATATACATCCACCCTGCCGCGGGCAATTTTCTGTTGTATTACCCTCTTGATACGGTCTTCCAAGATATTCATAGACCTGGGCATACGCAGAAAAATTTCACAATAGCGATGGTTTACCGACTTTATTTCAATATTTATTTTTAATATATCCGATATTGTTTCTCCTCGCCCGAACCCTGTCATGCTTTTTATCAATATTCCACCACCCAGACTTGTTTAGTTGTATATATAGTATTGACTCTGGATACTAAAAATAATTTTTCTACCTAAAAAAAGAAATTCCTTTTAAAAAAAAGAAAATCAATGATATTCTTTAATCCTCATGCCAAATATAATATTTTTGCGCATACTGATGTTAAAACCATGTCACCTGGTATAGATTTAAAAAACGCGCCAGGGTATATAACCACGACGCGTTTTGCAAACCGCTAATAGCATGGTGCTTTGTGCTTGGTTATCAAGTATTGTTTTAAATGCTATTGGAGTTCTTTAAGCACCTTTTCAATACGATCCAGCCCCTCACGGATATTATCCATAGAAGTGGCATAGGAAAGGCGGAAACAGTTGTCATCACCAAAGGCCACACCGGGCACTATAGCCACATGTTCTTTTTCCAAAAGCACACCGGCCAGGTCAGAGGCACCTTTTATAGTCATACCGTCATAACTTTTGCCTAACAAAGGCTTTATCTCCGGAAACACATAAAATGCCCCGCCCGGGCGATTGCACTTGACGCCGGGAATAGAGCTCAATCTTTCCACCATGTAATCCCGCCGCTTGACAAATTCGGCAACCATTTGACGCACGGGTTCCTGGGTGCCGCTCAGCGCTTCCAGGCTGGCAGCCTGGGCTATGGAAGTTGGATTGGAGGTGGAGTGACTCTGCAAGTCGGCCATAGCTTTGGCCACCGGCAGCGGCGCGGCAGCGTAGCCAATACGCCAGCCGGTCATGGCATAAGATTTAGAAACCCCGTTAATCACCACTGTTAAGTCCTTCAAGGCCGGACTTAAAGAAGCAATGCTAACATGCCGACCGCCATCATAAATTAATTTCTCATATATTTCATCCGAAATAATGGCTATATTATTTTTTTCCAATATCTCTCCCAGGGCCGCCAGTTCATCTTGAGTATACACCGCACCCGTAGGGTTGCTGGGGCTGTTCAATATAATCAACCGGCTCTTGGGAGTGATGACGCTTTGCAGCTGGGCAGGCGTCAGCTTGAAGTTATTTTCCACTGTGGTAGGTACGATTACCGGTTTTGCACCCGTCAATTTTATTTGCTCCAGGTAGCTAACCCAATAAGGGGCGGGCAAAATTACTTCGTCCCCTTCCTGACATAGTACTTGAAAAGCGTTATACAGCGAATGTTTGGCTCCAGCGGAAACTACTATTTGTCCGGGTTCATACTGTAGGCCGTTATCATCAGCCAGTTTTTTCGCAATGGCCTTACGCAGCGGTTCTATTCCGGCCACCGGGGTGTACTTAGTCATACCATCAGCTATGGCCTTTACTGCGGCCTGCTTAATATTCTCCGGGGTATCGAAATCCGGCTCACCAACACCGAAGTTAATCACCTTGATTCCCCCGGCCATCATTTTTTTGGCCTGAGCATCAATTGAAAGGGTAGGGGAAGGGCTGATATTTTGAGCCCGCTCTGCTAAACGCATTTTTTATCCCGGTTTCTTATACCTGATCTAATATAACAGCAGGTTTTTCACCATCCGACAATGGGCGGTAGCCCTAAATAACTTAAGCTAAGGACCACCTAAGAAACCAGGGTTTCACTCCTCTCATAATAAAATCTTTAGGGACATTTTTTTTAGGGGCAAATATAAACCAGCTACGGTTAAAATTTAACCGGGCCTATATTCTTCTTCAATCGCTCCAGGGCCTCTACCATCCGCTCCCTTTCCACCGTCAGGGCAATGCGGAAAAAGCCTGCGCCATTGTTACCATACCCTGTACCCGGAGTAATAACCACACCAGCTTTATCCAAAACCAACTCGGCAAAGGATTCCGAGGTATGTCCGGCAGGCACCGGTGCCCATACATAAAACGTAGCCTTGGGTTTTTCCAGCTGCCAGCCCATACTGTTCAGAGCATCCACCAGTATATCCCGCCGCTCTTGGTATACTTTTTGCATTTGAAACACGGCGTCCTGAGGTCCGGTAAGACCTTGAATAGCTGCATACTGAATAGCCTGGAACTGGCCTGAATCAATGTTTGACTTGAGCCTGCCCAGCGCATCCACCACTTGGGGATGTCCGGCGGCCCAGCCAATACGCCAACCGGTCATATTATAGGTTTTAGACACGGAGTGGAATTCAATACCAACTTCCTTGGCCCCGGGAAACTGCAAAAAACTAGGCGGCTTGTAGCCGTCATAGGCCATTTCCGAATAGGGAGCATCGTGACAAATTAAAATATTGTACTCCCTGGCAAAGGAGATCACTTCCCGGTAAAACTCATCGCCTGCCACAGCACCGGTAGGATTATTAGGATAATTAATAAACATCATTTTAGCCCGGTTGGCAACATCAGTAGGAATGGCGCTTAAATCGGGCAAAAATCCCTTCTCCGCCGTCAATGGCACATAATAAGGCTCAGCACCGGCCAAAATGGCTCCTCCAGCGTACACCGGGTACCCGGGGTCAGGCACTATAACAACATCACCGGGGTTCAAATAGCAAAAAGATATGTGCGCAATCCCCTCTTTGGAGCCGATAAGCGAAACCACTTCACTGGCAGCGTCAAGTTCTACACCGAAGCGGTTGCTATACCACTGGGCCACTGCCTGGCGGTAAGCCAGCATGCCCACTGAAGAGGGATACTGGTGATTAACCCTGTATTCAGCTTGTTTTTGCAATTCCTCAATAATATAACCCGGGGTGGGCATATCAGGATCGCCAATGCCCAGGCTGATGATATCCACTCCAGCCGCCCGCTTTTCTTCAACTAATTTTTCAATACGAGCAAACAAGTAAGGTGGCAGATTTTTTACTCTTTGTGCCTGTTCAAATTGCAAGTTCAAAACAAGACCCTCCTATTTAGCACAACATTGTTTTGTAATGTAATTAATTTTATATATTGTCTAAAGGTGCTTTGTCTTACCCGATTGGATAATTACCGGTAAAAACCTGCTCGGCAGGGCCGGTCATATAAACATGATTATCTGTCGCCCACTCTATGTCCAGTGCCCCAGCGTACAGGTGTACCCGTACAGTTCTGCCGGTATATCCGTTGAGTACCGCCGCCACTGCAGTGGCACATGCACCGGTGCCGCAGGCCAAAGTGGGACCGGCACCTCGCTCCCAAACCCGCATGCGTACCTCTTTCTCATTTAAAACCTGGACAAACTCCACATTGGTTTTACGTGTAAAGGCCGGATGCGTTTCGACACGCGTTCCCCAATGCTCAAGAGGTACCGCAGCAACATCGGGCACAAATATTACGCAGTGTGGGTTGCCCATGGATACCGCGGTAATATTGAAAACATCATTATCAACCGCCAGGGGCTCATTAATCACCTGACCCGCAGGCCCGGCCATGGGAATCTGTTCTCTTTCCAAGTAAGGTGTACCCATATCCACCCGCACTGCTATAACTGCACCATTTTCCATAACCAGTTCGGGCACCATAATACCGGCCCCTGTTTCCACGGCCATTTTAGTTTTGCGCACCAGCCCCTGCTCATATGCAAATTTAGCCACGCAGCGAATAGCGTTGCCGCACATTTCTGCCTCGCTGCCGTCGGAATTAATTATCTGCATCGCAATGTCGGCTTCTTTACCAGGCTCTATCAGAACCAATCCGTCCGCGCCCACTCCGAAATTACGGTGGCAAACCTTAATGGCCAGCCCGGCCAGATCACCGGGCAAGTTCTTTTCCTCGTTCTTGTTAACTAAAACAAAATCGTTACCTAATCCATGTACTTTAGTAAAAAGCAAAACAATATTTCCTCCTCCGACCTTTTTCTCCCGTTTATTTTATACTATACTTCCCTACCAGTCTAATCTTTCCTGCCGATAATTTTTCATGTATACAGGATATCTTTTGAACATAAGTCGTATCGCTGCAAATAAGCGAGCATCGCAAAAAGCCGAGCCAACGCAAAAATTCAAAGTAGGTCTCATACAACTTTTCGAATAGACTCTAAAAAAAGCCCTTGAAGTTATTGTTAAACTTCAAGGGCTTGGTGCTTTGGGTGCCAGTGTTGAATATTGAAAGATGGTTAGATAGAAACTTGGAAACAAAGTTAAACCTTTATATAAGTCACCTTTTCCCGCAAGCGGCCACTCAACTGAACCTGGATGATACCGGCCAGGGTTGGCAATAGAGCTACGCCAACAACAGTCAGCCATTGGTGCAAGCTAAGTGGCACCGTGTGGAAAATCGGCTGTAAAAATGGCAGATAATTAACGCCCATTTGCAGAGTAGTGGAAATAAGCACCGCCCATACCAGGTGCGGGTTGGACATTACCCCAAGCTCCCGAATGGTTAGATGTTCCGACCGGCAAGAGAATACAAAAAACAGCTGTAAGAAAACCAGTGTGTTAAACGCCATAGTGCGGGCCAAATCCAGGTTATGCCCATCAGCGTAAGCCAGGCCGAATACCACCAGGGTCAACACCGCTATAACCATGCCGCTGCTGACAATGCGCCGGCCAAGCGCGTGGGAAAATATACTTTCCTGTGGGTCCCGGGGCGGTCGGCGCATAATATCACGGTCGATGGGATCAAGCCCCAGCGCCATGGCCGGCAAACCATCGGTGACCAGGTTCATCCACAGTATTTGAATGGGCAACAAGGGTAATGGCATTCCTCCCAGCACAGCCAGAAACATGACCAATACTTCCCCCACATTGCAGGAAAGCAGGTAACGGATAAATTTACGGATATTGTCGTAAATTCCCCTGCCTTCTTCCACCGCCGCCACAATGGAAGTGAAATTATCATCTGTTAACACCATAGCCGACGCTTCTCTGGTAACGTCGGTACCCGTTATGCCCATGGCAATACCAATGTCCGCTTCTTTGATGGCAGGGGCATCATTAACCCCATCACCGGTCATGGCTACCACATGCCCGTTGTGCTTTAATGCCCTGACAATCCTAAGTTTATGTCTTGGCGAAACCCGGGCATAAACACATACATCATCAGCTACACTGGCCAGTTCCTCGTCACTCATTTGCTCCAATTGTTCTCCAGTGAGCACCTTGCTGTCACGACCCGCAATACCCATTTCCCTGGCCACCGCCTGTGCGGTCAACTGATGATCACCGGTAATCATGGCCACCCGGATACCCGCCCGCCGGCAGGTGCGCACCGCGCTGATGGCCGACGGCCGTGGTGGATCGATCATCCCAGCCAACCCTACAAAAACCAATTTACGCTCAATTTCTTCAGCATCAAGCTGCTCGATACTGATCCCGGACGGTAGTTCGCGGTAAGCCAGTCCCAGCACCCGCAGTGCGCCATCTGCCATAGAGGAGTTAGCCTCCAAAACAGCATTCCGGGTACGGGTATCCAGCGGCACCGCATGTCCATCCCGTAAATAATGGGTGCACAATTTCAGCACAATATCTGGTGCCCCTTTGACCAGAGCCTCAGTTTTCCCACCTTCTCGATAGATGACCGTCATACGCTTGCGTTCCGAATCAAAGGGTATTTCAGCCAGGCGACGCGCTTTTTTTTCCAAACGTTCCCGCCAAGAACCGGCCTTGGCCGCCAGCACAAGCAGCGCCCCCTCGGTGGGATCTCCCTCAACATGCCATGATGTATCTTTACCCTTCCCTAACTTTCTAAACAAACCGCCAACGGAAATATTATCTTTATACAGGGTAGCATTATTGCATAAAGCCGCCACGCTCATTAATTTATCGAAGTCCGGCCCATCAGACCCGGTTTCACCTGAAAATTTACCTTTAGGATCATAACCTTCCCCGCTAACTTCCAATTCACCGCTGGCAAGGTACACACGGCGCACGGTCATTTCGTTTTTCGTCAAGGTACCGGTCTTGTCGGAGCAAATAAATGTAGCACAGCCCAGGGTTTCAACGGCGGGCAGACGCCTAATAATGGCATGCCTTCTAATCATCCGCTGCACCCCGATGGCCAAAGCTACAGTTACAATGGCGGGCAAACCCTCGGGGATAGCCGCCACTGCCAGGCTGACACCGGTAAGGAACATTTGGTAAACCGCTTCACCTCGCAGTACACCAACCACGACCACCATGGCACATACGGCCAGGCAAAAAAACACCAGCCCGCGGCCCAGTTGAGCTAATCTTTTTTGCAGCGGCGTGGGCTCCTGTTCAGCTTCCTGAATCATTCCGGCAATTTGACCCATCTCGCTGGCCATACCTGTAGCCACTACAATACCCTTGCCGCGCCCCCTGGTCAGCGCCGTACCCATGAACACCATATTGCCCGCGTCCGCAGGACCTGCTGCATTTTCCAGCGGGCGAGTATGCTTACGCACCGGTGTTGATTCACCCGTCAAAACAGCCTCAACGGCTTCCAGATCCATTGTCTGTATTAATCGGATATCCGCCGGCACCCGATCCCCCGCTTCCAGCAAAACAATGTCCCCCGGCATTAGCTCGGCAGCGGGTATTTTTCTTTCCATGCGGTTCCGAATTACCCTGGCCTCGGGTGAGGCCAGTTCCCTAAGTGCTTCCATGGAACGTTCGGCCCGGTATTCCTGCACCACTCCCAATATTGCATTAAGTAATACAATTATAGAGATAGTGACGGCATCGGACCATTCACCCAAAAATCCACTTATAGCCGTGGCAGCCAGCAGTACTAATACCATAAAGTCCTTGAACTGGTTCAAAAACATCTGCCACATGGCCATATCAGGGCCTCTTTCTAATACATTGGGGCCCACTCGTTCCATGCGGCTGTGAGCTTCACCGTCAGTTAATCCCCTGACAGTATCCACTTCTAAGCGTAAAGCCGTTTCTTCAGCGCTAAGTGTTTGCCAAATTTCAGGCATGTCCTCACCCCTCGGAGTTGATTTCCATAATTATCTAAAAACATATTCAACCAGCAAAGAAAAAATTACACAAGTTTGGACATACCTTAATTTTGGTATAGTCCTTATTTGGTTTATAGTTATCAGTTATCTGATTACCTGGTTTAACTAGTTTGTCTGGTGGTCAGCTCATGAGTTCGTTAAGTTAAGCTAGGTTAGGTTGGGTTGGGTTGGGTTAGGTTGGATAAGGCTAGGTTTGAGTTGGCTCAGTTGGCTAGTTGTTAGGTGGTTAAAAGAAATTGGTTTAATGCATATTTTTTCATGCGCTAAAGACTGTTTGACCCCCTTTAAGCCCCGGTGTTATACTGTAAGCGTTACATAAAAGTACAGTAGAACCAAAGCCGGAGGTAAACCGCCATGCCCTTTGACGGTCTTTTTTTATACAATGTATGTCATGAGTTAAACGATAATTTGCGCCAGGCGCGCATTGAAAAAATTTATCAGCCCGCCCGGGAGGAGATAGTTTTAATCGTTAGCAGACCCGGGATGAAATACCGTTTACTTATCAATGCCAATGCCCAAAACGCCCGGGTACACCTAACCCGGGAGTCCGCACCCAACCCCACCATGCCGCCCATGTTTTGCATGCTGCTGCGCAAGCACCTGGAGGGCGGTAAAATCAGCGGATTTTACCAGCCCGGCTTGGACCGGGTACTTGATATAAGGGTGGACTGCCGCGATGAGCTGGGCCGCCCGACCGAAAAATCGCTAATCTGCGAGATAATGGGGCGCCACAGCAACATCATACTGGTAACTCGTCCCGATAACACCATACTGGACGGCATCAGGAGGTACGGCCATGCCGTTAGCCGCCACCGGGAAGTGCTTCCCGGTCAACTTTATATACCCCCGCCTGAAACCCATAAGGCCAACCCACTGGCAGTTTCGGAGGAAGCTTTCCGGGAAGTCATCATTGGCGGCGAGTTAGACGACAGCCTGGCCGTGGCCATGCAAAAATCGCTGGATGGGTTCAGTATTCCCACCTGCAGGGAACTCGTCAAACTTGCAGGCTTAAAGCCCAATACCCTTTTAGACCACTGCGGCGAACATGAGCTGCGCACCCTCTGGCAGACCTGGCAGCAGATAGCCTCTGACGCCAGGGAGCATACATTGCAGTCAATGCTGGTTTGCAATCGCAAAGGCGAGCCCGTGGAATTTTTCCCACTGCCCGTGATCACGGATGAAACATCTACCTACACAACCGGCCGGGCCAACGAAATAGCCGGTGCCTTTTTCTCCCGTAAAATGGCCCGGGAAGCCGTAAATAAACAAAGGAACCAACTGCTGGGCATCATTAAAAAAGAAGCCAGGCGCATTCAAAGAAAACTGGCACTGCAGAAAAAAAGCGTTGCCGAGGCTGAGGAATCCGACCGGTTCCGTTTGTACGGAGAACTGCTCACCGCCAATATTTATCGCCTGGAGCGTGGCATGCAACATATTGAGCTGGAAAACTATCATGACCCCGAGGCTAAAACAATAGTTATACCACTGGATAAAGCGCTTTCCGCCTCGGAGAACGCCCAGTATTATTTTAAAAAATATAACAAAGCTAACAATACCAAAAAAGCGGCCGGTGAAATGGTCCGGCTCAGTGAAGAGGAATTGCAATATCTGGAGGGTATTAAAACATCCCTTGATATAGCTGAAGATATGGATGACTTGGAAGAAATAAGACAGGAACTGGCCAAACAGGGGTATATTAAAAAACCGGCTGTACAGCCGGGCAAAAAACACGCAAAAGAAGTAAAAAAACAAATCAAACCACTGCAGTATGTTTCCGGTGACGGATTTATTATGCTGGTTGGTAAAAACAACCGCCAAAATGATACTTTGACTTTAAAAACGGCCGAGGATAACGATATCTGGCTGCATACCTGCAAAATACCGGGTTCCCATGTTATCATACGCACAGAAGGCCGAGAGGTGCCGGAAAAAACGCTGCTGGAGGCGGCCGCTCTGGCGGCTTATTTCAGCCGGGCCAGGGAATCCACCAACGTCCCCGTGGACTATACCCTGCGCAAGTACGTAAAAAAACCCAATGGAGCAAAGCCTGGCTACGTTATTTATGAAAAACAAAGGACGGTTTTCGTTGACCCTCGGCCCGACACCATGCAACAGATAGAACGGGAATGACAAGCTACAATCATTTTTTCATATAGTTTTCTTATTAATCCCATAGTTTTGCCACATTTACAGCTTATAATTGAATAAAACAAAGGAGGTTTGGAATATGAATAAAAAAATAGGTGTAGTGGTAGCGACATTAGCCCTGGCAGCCACCATGGCGGTGCCCGCCTTTGCGGACACCACAGCTGACGCCAAGGCCTGGTTTGACCAGCGGTTTGCCGCTAAAGAAGCAGCCGTGGATCAAGCTGTGGAATCCGGTCGTCTGACTGCTGAACAGGGAGAGGCCATGAGGGATCACTTTGATCAAATGTATGAATTCCATGAGCAAAACGGCTTTACCTGCCCGTATGGAACTCCCGGTCAAGGACCAGGCTTTGGCCGCGGCGCTAAAGGCTTCGGCGGCGGCATGGGCATGGGCTTCGGTGCCAACGCACAACAGCAATAAAACAAGCGGAGATGGTTCTTAAAGGGGCTAATTAGAATTTTTGCAGGAGAAAAAAGGCTCAAATATCAGGTAACCCCTGATTTTGAGCCTTAATCATCGTGCCTTAATCATCGATAATGCGCAATAGCTACCTCGCAAAATTTTCAATTACTAGAAAGAATGAAGTAACTGAGGGAATTCAATTGGGGAAATTTCGGAAGGCCGGTTGATCCTTCCAAAATTTCCCCAAATAGAAGTTTAAATGCACATCCACCGCATCTAATTTTCTTTAGGTGGTTCTGGCTCATACATCATAAACAAACTTGTAGCATTCATATTGGTCATAGCCACTATTGTCAATATAGTAGCTAGTCCACTAAATAATAACCTATTTATGTATTTTAACATTTTAATTCACTCCCTTCCATTTTAGTGAAAATAAAATATCCAATTTTTTTATAAGCAAATGGCCAAATGGGGTCAAAGTAAATGCTTGCCATAACAATCCAAAAGCAATAAAATTGATACTTCATAAACTACTCTTAGCAAAGCAGCTATCGAAAAAAGAACGACCAGTTTAAGAACACTTCCCAATATAATTTCGGTTCCGTATCCCAGCAATTCCGCTTGGTTTGGGTTGACCGCCTTATTTGCCACATACATTCCTACTCTGCGTCCCAATGCATGTACTGAAATACTCGCCATCCTTATCACCTCCTAAGAAGCATTTGCATAAAATATCGAATATGCCCATTACGCTTGATTACGTTATAAACATTTGTTAGACCCTTATAATGAAGTTTTATTGAACAGGATTGGTTCAGCAAACCCTATCTAGAGAAGGGCACAATTCGATTCTACAGGTAAAATTATAAAATGGCTTTATAAACGAACTGTGGCTTATTTTATCCGAAGAGAGGGCTCTATCTTAATAATGGCTCTTTTTGAACAGATCATTTAGTTATCATGAGGAGGCTTAATTTTGTGTAAGGTTATTTAAATAGATTCTAAATTTGTCATGGCCAATTAACATGGGTAACAGCAGTCAATTTCCAGGGGTTAAATACCACTGATTAATGTTTCTGGTAAACCAGTCACGCATGTGGACACCTTAACTTTTTGTATTATATACGCTCATTGAATCTGTTCAAGCTTTGTATTATTAATACCACTTCCATATTTAATTAGATCATTTAGTGTACATACAACCTTATTATCAGAATTGAAAAATTTTATATTATGTATATTTGTACTCTTATTAATAATTATAATATATGCTTTATCACCCTTAATATCTTCCTCTATTATTTCATCATTATCTAGAACCATACTAACCTTTTCAAAGTCGGTTTTTATTTTTTTATCAGAATCAGGTAGCCACGTTGTTTCATTTAAGTTACCGAATATGATAGTATTATTATAATCAGCAATTCTATTAACAGAAAATCCCATACTTAAGGCCATTTCTCCTTCTGCTTTTTTATCTGCTTTATATTTATTATCATTATCTTTAGCAAGGTAAAATAAGTCAAGACGCGCACCTTCTCCTTTAACTAAGCTAACAACTATGCGGCCTGAGAGATAGGGATTGATATCGCATACTTCAATATTGTTTAGATTAATTCCAATGCTTTTATAGTAATCATTATATAATGCATTTGATATATTATTAATTAACGATTCGTCCTCATTACTAACATTAAGAACATAATTTTGTTTGCTACTGCACGCAGTTAATATAATAGCAATAGCAAGGAGAACTGTAATTTTTTTCAGCATAAATCCACCCTCGATAAAATAATATTCGCTTATTATTGAAAAAACAAAAGGGGCAGGCTTAATTCAAGCTGCCCCTTACTTTAAAAACTAGCTGTTAAAATAAGAGGTATAAACGGTAAAATCAATATTTCTCATGTAACAATTGGAACCACCCCAACTGGATATTAGATTAGTTAGGGGCCTGTTAAGCTTATCGTAAGAATGTTGTGATACAAAAATATCACTATAACTTGTGGGGTTGGGGTTCATGTCAGTTGTGTAAACAGAATGAGCATATGAGCCTGAACTACCATTTCTTACCTGATAAACTTCCCCAATGTCTTCGTAACGAGGGTTTATGTATGTATAAACCCTATCGTTATTAAAGCCATACCCATTCGGACCTAGAGTCTTAGATTGAGTAGCGTAGTTCCATAAAGACGAAACTGATTCCCAATTTGAACTTCCTCCTCCAGTTCCAGCGTACCATGTACTAGTCATCCTTACTTTATTTGCAATATTACTTTTAGTTTTAGTATCGTTTCCTTCTACGTATCCCCCAAAAGCGGCCCAAACACATTGAGAGACGAAGTTTGTGCAATCACCACCACTTCCTGCAGTGTAGAAAAACCTACTACTTTGTGATGATTCAGCAAACCTCTCAGCATAAGCAGTTCCTCTAGGTGAAAAATAAGTATATGAAGCTGCGGCTGTAACCGAATCAGAACCTGTAGTGCTTGTATCTGGATGAGGTGAAGGCATTAATTTGCTTTCTTCGAATTGCTTTTTCATTTTAACGATATCGTTGAGCTTTTCTTCCTTCATTTTCTTTTGAAGGTCTTGTCCTTTTAAACCTGCCTTATTTTTTTCGCGATATGAAGCCTTATATTGTTCAAACTCATCAAAGCCTGAATCAATTTTTGTTATAAACCACTTATTTCCATCATGCTTTAACTTGAAATCATAATCAACATTGTATATTCCAGATTTTATATCTAAAGTATTTTGGCATTGATAATCGAGATCAATTAATAACCCAACCTGTGCTTGATTGTTATTGATTAAAATATCTTTATAATCAATTGAATAACTATAATCCTTATATCCTATACCGAATTCTCTGCTTACTTCTACCTCACATTCATTAATTATTTTATATAATAGCGTGTCATCGTTTTCCTCAATAATATTGCTCGTATTAGCAGTTTTTAGGTATTTAAATGAATCGAAGTAATTATTAAAGTATTGAGAAATTATTGACTTAATAGCTTCTTCATCATTTGCAGAAGGATTGTTTTGCGCAAAAGAAACGCTACTTATAAATAAAAAACCAAACATAGTAACAAATAGCAGCATTGTCTTTTTTATTATATTTTTCCTCCTTTGTATTATTTAAACTATTAAATAGAATAAATCAAACTAATTTTTTGACACCGTCACCTCCCTTAATTTAAACACATTATTTAATTACTCCACCAAGTAGTTCGTTTATTTTTACCAATTAACTAATACAATCAACTCCCTTTTTTCCTTATGGTTCCAATTATATTATGTGAAGAATGAATATTCAACAGCTCTACTAAATCACCGATTTAAGGGGTCAATTACCGAATATATATTATTCCTCGTGAATATTATCGTTTTCATGTCAGGCTTGACGGATAATTGGCACCCAATCGGTATTTCAAAGGCTTTTCTGATAACCATTAAATATAGACTCCAACCACACTGAGGCTTGCCTAACAAACCACCTCATCTAACAAGACCCATTGAAATCACCCCCAAGAGAAAAAATGATACTATCTATTAAACCAAGTCCTTTCTTGACATCATCGTACCATTGCCCCTATCCATTTCCAATACCTGGTGCGCAACACGTGGGAAATGCTGCATAACTCGTTAAGATCCTTGCTTTAACCGTCAATTTTTGTGCATAAAAAAACAGCTCCATTATTTAGAACTGTTCCAATGGAAATAAAAACTATAAACTTTCATTGAATAAGCCTTAGTTATTCCAGGGGATATATATCACAAATTGCACACCCGGATAATTTTCAGGCTTTGTTAGAATTAATTGACCGTTGTAGCGGCCCACAATCCGTTTAATTATAAACAACCCCAGGCCGCTGTGGCTGCTTACATCTTTGGTAGTATATCCGGCGTCAAATATATGATCCCGTACGTCTTCAGGAACAACAGCACCAGTATTGGACACTTTTATTTGCAATCCCATTTTGTTACCGGTAATTACCAGGTCCACCTTCGGATAGCGACCGGATGTTGCCGCGTCAAAAGCGTTATCCAGCAAATTGCCGGTTATTTGGGTTAAATCCTGCGGTGGAAGCGGCAAAACGCAATTTTGTATATTGACTTGCCAACTAAAATCAATACCACGAGACTTGGCGTTTTCTTGCTTAACACTTATGAGAGCACCTAATTCCGGCGGGTTAATACTGAGTAAATTTGCAATTTGGCGCACATTATTATATAAGGTCCCAATATATTCTTCAGCTTGGTTATACCGCTTTGCATTCAGATATCCGTATACTGCTGTAAGGTGATTATAAAAGTCGTGGCGCTGAACTTGCATTTTGAGGTTCAAATTATGCATTTCTTTGATATGAAGCAATTCAGCTTCTAACCTTGCTTCACGTTTTGCCAGCTTTAATGTGTATCCGGCTAACGACAAAGTAGCAAATACAGATGAGATAATAACAACACTGCAGGTTGTTACCAGGGCAGCAAGGTTAAAGCTTGGGTACACTGCAGCAGCATAAATATAAAAGCTGATATTAAGTAATACCAACATTAAGACTTGGATAAGGCACAGTATAAAAAGATAGCTTTGGCTAACAAAATGCATGTGTGAACGCCATTTTATCATCATTAATTCAAGTAATGGGATCCGCCATCCACGCTTGGCGGTTGCATGAGTTACACCGACTAACAAAGCCAGGTGCGGCAAGGTAAATATTATCCGCAGCAGGGGGTCGGAAATAATGTCCTCCAGTTTATAGGAAAAAACTCGGGCTAGAAGGGGAACGGACACCCCTTCCGTTAAACCTAAGATAATACTTGCAAGCACCTGAATAATTATTGCTAAACTCCAAGGCACCCGGAAAAAGAGGTGAACAAAGATAACCATTAATATTATTTGTAGAAAAGTATGTACGCCAAAAATAATCGGTAATGAGCGGATGGTATATGAAAACAGGGAAGTTAGCAGAGAAAGTGCTATGAGAAATGCGAATGATTTTCTTTTTCCTGCCAGTATTAGTGCCATATAGTATAAGACTAAACTTTCCGGAACTGATACGCCTAAAAAGGGAATAAGCAGCATGAAATCCATCTTTACTTCCCCTTAAATATCATGATTCGAGCAAGTTCATTAAGGCATGTACCCGATTCCGAGTAAGTAAAGCCTTGCCGTTACTCTTCTTAAACTTTACCTCATAATAAGAAGAGCCGGGGAGATTAACCACCCGCTCAATTTGCTCAATATTTATAATGTAGGACTTGTGTGAGCGAAAAAACCCCGTTCCCAACTGCTGTTCAAAATTCCGCAGGGTATCCCGTGCTGTATGATTCCCATTAACGCAATGAAGAATAGTCTGGCGCCCATGCTTTTCCAGGTAACAAATATCATTAAGGTTTAAAAACACTCGTTCATAACCTAAATTAATAGCCAACTTTGTGGTTTGCAGGCGGGAAGCGAGTTTAGTAAGGAGCCTTTCCGACGCACCCAATGTCTTTTGGATACGGTGAATTGTATTTTTTACCCGTTCTTTATCAATAGGCTTTAAAATGTAATCGTAGGCGTAAACGCGATAAGCTTCAAGAGAGTATTCTTTATGGGCGGTAATAAAGATAATATACAAATCGGGTTTCATTTCCTGTATTTTTTCAGCCAGTTTTATGCCTTTCATGTCGGGCAGTTCGATGTCCAATAAGGCCAGATCCGGGTTCCTGTCTTTAACAAGCCTGAGGGTGTCGGCTGCATTTTTTGCTGTCCCTACAAGCTGAATATCATCTAACTCACATAGAATTGATTTGAGCAATAGTAACACTCCCGGTTCGTCGTCAGCTGCTATGGCTTTAACCGGAATCATAACCCTGACACCTCCTGCAATTTCCAGATTAAAACTTGCTTCAAAAAATAATACTTAGAGAATTTACATATGACAATTTTTTTTAATCTAATCAGTTGCAGATATTGGTCAAATTGAAAATTTTAAGTATAGACGGGTGATTATGCTATATTGTTCCCTGTAATACTCTGTTTCCTTTATACAAAAAGTTTGTCGGAGGAATTTTTTAAGAGATTACTATGAGGAAGGAGTTAATGCTTAATTATCGAAAAAAGCTTTTATTGGACATTATACCATTATATGCTTATTCGATCAATTTGATACCAACAGGACTCACTAAGCTTGTAGTGGGGTAGCTTTATATTAAAAAAAAATAGGTAATTCAAGCCACTTAAAAGGCACATGGTTAGCAAGTCCTACTTTTTTAAGAAGCGGTGGGAGTAGTCGGGATAGCCCTAACCAAATTGGACGGTACCGCTAAGGGGGGCTATTTAAACAGGGTTTTGATATACCTATTTAGATGATCGGTGTTGGCGATGGCAGAGATAATGTAGCCCCTTTGATGCTTGGAAATTTGACGATGCACTGTTTGAAAGGAAAGATAAAACGGTAGAGCAGGAAGGGTATTTTCACAAGATGAGTGGGCAGAAAGCAGTAATGAGCCGGGGGACATGCTCCATTCGGGTTAACCCGGAAAATCAATCAGGGTCTTCCGGGTTAACCGATCATACATCTAATTTTCTTTAGGTGGTTCTGGCTCATACATCATAAACAAACTTGTAGCATTCATATTGGTCATAGCCACTATTGTCAATATAGTAGCCAGTCCACTAAATAATAACCTATTTATGTATTTTAACATTTTAATTCGCTCCCTTTCCAATTTGGTAAAAATAAAATATCCAACTTTTTAATAAGCAAATGACCAAATGGGGTCAAAGTAAATGCTTGCCATAACAATCCAAAAGCAATAATCCAACTAATTAAGTAGCCCGGTCCGACAATAAAGGATACAATTGATAAAAATAATGCCGCTATAAGCGTTAACTTACGAAACCTATCTTTTATAGCTTTACTTTTTAGAGGCTTGTTGAGGGATGCTTGGGGTGCATAGCGCCAGTAAAGGCAGAAAGATATCACTAAAACCCCTGCCAGTATTAAGCCGGGTAATCCTTGAAAAAGGGGAAACATAACCTTAATCATACACCCCAGTGAGAGAATGATTAAAACACTGGTTACAAGGCACCGGTAATATGCTGAACAGTGAGCTCCGCCCGACAAGGTGCGAAGTAGACCTATAACAAAAAGCAAAATTGCTACTTCATAAACTACTCTTAACAAAGCAGCTATCAAAAAAAGAACGACCAGTTTAAAAACACTTCCCAATATAATTTCGGCTCCGTATCCCAGCAATTCCGCTCGGTTTGGGTTGACCGTCTTATTTGCCACATACATTCCTACTCTGCATCCCAATGCATGTACTGAAATACCCGCCATCCTTGTCACCCCCGCCCCTTTGTTTTATCTTACCAGATATTCCACTGATTACTGATGCAAAATGTGCAATACGTTTGAATTGCTGCGCAACTCGTAGGATTCTTGTTTCAACCGTTAATTTCTTAATTATAAAATTAATTAGAGCCTCTCGTAATGGAGATATTTCTGTCACATAAATCTGCCACATATTGATCATGGATGACATCCGGGGCAATAATAAAAACCAATGGACGGACTAATTGACCTTTTACTAGTATTAAGATCCGCAAAATTTCAAAAATTTTCGAACAAGACTATTTGAGTAAAAACAGAAACCCACCACGCCACCGATTGTATTAGCTATAATATCATCTACATCAAAGCATCTGTTAGAAGTAAGAGTTATGGCCATAATGATTAATTGAAATGTCTCAATGCAAACAGACGCCATGAAACTTATAAATATTATTTTCTTGCAACTATAATATTTCTTATTCAACAATGGAAGCAAAAACCCATTGGTAAAAAAAGGATAATATTGCAACTAAAACCCTTAATCCTTTGCGCTATGATAGGTAATGCATATGCTTTAATATCATATCCAGAAGAGAGTTCATACTTAAAATGCTCAAGAGTCTGCTGTAAAAAATGAAATGGTATTAAGTTGTAATAAATGTTTTTTGGAGTCCAGACTAAAAATAAAATTAATTGGCATTTGCGTAATTATAAAAATTAAAATAATATAAAAAACAAATACAGTTTTAATATTATCTAGTTTATTCTTTTGTACCTGCATAGCGCCCCCTATGGTACAGAGTAGGCTGACATTTTGTCACCTACTCTGTATTCACATTAGACTATTTATATACTTTGAAGTCCCCGGACTCATAATAGCCGGTGTTAAAATCAAATGCAACATAATAATCTTCATTTGCAGTCACTGTAAAGCTAATGGTTTTCCAACCGTCATTGGTATAAATCGTTTTTGCAGAAGTGCTTTTTCCTGAGCTATCTACCAACCAAATCGATATTGGTGCACGGAGGTTAGATAAAGGATTTTTCCTGTTAATAGCATCTTCTTTAGTTTTATATATACCAAAACAACCATCTAGTTTGATAGTAGTTCCACTAGTACGAACCCATTTATGACTGTATAACATTCCACTTGCCCAATTTACAGTACCCTCATAAGTGCCCAATTTTACAGTCTCATTTGAGGGGCTTGGTGGTTTAACTCCAGAAGGTTGGCTAATATCAGGCTCAGAAGTTAATGAACCTGGTGGTTGTGAGCTAACTCCCGTACCTTGACCTGTTGTGTTTGCTGCAAAAGCAGGCACAACAAATAAACATGATACAAGAGAGCCAATTGCATAATCTACACCCCATAAACTACGAGGCTTTTAACACACGTAAAAAGCACCATACCCAAAATATTAAATCTTAAATATCTCATAAATTCTAGTAAAATTAAAAGGTTTCACCTGTTAGCTTGCAGAAATGTTCTTTGTACCCCTACAAAAAACGCAAGCGAGGTGAAACCCTAATATGTATATTCTTGAAGGAGTACTTTTTCCCTTTGAAGTTTTCATAGAAAATTTTAATGAGCAAGATAAAATTTATAAAGTTATTACCCAAATTAAATGGGAAGAATTAGATAAATTTTATGCCTGTTATAGCGGTCCAGGCCGCAAGGGGTACGACAGGCAAGCATTATTTCGCGCTCTGGTACTTAAAAAGCTGATGGGGCTAACCACTACAAAAGCATTAGTTAAATGCTTGGCTTATTCACCGCTGTTAGCGTATTGGTGTGGCTTCGATATCATGAAACCTACACCCTCTGAAAGCGTGTTCTCCCGTTTCGAAAAAGGGCTAACCTCAGAGGGATCTTGGTGATTTGTGTAATAGCCTTTTAAGTCAGGTCTTATCAATGACAACCTCCACCGGAGAAATTGCTATTGATAGTACAGATATTACAGCTAAAGAACGCCCTCGCAAGGATGGAAAAACCGGTGCTGCTTTTGGGCACCGTACTGCTTCCAGCGGGGAAATGGATATTTTTTATGGATATAAACTCCACTTGGCAACTGTTAATACTAATCACGGCCCGATACCTGTAGCCGCCAGGATTGCTCCAGCTAACTACTCTGATTTTGAGTTTGCTGAAACTTTAATGAATGAAGGCTATTATTTCCACAATAAAGCGTTTGGTTTTGCGCCTAGTTATTACCTTATGGATGCCGGTTATGACGCTGAATACATATATTCACAAGCTTTAAAGTTGCGTGGCCAGGCAATAGTTAAATTGAATCACCGCGGGAAGAAGGGCACATATAAGGAACATACTGATTATGGTACTCCTTTATGTCCGGGTAAAAATGCTATGGTTTATCGGGGCACTGAGAAGAAAAATTTAACCAACAAGTTTTGCTACCCCAGGATTTTCGGTCAACCAGTAGATTGCCAAGGTGAGTGCGGGTGCACTAGTTCTTATGGGTATGTCAAAAGGGTATCTATTAATGAAAACCCGCGAATGTTCTGTAGCCCCCACCGTGGAAGCCGCACCTGGCATGAGATTTATAAGCATCGCACTTCAATTGAAAGATTATTTTCCGTGTTAAAGGGCCATCTCTACATGGACCGGTTAATTAAAAGGGGTATAGATAAAGCGTTTACCGATATTATGATTTGTTTGATAACGTTTCTTGCTTGAACCATTGTTCAGCTTAAAGATAAAGCGTTACCGAATGTAGCATAATATCCGAATTTATATTTTCTTTTATGCATTTTACTTTCCTAGGATACTTCTGTCCTTTTTTAATCAATATTTATACCAGCAAATTCCATTAAGTTATATTTGCGTATTTTTGTAAATTAATTGCATTTACCCTAGTATTATCCTTTTGCTTCCAGGCTGAGAATTTTAATTTTGCAATTGGCTCACAAGAGCTATAATACATAACAGTATTAGCTTTACTCTTTTCATATAAAAACTCCTCCTTAATTTGTTTAAGAATAAATATCTGGCAATTTAAAACAACTAAAAAAGTGGTTAAATAGAGCTTACTGTCAGTCATTTAATTTAATTTAGATTGGTGTGCTTTCTTTCGTCAAATTATTATAAAAATTCATCCATACCATGAGAATATTTGATGTCTTTTATTGATATATAGGCCAAATACCCTTCTTCAATAACAGCCCGTTTTAGTGGTTTGTAGTAGGCTAACTTTTGTGAAGTTATTGCGGACTCCGTGGTTTGCCTAACAAACCATTTCATCTAATAAAACCCATTGGAATCACCTCCCCGAGAAGTAAATGAATACTATCTTATAACCAAGACCTTTCTTGACATCATCGTACCATTTTCCCTATCCATTTCCAATACCTGGTGTGCAACACGTGGGAAATGCTGCATAACTCGTTAAGATCCTTGCTTTAACCGTCAATTTTTGTGCATAAAAAAACAGCTCCATTATTTAGAACTGTTCAATGGAAATAAAAACTATAAACTTTCATTGAATAAGCCTTAGTTATTCCAGGGAATATATAACACAAATTGTACACCCGGATAATTTTCAGGCTCTGTTAGATTTAATTGACCGTTGTAGCGGCCTACAATTTGTTTAATTATAAACAACCCCAGGCCGCTGTGGCTGCTTACATCTTTTGTGGTATAGCCAGCGTCGAATATATGATCCCGTATATCTTTAGGAACAAAAGCACCGGTATTGGACACTCTTATTTACAATCCCATTTTGTTACTGGTAATTACCATGTCCACCTTCGGATAGCGGCCGGATGTTGCTGCGTCAAAAGCGTTATCCAGCAAATTGCCGGTTATTTGGGTTAAATCCTCCGGTGAAAGCGGCAGAATACATTTTTTTAAATTGACTTGCCAACTAAAATCAATACCACGAGACTTGGCGTTTTCTTGCTTAACACTTATGAGAGCACCTAATTCCGGCGGGTTAATACCGAGCAAATTTGCAATTTCGCGCACTCATCGCCTTGCTTACTTTTACAAGGGATGGCTTTTCTACTTTTACCGCCAAATTCCTGCTTTTCTTGTAATTTGGAATTGCCGCCGAAGGCGGCAATTCATTCACCGCCCATTGCCATGCGTCACCATATGTTGTTGCAAGTCCAAATTTTAAAAACGGGGATATTCAATATATATTCCACATGCCAAGCACGGTAAATGTTAGTAAAAAGGATAAGCGAATAGAAATACTACCACTGGCTTATTGTCAGGTAGATGAAGATGGTTTGATTAGTTTCAAAGAAATCCAATAACAAAACAATATGTTAATTTGAAGCCTTAAAAACGGTACAGGGTTTGCAGTAGGGTATATTGCTCTTTTAATCCTTTAATTTCTTTTGGGCATGGCGTTTCTTATGTAATAGGCGGCAAGTATAAAAACTAATAAAGGTAACAATACAAGTATTTTTAACCAATTTTCTGCACCCAAGAAATATAGTGATGGTAGAATTAAGGTGATCCCACTACCTAGTAATATTTTCCAAGATCTTTTCCATAGTCCCCATATAAATAAAAGCACTGAGGTTCCAATTAACAACCAAAAAATAAACCAACCCAATAAAAACCCATTTGTAAATTTGCCCTCCCTATATTCCACTTACTATGTAAGTAGGTAAGCTTCAATGCTCAATAATGTTTAAGATTGCACGTAACCGGGAACGCCCACGCTTGGTGATCGTCGTTTCGCCCTTATGCTGACCGGAACTATTTTCCTTGAGACTGAGCCCTGCGTGGCGAATAATTTGTTGGGGATGAGCATAGCCGGTGAGATCCCCGATTTCGGCATATAATCCGGCAACGGTCTTTAATCCCACACAGGGCATGGTGAGCATCGCCTGAGCCCCCGGAACCAAAGTGAGTTCTGAGTATTCCGGGCGATATTACACCACCTGTCCGATTATAGGAAACCGTCATTCCGGCTGCAAGGAAACCGTTATTCCGGTAGCGGAAACCGCTAAATGAAATTCCTTTATAATGTATTTATGCATCAGAAATGATGTAAATACATTTGAAGGAGGTCATTTAAGTGACCAAATACCGAGAAATCCTTAGGCTTCATAGTTTGGGATTCAGTCAGCAGAACATTGCTTACAGCAGCAGTGTCTCTAAGAAAACGGTCAACCGAGTCATCAATAGAGCAAAGGAGTTAAATATTACTTGGCCATTAGATGACAATCAGACTGATGCTGTATTAGGGGGAATCCTGTTCCCTAAGACCAAGCAGGAAAACGTCAAAAAACGTATGCCTGACCTAAACTATATCCATAAAGAGCTACTCAAAAACGGAGTCAGCAAAAAGCTCTTATGGACAGAATACATGGAGGATTGCCGCCTTAACGGTGAGGAACCACTCATGTATTCCCAATTCTGCTATTACATCCAGCAGGATGAGCAGAAACGCCGTGCAACCATGCATATTGGACGTAAACCAGGTGAACAGGTTGAGGTAGATTGGGCAGGCGACCCTGCACACATCATCGATCCTGATACTGGTGAAATCATTGATGCCCATCTGTTTGTCGGGGTTATGACCTATAGCCAGTATGCTTATGTTGAGGCTTTCGTAAATGAAAAACAGCAAGCCTGGATAACTGCCCATATTAACATGTATGAATACTTTGGCGGCGTTGCCAAAATCCTTGTATCCGACAACTGCAAGACTGCCGTGATACATAAAGGTGGCTGGTACAATCAGCAGTTAAATGCCGTTTACTACGAGATGGCGGAACACTATGGTACTGCCATCATTCCCGCCAGGGTTAGAAAGCCCAAAGATTATTTTCAAATCTATATTATCATCAAAATCGGCGGGAACCACCCTAAAATAAACGGCAGTTCGGCCGCATATTGAAGATAATAAATCAGGTTAGTCCACAATAGTCAAGCAGATACTGTTCCTTGCCTTTCCAATTTTTCGACCTTGCAGCTGATGTACCAATGGTTCCCTCATGATCGACAGACTCCAGAACCTTAGTGATGGTTTCTTCATCAGAATAGGAATAGATAGTCGTCGTTTCAATGCTGCTGTGGCCGAGGAAATCTCTGATGTAAGAAAGTGGAATCCCCTTCTTGTACATGGTCATTGCTATGCTGTGCCGGAACATATGCGCATGGAGAGCTTCAGGAAAAGCGGCATCAGTTTTATGTGCGAGTCTTCCATATTTCTTCAGAAAGTAATCGGCTGTTCCGGGTTTCATCTGTGTTTTCAGCCCATCATGGATGGTATAGAATAGGAAGGCATTCGAGGGGCTGTCTTTATGGAATTCCGCAAGATAGGCATCCAAATGCTTAACCGCTGCTCCAAGAAGGGGAACATATCTTACTTTATTCCCTTTGCCGTGAATTCTGAGCCGTACACTGGTATTACTGCGGATAATACAGTTTAACCGTGAATCAAGCATTTCCTGCATTCGTGCGCCTGTTTCATAAGCTAAGATCATGAAAAAACGGTCACGCCTGCCAAGCCTTGCTGTCATGTCGGGCAATGAGAATAAAAGTTTCAGCTGTTCTTGTGTCAAATACTCAGCATGCGGTTTTTTCACACCCTTGAATGCGTGAATGCCGGCAACTTCAAGATATACAGATGTCAGCTCCATATTCTCCTCACTGCAGTATTTCAAGAAGGATTTAATAGCTGACAGCCTCAAGTTAAGTGTATTCGTAGAGTTTCCGCGAGTATCCTTAAGCCATAGAAGGAAGTCATAAATGCCGCTCCTTGAAAAACATGAAAAATCCATCCGGTCAAAGCTGATGCTTTTTTCCTCATAACAATAATTACGCAGAAGATTTAATGTCTGCCGATAGGATCTGACCGTTTTGCCGCTGAAATTTCTCCTCGTTATGAGATAATCGTTTAGAAAGTCACGGAGCAACCGGTAGAAAATCATTTCATTCTTCTTCATGATGCACCTCCGGCAAGATGTCATCATTTACAGAAGAAAGCCGCCATTCCATTTCAGGGTAAAAGTCTTCCATAAGGGACAGATAATAATCCGTGTCAGCATAGCGGGAATGCCCCATATATTCGCTGAGGTAAGGATAAAGCGCATTAATATCCTGTCCTTCTCTGACCCATTGGTTCAGTCTGTGCACGGCATACCCGTGGCGAAAATCGTGGACTCTTACGGGGTTTCCGGCAACAGCACCGGATTCTGGAAGCTTATCCCAAAACTCATGGAACCAATAGTTAAGCATTGACTTGTTAAAGTAATTCCCGTCCTTGTTTGGGAAAAACACTTGTCTGCCTGGGAATATGGATTCCATGATGGAATCATACTCCCTGCATACATCACGTAGATCATCGCTCATATACACGATTCTGGCTTTCCAGCCCTTAGACTCCCGGACAGTTATCTTGCCCGTATCAAGGTCAATATCTTCTGTTTTTAACATTCGCGCTTCCGAGGAACGCAACCCGCAGCAGTACAGCATACGAAAAATGACAGGGATAACATATCTTCGGGTCGGTGAAAACGGCGAAGGCGGGCAATGGTCGATAGCCTTGAAAAAAGCTTTCAACTCGGCATCCGTATAAATATGTGCCTCATATTTAATCTGCCTATCCGGGATGTGCCCCGGAATCACGTAAGCATCATACCCGAGCCCCTTCATATACTTACCAAGCTGTCTTACCGGAGTAACCCTTCGCAAAAGACCGTTCGGATGCTCTCCGGGTTTTAAGCGGAGCCATGCGGTACACATTTCCTTTGTAAGCATGCTCTCGCCTGGGAATTTCTCGTATGCAAGCATATCAAGGTGATGAAGAATCCGTGCCGAAGACCGGTAGGGATAGCCCAGCGCTCGCTTTTGATCAATAAAATCCTTAATGCAGGTGCCAATCAGGCTCTTAAATACATAATCAGTCATCTGAAGTGCCTCCTCTCCAGGAAACTCTTCCGATGACGGACAGATCCAGTGCACACATCCTGAGCATGGATTCTTCCATAGAGATGTACGGCTTGTCCGATTCCTTTGAAACATGGCCGAGGACATCTGTTATGACTTGATGGGGCACCTTTGCAGCCAGCAGCCGGTGTACCATGGAATATCGGAAAAGGTGTGTGCCTTTAGCGGTACCATTTACTGGTTTAACCTTCTGTCGTTCAAGAAGCTTTGAACAAATAGAGTAAACAGAAGATAGCTTGTTGTACGGTGCTTGTTTCCGTAAGAATATATACGGATAGTGATCAGTGCGTTTGGGCCGTTCGTTTAGGATGTAATCCATCAGCGCATTGCCGATATCCGGCAGTAATGGCAGTGCAAGAGGAACACCGGTTTTTTTCTGATTCAGCCTGATTCTGTCTTTCCGCCAGTCAATCTCCTGAAAAGTGAGGCTGCAGATGTCACAATCGCGCAATCCCAGTTTCATGGCAAGAAGGATTATCGCTTTTGTACGCTTGGGCTCCTTTTCCAGTTGTGACATCAAGTTTGCCTGATCCTTTTCCGATAGGTAAGCGGCAACTGAACCTTTCTGAACAAAAACGCCCATTACAATGCCGGATAAATTCGTTCTCAGCAGACCAATAGCATAAAGAAACTCCAGCAGTGACCGCAGGATTGGTATTATTGTGGCCATACTCCGCCTATTGCAGATATCCGCAAATTTTGTGACTGCAAGCTGGATTGTTTCAGGTGCGAGAGATTTTAAATCCTTCAGTGCGTCTATCTCTGTAAACTCCGTCATTTTTCGGAACACATAATCATGCAGTCCAATGGTAGCCTTGCTGAGGTTTCTCTGTTCCAGCGATTTAAGATACTGTGAGCGAATGGATTCAATTTCCAAGTTGCCGCAATCTGTGTCACGCTTGATTAGCCCCCATTGAAAATGTCCCGTGTCTGCGATTTCCATCAAAACATATGCGGCTTTACGGTTGATTTTCCACTTCCATTCTTTCATGAAGCCATTGCTGCGCAAACTGTTCATTCTCTGGATAAAGCTTTGCATCAATGCCTCATCATACTCTGAGATGCCGGCATCGTAAAAATAGCGCCGTATATCCATCCAGGAATGCTTGTATTGTCCCATTGTAGAAACTGTGAGATGCAAGTAATTAATCTCTATTTCAGCCTTGACAATGAGGTAATCAATACGAACACCTGCGGCAATTGGAAACTTCCGGCCATTAAAAAATTCCTGAACCTCAGCTTCGCACGGCATGGGCGGCTCGTTGAACAGGATGCCATGTTCATCCTTGGCGTGAGTACACGCTAATTCGTCAACCAGCTTTACACAGCGTATGTGCAGTGATCGGCGTTCCGGCGAACCATTGTCATCTGCAATAAACGCATCATACAATTCGGCGCACGGCTCCGTTATGCCAAGTGATTCAGCACACTGCAGCATCTGGTTAAAGTAGCGGCGTCTGGATTCCCAGGTTTCACTGGCAAGCTTAGGTCTCAATTGGTCTAAAACAATTTTGATAGTGCTTTCAAGCTTTGTCATACGTTATCCTCCTTCTGACTTCTGTCAGGTCACTAAAAGGATAACTGCACTGAATATTATCTTCAATTGTATTCTATAGATTGGCTTGTGTACTGCGCTCCCGCCGATTTTGATGATAATATGGATTTGAAGATAATCTTTCTTATCAATAATTGAAGATAAAAAAGATAAACCAAATGTAGAGGGTTCTGTAGGGAATATATCCACATGGATTACCGCTGCATTAAGAAATGAACAGTTCTTTTCACTGGCGGAATTAAATCGCGCCATTCGGGAGAAACTGGAGGCCTTCAATGCCCGACTTTTCCAAAAGAAAGAGGGCAGCCGGTTAAGTCTCTTCCTCGACGAAGAACTGCCATTACTGGCGCCATTACCTGCTACCCCTTATGAACTGGCCGAATGGAAAGAAGTCACCGTTCAGTTCAATTATCACATATCCGTTGACGGAATGCTATACTCAGCCCCTTACGAATACATAAAACGTAAGGTTGACGTTAGGATAACAGATAAAACAATTGAAGTTTTCTATAATCATAACCGCATAGCCTCCCATCGCCGTCTTTACGGGCGCAAAGGACGTTACAGCACCATAGTAGAACACATGCCGGAAGACCACCAGAAATATCTGGAATGGAACGGCGATCGTTTCCGCAAATGGGCTGAGCGAATTGGAAGCAATACGTATCAGGTGGTAGATGCAATACTTACCTCCAAACGTGTGGAACAGCAGACTTACAAAAGCTGTATGGGGCTTTTAAAGCTGGCTGACAAATATTCAATCGAGCGTCTGGAAGCCGCCTGCAATAAGGCACTTTCCTATACAGCCACCCCCAGTTATAAGAGTATCAAAAACATACTAACAACTGGGCAGGACAAGTCACAAAGTGAACCGGATAAATCGGAAACCACACACAATAACTACGGCATTACAAGAGGTGCCGGCTATTACGGGAGGTAAACATCTATGACAAACCAAAGTACGATTGATAAATTAATTGAAATGCGCCTGACTGCCATGTCAAATTCATTCCGCAACCAGCTGACTGATGCCAAAATGAAAGAAGTACCTTTTGAGGATCGCTTCGGTATGCTGGTAGACATTGAATACAGCAGCCGAAAAAATAACCGTTTAAAAAGACTGATCAGGAATGCTGATTTTGACCAGCCGGATGCTAGTGTCATGGACATTGATTATACATCTGGACGTAAGTTAAACAAGCAACTTATCACAAGGCTTGCAACCTGTGAATATATCACGGAATATCGTAACATTTTCATTACCGGAGCCACAGGTAGCGGGAAAACATATATGGCCTGTGCCTTTGGTATGGAAGCCTGCAAGCAGTATTATACTGCAAAGTACGTAAGACTCCCTGACCTTCTAATAGACCTTGAAATGGCAAGGAATGAAGGCACCTACAAAAAGGTCATGGCGAAATATGCTAACCCATTACTGCTCATTATTGATGAATGGTTGCTGCTAAAACCAAATGAAAATGAACGCAAAGACATTTTCGAATTACTACATCGCCGTAGGAAGAAATCCTCTACTATCTTCTGTTCCCAATACAGAGCAGACGGCTGGTATGAGCAGCTCGGTGGTAACGATGGTCCCCTGGCGGATGCCATACTGGATCGTATCGTTCATGATGCATATAAAATCAATATCGAAAGCATTGATCCGTCCAGGGACATTTCAATGCGTGAGGTATACGGTTTAGATAAAATACTTAGTGAATAACTAAATGGTGGTGGCCCAGTAGTTCCAAACAGGCGACTCACGCCACACCGGAACTGCGGCTTCGCCGCACAGGAACACTTATATCCATATTAATGGCGGTTTCCCAGTTCCGGACAGACGGTTTCCGTTTTTCCGGAACTGCGGTTTCACCGCAACGGTATATCCAAGTTCCTCTTCTACTTGCTTCATCAGTTCATCTATTTGACAGTTTAGCATGGCGTAGTGCTCTAACAATTCTGCCAACTCCATCCGAGCGGCTTTAACGCCCGCTGTGATGCCAATGGATTTCTTGGCTGTCCGCACCAATAGCTGAGCCCGTTTGAGACCGACCGATCGGGCTTATTTTATCCGAAGAGAGGGCTCTGTCTTAATAATGGCTCTTTTTGAACAGATCATTTAGTTATCATGAGGATGGTACAAATTAAAAGTGAGTTATTAAAACAGCCGCTTAGCGCTTATAATCCAAGGTTATAAGTTTGTTGTAAACTATTGCAAGGAATGTAATAGATGCTAAAATTCGTATGAATATACCTTATTTGTCTCGTTAAATCCAACTACTTCCTTAATATATTTTATATCACCTATCATGTAATTCATGTATGTGTTTTGATTTTGGTCGATTTTTATCACATTAACAGCGCTATTCTTATATTCAATATGTACTTCATTTATACTTTTATCATTAATATAACCGCCTATTAATATACAATCTCTACCATCATTTAGCGATAAGATGATAGTATGTTTTGTGAATGGGGCTTTTAAATCAACTTTAGCTATGTCAATCTCATTTAGCTTGTAAAATTTATGCTCTTTTTTTATACAAGCTAATCCCTCATGTAATATATTATTCTGTTTTATGAGAAACATAACAAAAGAGTAGTTTTCAACAGGATTTATCTCTTTTATAGTAAGATCAGCATTTCCAAAGTCATTTTTTATATTGTTCTTAATTAATTCTATAATATCTTTTTCATAGTTGGATGAATCAATTACATAATTTATATTATTTATCTTTATTGTGCTGTTATTAGAATTATTTGAGTTTTTTTCATTAGGAATGCTGCATCCAAATAATTGCACAAGTCCCAATAATAACAAAATAACGGTAAGAATCTTACTCATAATGAATCCTCCGATTTATCACTATTTTCTAGCACTACTTTTTTGTAGTCCAAATATCCGCGGTCAAAAACATTTAAAGCATCTTTTTCTGTAACTACCAGTTCTTTGCTAAAAACCGGTTTAAGTAATTGAAAAAATGTTGATTTTGTTGTATTTGTCCTGCATTGTAAATCTCCTTATACTAGAGATTTGGGTAAGGACTACCATATACCTATTATAAGGATTTTTTCTTTGCAAGGACAGGTTTAATCTGCCGATTTGGCTTAATATAATTAATTTTAGCCGTTTTTGAGTCTTTTTAAAACTTGACGTAGAGCAATTCTATTTATGCAACGCTAGTGATTTAGGGGAATGACTAAATTTTCGCCCCTGCAAGAGTTAATGGTTTTAAAAAGTTTTTATGCAATCATAAAACAATGTTTTAAGTTCGTCCTTAGCGTCTATCTCTCCACTCAAAACCATCACAACAAAATCATCTTCAGTTACAATGAACGCATAATAACAAAGATATTCTTTGTGGGCACTGTTTATTGTGCATTCAAAGGCTACGACGTCATATTTAGTTACCTCTGCAATGTCGTCCAGTATTCTTTAGGTGCGGACTGAGGTGGTCCTGAAGTTTGAGTTAATTCTAGTTCACCATCACCACAACTAGACGCAAATAATAATACTATTATCAAAAAAAGAAATCTGCTCATATTATTTATAAACTGTTTGTCTTGGTTCATAAAATCACCTTCGTTTTTATTGATATTGCATATGGTGTAAAAAGGAAGGAAGTCATGATGTAAATTAATAATCTTTTAATCATGGGGAGTAAAAAGTTAGATTATTGATAATCGGTATAGCCTGTATCAGGAAACTTCAAAGCCACAATGCCTTAAATGAAATTTGACATACTCTTTATTCGGAAAATGTTCTTCAATCAACTAAAGAAACTCCTGTACTACACTAACCCCGCTACACTACGGGACGGTTAAATCGTTTTCCCTTGGCTTTGGTTACTTTAACTCAATACCAATAATCTTCATCAAAGCCAATGCATTGGTGGATTTCGAAACCCCGGGTTTAAGACGATAATCAAATGTAATTTTCCGACCGGTGATCTTATCGGTAAAATGATAATTCTTAATCAAAGGAATTTCTTCTTCCAAGCTGCTTAACTCCAGGTCGTGAGTAGATACCAGCCCAATGGTTCCCAGATCATGTAAACTCCTGATTACCGCTTTAGCGCCTAGAATTCTGTCCTTGGAATTGGTTCCCTTGAAAATTTCATCAATTAAAAAAATCATTGGCTTACCGGTTTTACCGGCATCCACTATCAACTTTATTCTTTGCAGTTCTGCATAAAAGCTGGAAATGTTTTTCTCCAGGTTATCATTGATATGAATACTAGAATAAATATCCATAAAGCAACATTTGAACTGACCGGCACATACAGAAGCACCGGCAAAGGCAAGCACTAAATTAATACCCACAGTTCTAAGCAGAGTGCTTTTACCGGACATATTGGAACCGGTAATAAGCAAAACCGTACCCGGTTCGGACAGTTCAACGTCATTATAAACGCGCATTTCATCCTTGATCAATGGATGTCCCAGTGCAATCCCATTAAGTTCAGGTTTGGAATCGGTTATTTCGGGCACCGCCCAATCAGGGTGATCATGGACCAAGCCGGCCAGGCTGGATAATGCTTCAAAATCGGCCAGCACCTCAATCCAGGTTCTGAGTGAACGACCGGAACTGTTTCTCCAATTCTCCAACATTATCACCGTTTGCAAGTCCCATAAAATGCCGATATTAATAATGGGATGCAAGCTGGAATGACGCATACCAATCCTTTCCACAATTTTAAAAAGCTGTTTAATCTGCCGTGACGGGACATCTCCACCCCTGGACAGCTTTCTCTTCAAACCCTTCAGCACTGGCGTCGTAAAATTTTCCGGTTCAACACATGCCAATAGTGCCGTATAACGCCGCAGCTCATTAACTGTGTTACCGGTTTTGATAAATATTTGCCCGGCGGTTTTTTCCGTTAAAGCTACGATTACTATCTGAATCGCCAAGGTAAAAACCCAAATATACCGGGGGATAAAATGCAAGTATCCGAGGGCGGCTAAAATTAAGGTTATAATCGGAAGGAATAGAAGTAATGATGTAAACTTGTTTGTTAATAATAGTTTAGCTTCCGCCCAATCCAGTAGTTTTTGTAAATCACCAGGTTTTCCAGGTTTGTCTAACATGCCTGTGGCCTGAAAATGTTGGCGCCAATCCAAACGTAAGCTCAGTTCTTGAATAGCTAGTTGACGGTGCTTAATTTCTTTTAAGCCGGCTGAGGAATTTAGCAATTGAGCCAACCTTTCTTCACCAACAAAAGAAGTGGTGGCATTAATGTACTGGAATAATGACCCTTGTCCAAAAATATTCAGGTCTAATGAATAACGATGTTCAGGGTCGACGAACCGCTCGCCGGTATTGGCAAACTCCAGCCATTTGCCCTCCAAACGACGCATGGCATTATCATTTATACATACTAGAGAATTTAGGTATCTGATATGATCTTTAATCCGGTTATGTTTAATAATCATCCAAATAAAAATTAGGAGCAGTATACCAATGCAAAACAGATATACAGGTTTTGCTGATTCAAACGAATAGGCCAGAGAAAAAACCACCGCAGCCATAAATACCAGGGGGCGCAAAAATACATATAAATCGTTTTGCTTGCTAATTGCAGATAGTTTTGACGACACTTTTTCCTTTTTAACCTGGTATTTTTTATAAATTTTATCCACTAATTTATCACCATCATTCATTATAGCTATTTGATCGAAAGGCAGGTAATACCTACTTGATTTTATCCCTTAATCCTGGTGTTTTCCTTTAAATCCAGGCTGCCGTCCCGAATAAGTATTTCCCCTGCTTGGAGGCCTCCGGTACTTTCAATGTTTTCCCTGTCCCCGATGCCCGTTTTTACAAGCCTGTGTTCAACCCGGTTATCTTTAACCACCATTACTTCCCTGCCGCCGTCTTTTAAGGTGCGCACGGCTTCCCTGGGTATGATTGATACGTTATGCCTGGTGGACGTCTCAATGGCCACTTTTACCTCGTACCCGGGTTTCAGGTTGGCTGAGTCATGCAGTGAGATTATAACGGGCACCCGTCTTTGGATAACCCCAAGGGCTGATTGTTTTTCTTCAGCCTGGGGATATATTTCCATTACCTCACCGGTTAGTATCTTTGAACCGAGGACCGGGGCAGTAATTTTCACTCGCTGACCCAGGCTTACCTCACCCAGGTCGTCACTTAAGATATCCGCCTTAATTTCCAGTTGGCCAGTCACCGCCACGCTGGCCAGCAATGTGCCCGGGTTTACCACCTGTTCCTGTTTGGCCGGCAGATTTAAGACTAAACCGTCAACCGGGCTTTGCATTGTCAGCTGCCGCTCCTTGAGGTTAAGGTTCTGCAATGACTGGTTTAATCCCGACTCCTGTGCTCTGGCGCTTTCCAAAAGTTGTGTCTGTTCTTTTATGCTTTGTTCCAACGTCTCCACTTTTAAACGGGCGGATTCAAAATCAACCGCGGTCATAGCCCCGGCTGCATATAATTCCCGAGCACGTTCCAGATTGCCGGCGGCATTTTTAAGTTCCAGTTGGGTACGGTCTATAGCAGCCTGGGTGGCAGAAATTGAGGCTGTGGTTTGGTTCAATTGAGAGCGGGTATCAGTAATTTGCATGGACAGGTCCAAGTTCTCCAATACCACCAACGCCTGTCCCTTTTTCACGATCTGGCCGGTGTCCACTGATACCTGAATGACCTTGGCATTTTGGAGGGCTTGCAAGTCGTATTTGGTGGCGGGCTGAACATAACCGGTATCTTCCACAGTCTGAATTATATCCCCTGTCCTGACCTGTGCCGTTTCCGCTTCAATACCGCCCATCATAACCATTATTATAACTGCTAACGCCAATGTTATAACGATACCTGCCAGCACAAACATTTTTTTTCTTCGTTTAGCAACCGGTTTCATAATGTACACCCCCATTAATCTTTATTCTTCAATACTTCCACCAGCTGAAGCTGTTTGACACCCCTGACAGCCAGCAAATGCGCAACGATAATGAAGAAAAAACCGCCCAGCACAGCATATAAATAAGTGGCTGGATAAATTAAGACCGGATAGGTGAACAAGTCTGTACTCACCGTACTAATATAGCCCTTAACCATCAAGTAGCCAAAAGGCAATCCCAGGGCCACTCCAAGCAAAGATTGCAAAAGATTTTCCTTCAGGAGTATACCCGAGACCTCTTTTATCGAATAGCCCAGTACCCTAAGCGAGGCTAGTTCCTTTTGTCTTTCCGAGAAACTGATTACCGAAGAATTGTATACTATGGCAAAGCCCAGCAACAGGGCAAAGAAAACCATTACTGTAATGGAGTAAATCATGGCTTCCATATTCTTATTGAAATTGTCCAGTTCCTTTTGGCGGCTGAGAATGGATGACACACCGGTCATTTCCTCCAGTTCCGCTTCAAGCCCGGCGGTGAGTGCCGGGTCCATTTTCAGCATCACACCGGATACCAGTTGTCTCTCATGTAGCAGTGAATTTGCCTGCTTAAGAGAGACGAAACAACCGCCTCCCACCAGCTGCCTGTTAATACCCATGATTTTAACCGGGGTCTGCCTTGCCGGGCCAATGCCAAGCATCGTTTCCACTTCCACCATATCGCCGACCTTTGCTCCCAGCCTGTCCGCCGTCCTCTGACTGATCAGCATGCCTTCCAGGGGTACTTCAATAGAGCGTTCTTGATGATCCGACAGCCTTTTTAAGGTGGTTCCTGGATTAATTCCCGTAATTGAATCATCTTCACTTTTACCGTTAAATTTGATTTTAACCGGTATCTCCAGCAGGGGTTCCGATCTTTGCACACCCTCAATGCGTTCTATACTCAACAGCTCGCTTTCTTTAACCGGTGCGGTAAAGCGTACCAGGTAATCGTAGCGCTGGTTCTGGTAAAAGTGTGATTTAATCATGTAGTCCACGGCATCGATGGTAAATAACGATACCACCAGCATACCCACAGCAAAAACTACTCCCACCATAGTAATACCAAAACGCCCCAGGTTCCGGGCAGCTGATCTGATGCTCATTTTCCAGGCGGTATCCAGCCGGTGCCACAGCCATGAACAGCTTTCTACCGGTGTTCTACCGCCACCTTTGGGAGGCTCCGGGCGCATGGATTCAGCAGGGTTTATAGTTACCACGCTGCGACACGCAGTCAAACCGGCCAGGGTGCTGATGGCGATACTGAGCACAAATCCATAGACCATGGCTTGGGTGTTAACAGCACCTATGGTTGACGGCAGGTTGAAATACATGGCATAGGCCTGGGACATGACCGAGGCCAGGGCGAGACCCAGCAGCGTTCCTAAAATGGCACCGCATAAAGCCACCAGTATTGAGTACCCGGTATAATGCAGTATAACTTGCCGGTTAGAGTAACCCAGAGCCTTCATTACGCCGATTTGTAAGCGCTGGTAGCGAACCATACGGCTTAGTATGACAAATTGGATAGCTGCAGCTATACCCAGAAAAATGGCAGGCATATAGCGTGATGATGCCTTCAGACCGTCCAGCTCCGCCTCCAGCATGGCGTTGCTGAGCTGTTGTTTGCGGGGATAACTGCCCAGATTGCCATATGGCTCCAGTATGTCTTCAACCTGTCCGGCCACCCGGTCGGCGTCGGCACCCGGAACCAGAGATATAAGCACCTGGTTTATCTGACCCGGCAGGTTCAATATTTGCTGCGCCCTTTCCCGGGACATCATAATTACACCGAAAGTCCTGGGATCGGGCAGCAGAGTGCCGGCGTCTTTCATTAGATAAATAAATTCAGGCCCGGTAGCGGTGCCCACCACAGTTAAAGGCACGGTCTTTCCCTCGGCCACTATGTTGACGGTATCACCATATTCCAGCAGGTTACCTTCAGCATACTGGGGATCCACCAGTATTTCGATATCCCCGGTGCGGATATGCTCCCCGGGCTGTGTAACCACCGCATCTGCAGCAAAAAAACGGCCGGTGAGCAGTTGCAGGCTGTTAATTTCGTATTCCACGGGCAGTGTATAGCTGGTTAGGCGAGCGGTGGCCCGTTTGTTATAGTCGTTAACCAGGGTGACATCCTTTTGTATGCGCCCGGTTACCCCCGCCACCCCGGGTATGGTTTCAATTTGTCTGGTCACCTGCTGCGGGGCTTTGATTACATGAAAGTAATAGTCTGCAAAGTTATTGTCCCGGTAAAACTTTTCTTTAGATGCGTTTAAATTGTAATACGCAGTGGTCATGGCTATATAAACTGCTATACCCACCGTAACCACCGCCACCACTGCCAGGAACTGCCCCTTTGTTTTTCCGATGGTGCGCCATAACTTTTTATTCAGGGCACTCATTACCACTCAATCCTTTCCGGTGGCAGAGGAGTGACATTCTCCCTGATATCAGCTATGGCACCGTCCCGCATGCGCACCACCCGGTGGGCCATATCCCCGATAGGGGTATTATGGGTGACAATCACCACTGTGCTGCCCCGATCCCGGTTAATTTTAACCAGCAGGGCCAGGATAAGTTTCCCGGTCTGATAATCCAGGGCGCCGGTAGGCTCGTCACATAACAGCAGGCGAGGGTTTTTCACCGCCGCCCGGGCGATGGACACCCGCTGCTGCTCACCACCGCTCATTTGGGAGGGGAAATGGTCCATTCTATCGGCCAGTCCCACATCCTTGAGTACATCGAGCACATCCAGTGGCTCGTCCACCAAGTCAGCGGCCAGTTCCACATTTTCCCTGGCCGTCAGGTCAGGTATCAAGTTGTAAAACTGAAACACAAAACCGATTTCATTTCTTCTGTAATTAGTTAACCGCTTGTCACCGGCCAAGCTGAGATTTTCGTTCAAAAAAAGCATCTCCCCGGTGGTGGGAAGATCCATTCCGCCCATGATGTTCAGCAAAGTGCTTTTGCCCGAACCGCTGGGCCCCAAAATCACCAGTATTTCACCCTGATAAACATCCAGGGAAGTTTCCCTCAGGGCATTAACCGTTATTTCGCCCATATGGTATGTTTTGGTTACCCGGTCAAGCCTCATCAGTACATCCATGGTCATAACCCACGCCCTTAACGGTTTTTGGCTGTGCCATACGGCTGTCCAATAGATTGTTTTATCTCTAGTATTCGTAGTCTAATGAAGTTTACCTGCCAAATTATTTTACTTATCAACAAAATACAAGCTATGCAGGCGTGCACGATTAAAGAATATTCGAGGCTAGACCCTTGCTGTTGCAATATTGAAAAATAATCTTTAATATACAAGCATAACCAACATGCTATTTATAAGGAGGAAAAAGCATTGTATTTGGTAACTTTTCTGTTTGAGAGGCAAGAAAGTCTAGGGGTATTAACCAGCGATAGACAGCAAATCATACCCTTAGAAACCATTATTCAACAATCGACACCCGGTACCATGGTGGAGTTTATTGAAATGCTGTCACAAGATAGCGCCGGTAATAGCGACGCATATTTCGAGCAACTGCAAAAAGCAGCGGATGAAAAGAACGGCCTGTCATTGAACAGTGTAAAAGTTTTGGCGCCAATACCCCGCCCGCCGCGGGGCGTCATTTGTATGGGCAAGAATTATCAAGAACACGTCCAGGAAATAGCAGAGGCTACCAAACAAGCGGCGGATATACCCAAATACCCGGTTTATTTTCATAAAATAGTTGACCAGGCACCGGGCCACCAGGATAATATTCCCAATCACAACGCAATTACCAAAGCCCTTGATTATGAAGTGGAACTGGCCGTGGTTATCGGCAAAGAAGGTAAAAATATACCGGCTGAAAAAGCGGAGGAATACATATTTGGTTACACCATACTGAACGACATCACCGCCCGGGATTTGCAGAAACGGCATCAGCAGTGGTACAAGGGTAAAAGCCTGGACGGCACCTGCCCCATGGGACCTTATCTAGTCCACAAAAGCGCCATTGATTTCCCGCCTGCCTTAAACATACAGTGTTATGTAAACGGTGAATTACGGCAAAACGATAATACCCGCAATCTTATCTATGATATCCCCCACATTATCAGCGACTTTTCCCGAGGCCTAACGCTGAAACCGGGCGATATAATATCCACAGGCACTCCCTCGGGCGTGGGAATGGGGTTCAAACCTTTTAAATTTTTGAAAAGCGGGGATAAAATTGATTGTAATATTGAACAGATTGGCACACTAACAAATATTGTAGAATGATCTAGCATTTCATTTTAACCCAAAGGGGTGTTACACTTGGCGGTTAATATTAACGATGCGCTGAGAAATGAAATTGTCGATCTGCTGCGAGAGCTGATACCCGTAGCGGGTGTTACGGGGTTTGAGGATGCGATCAGGGAAAAAATTATAAATTTGCTGGAGCCCACCGGCCTGCAGATGAGCACTGATCATATGGGCAACCTTTACGGCACTGTGCCGGGCAAAAAAAGCGGCGGCACCAAACTTCCCAGGGTAATGATTTGCGCTCACATGGATGAAGTAGGTTATGTGGTCAGCAACATTGACGCCCAGGGGTTCATTTATCTTTATCCATTGGGCGGCATACCTGAATACTTAGGACCGGGTGAATGGGTGTCGCTGCATACCGGTTCAGGAGTCGTCCAGGGGAGTGTAGGCATGCACCCGCCTCACCTGCCGGTGACGGGACAGCGGGAGATTTTCGTGGACGTGGGAGCGCAAAACAAGGCTGAGGTACTGCAAATGGGGATTTCTACCGGCACGCCGGTAACCTTTACCCATAGTTTTTACCAACTCAACGAAAACCGGGTGATGGGCAGGTGTCTTGATGACCGGATGGGCTGCGCCGTTCTGATAGCCCTTTTAAACACGTTGTCTACTGACCCTGTTGAGGCCGAAGTCACCGGGGTGTTCTCCAGCACTGAAGAGCACGGCATGCCGCCAGGCAGCGGTCCATCCTACGTGCACGGGTCCCGCGGTGCTCTGGTTGCAGCCATGAAAATAAAACCGGACTTTGCCGTGGTGGTGGACAGCATGGTATGCAGCGATATACCCGGCATTCCCACCCACCTTCGCCAAATCAGCCTGGGTCAGGGTGTGGCGCTGCGCTTGGTGGACGATCTGGCTATTATGCGCCCGCCCATGCGCACCTTTTTAAAGGAAACGGCTAAATCAGCCGGTGTTACCATACAAGAAGGCATATCACGTTCTTATACCGACACGTCGGCAATCCAGCTTTTCGATATCCCGGTGGCAACCCTGGGTATACCTTTGCGCTATGCCCATGCTCCCGCCCAAATAGCCGACATTAATGATCTGGTGCAAACAACACAATTTATGAAGGTCATTGCGCAAAAAGCCGGGCAATATTTGTTTAATTTTAATAAAAAATAACTTACAGGTATAGTAAATGAATTTCAACAAATACTAGCAGATGAACTTGCTTAACCCTTAATCATTTCCAAACACCCAAAGGAGGCAGGCTAATTATGGCCAGAAGGCGCGGCAGCATTATGTCGGACAAGCTGAAGATGGAGTTAGCCGGAGAACTTGGGGTTGCCGATATTGTACGTGCAGAAGGCGGTTTCGGCAGTGTTTCGTCAAGGGACTGCGGTAATATGGTCCGCCTGGCTATACAAAGGGCAGAACAGTCAATGGTTTAGGGAAGCAGGTTCAGGGATGCGCTAAATAGCGCATCCTTTTTGTTTGCCGGGTGACAAATGGAGATGGTTCTTGCTTGCCACACTTGCTCTTTAGTTAATCAGCATAATCTGCTACAATATATAGTGTACCATTTTGACACATAATCTTACATGATGTGGGGTGGCGACATGAACAGGATCAATATGAATATTAGCAAATTTGTTGCACCGGAAATAATCTTCGGCCTGGATGCCATCGGCCAGGTGGGAGAAAGTGCGCTGCGCCTGGGCGCCAAAAAGATTTTTGTAGTTACAGACTACGGTGTAAAAAACCACAGCTGGGTGAATAAAGTTTTGCAATACCTGGATCAGGCGGGATTAGAATGCCAGGTATGGTATGACATAACCAGCAACCCCAAGGATACCGAAGTGGCCAGGGGGGCCGAGGAATACCTGGCCTCTGAATGCGATGCCATAGTAGCCGTGGGTGGCGGAAGTCCAATAGACGCGGCCAAGGCCATGGCCATCATTGCTACCAACGGCGGCCAAATCCAGGATTATGAGGGTATCAATAAAATCACCCGGCCGCTGCCACCCATGCTTATGGTACCTTCCACCGCAGGTTCAGGCTCTGAGGTATCCCAGTTCGCCATTATAGTAGACAAGCAGCGCAAGAAAAAAATAGCCATCATATCCAGATCCCTGGTGCCGGACATTGCCATTATCGACCCGCAACTACTGCAAACCAAGGATGCACAGCTTACTGCAGCCACCGGAGTAGATGCCCTGAGCCACGCCATTGAATCTTATGTTTCACTGGCTGCCAACCAGTTAACTGATGTCCGGGCCATAGAGGCCATAAGATTAATAGCCGAAAATCTGAGAGAATCAGTGGCCTGCCGGACCAATATGCAGGCTAAATCCGCCATGGCTATGGCCAGTTTGCAGGCCGGCCTGGCCTTTTCCAATGCCATATTAGGTGCTACCCATGCCATGACCCACCAGGTGGACGGCCTGCTTGATCTGCACCATGGGGAAACCAATGCTATTTTGCTGCCCCATGTCATGGAATTTAACTTAATATCCTGCGCAGATAAGTACCGACAAGTAGCTATAGCCATGGGCGAAAACGTAACCGGCCTCAACAAACAGGACGCGGCCCAAAGGGCCATTAGCGCTGTGCGTCGCCTGGCACGGGATATCGGTATCGACTACGGGCTTTCCGCCATGGGCTTCAGGGAGGAGTATATACCCGAGCTGAGTAAAAACGCCCTGCATGATGCCTGTATCATAACCAACCCCAGGGACGCCAATGCTGACGATTTAGCCCGCATTTTTTATAAGGCTTTGTAAGGAGGATTGAAGATGGAAAATCAGCATTTAATTAATGAAAAAAAGTATCTAATCGAACAACTCACCGGCATTCATTCCTCCAAAATAAATTATTACCTGGAAGTTAAAAAAAGAAATGAAGAAATTATCAAGCAAAATAACCGTTTAGAGATTATACATCAAATCATCAAGGATATTAATATAGATATGTCGCTGGGGGATATCATCGAGCGAGTATACCAGCGCCTGCCGTTAGTTATTCACTGCGACTTTTTGGGTTTAGCACTGATGCAGCACAGTGATTTATCTATGACAGCCATGATTCCCGACTGCGACTGCACTGGCCGCCCGGTACCATTTAAATCTTTACTCTGGCATACCGTGCGGGAGAGACAAAGCAAAGTATATTCCTTTTCCAAAGAGGAGCGCACAGCGCAGGACTGCCCGCCCATTAATCAGCTGAACCTAGTCTCCCTGGCTTTGGATCCACTGATTGTCAAAAGTAACGTAATTGGTGTGCTGATGATCGGCAGCCAAAGGGAAAACGCTTATACCGAGGATGAGGTCAAATTTACCCGGCAGCTGGCCGACCAACTGACTATTTGCATAGAAAACGCCCGTCTTTATGAACAGGTATTACACGGCAAAATGGAATGGGAAGAAACTTTTCGCTCTCTGACCGACCCAATTTTGTTAATTGACCAAAACTATAATATAATCCGCTGCAATAACCAACTGGAAGGATTACCGGGTCAAATAAACGGTGAACCGGAAAAAAGCAAATGTTATCGCTATGTATGGGGAAGAGATGAAAAGTGCGAATTTTGCCTGATGGATGAAGTTTATCAAAACCAGGCCCCTGCCTACCGCCGCATCCAATTGGAGTCGGGGAAAACATTTGATGTACATTATTATCCTGTATTTAAACCAAACCGTGAAATTTATTCGGTGATTCACCACACCAAAGACATTACTGAACAAATCAAAATGGAAGCGCAGCTGACACAGTCGGATAAACTGGCGGCTATCGGCGAAATGGCGGCCGGGGTGGCCCATGAGTTAAACAGTCCCATGACCGCAATTATCGGCAATTCCCAGATGATCATGCGGGATGGTGGTATTGACGAAAGCAATGCAGAACTTCTGCAAGATATCATTAACTGCGGACTGCGGTGTAAAAGAATCATTCAAAATTTACTCACCTTTTCCCGGCAGGACCAGCGGCCCATGGCCCGCACCAATCTGAACAAAGTGGTGGAAAGTGTACTTTCATTAGTTCAGTATCAAATTAACCGTAATAATGTGGCCATTAAGCTGAATCTTGATACAAATCTCCCGGACGTGCTGGCCAACGAACAACAGCTGGACCAGGTACTGGTCAATTTGCTGCTCAACGCCCGGGATGCACTGGAAAACAGTCCAAGGGACAAGCAAATCACCATCACCACCGAGCTCAGAAAAACCGATGCCGGCGAATATGTAACTGTCAAGGTAACAGATAACGGTGAGGGCATTCCAGCGGAGCATATTATGAAAATTTTTAACCCTTTTTTCACCAGCAAAGAGGCCAACCGGGGCACCGGGCTGGGTCTATCAGTCAGCCTGGGCATAGCCGAAGCCCACGGGGGCACCATCGAGGTGAACAGCACACCGGGACAAGGCAGCTGTTTTACTCTGTTTATCCCGGTAAACTGCTAGCATGCACAACACAACATACGAAAATATATAAGTATAGCTATTAAGTATCTTTCGCTGAATATGAATATGAATATGGGAGGTATATGCTTTGACCCCCGGTGAAAACATTCTGGTAATTGACGATGAGGTTGAGGTCGGTAGTTTTTTTCGCCGCCTGCTGCAACGAAAGGGTTTTAGCGTCAGCCTGGCCCACACGGGCAGCGAAGCCGTGCAATTGATTGAATCAGCTAATTTTGCCGTGGCCTTTATCGACTTAAAGCTGCCCGATACCAGCGGGCTTAATTTGTTGCAGCAATTAAAGAACAGCCAGCCCGATTGCGAGGCCATTATTATGACCGGCTACGGTACCACCCGCACCGCGGTTAAGGCTATCCAAATGGGCGCCTTCGACTATATAGAAAAACCCTTTGAGGATATCGCCGAAGTTGAGGAACTAATCGACAAAGCGCTGGACTACGGGCGCCGGATAACGGGTAAAACTGCGGGCCGGCCCGAGTGGTTCAACACCGCCGAACAGGTAGGTTTTATAGTGGGTAAGACTCCCAGGATGCTGCGCCTGGCCACCGTAGCGGACAAAATTGCTCAAAAAAATATTAACGTACTCATCCAGGGTGAAACAGGCACAGGCAAGGAAGTGCTGGCCCGGTTTATTCATGCCGCCAGCCCACGGCAGCAGCAAACATTTATTCCTATAAACTGTGGTGCCCTGCCTGAAAACCTGCTGGAAAGCGAGCTATTCGGCCATGAAAAGGGAGCATTTACAGGAGCTTCCTGCTTGCGCCGGGGTATTTTTGAAATTGCAGATAACGGGTCACTTTTCCTGGATGAAATAGGGGAAGCCAACCCTTCCATCCAGGTTAAATTGCTGCGGGTTCTGGAAACAGGCGAGTTTTTGCGGGTAGGTGGCGAAAAGCCGGTGAAAACCGACGTCCGCATTATTGCGGCCACTAACGTAGACCTGGAAAAAGCCGTTCAGGATAAGCAATTTCGTGAGGATCTTTTTTACCGTCTCGACGTGGTGCGCCTGGAGTTACCGCCCTTGCGGGAAAGAAGGGAGGACATTCCCAGGCTGGTGAACCATTTTATTGCCCGTGCCAGGGACCGGTCCTCCAGAACACTGCAAGTTTCACCGGAAGCTATGTTGTTACTGCAGGAGCACAGCTGGCCGGGTAATATACGGGAACTGGTCAATATTGTGGATCAAGCCATCGCGCTGTGCGAAGGTAATATGATTCTCCCTACGCATTTATCGAACAAATTATTGCAAGCTACAGCTAAAATCTTTGCCCCGGCAATGGAACATACAAGCACTGCGGAACAGTTAGTGCTTGAGACTCTGGAAAGAACCACCACCGACCCCGGGTGGGTGGAAGCGCTGAGCCAGGACAATATTTTAAAAGCCTACCGGTTAACCAAGCAAATCCAGGAGAGACTCTTCAACCGCATGCAGGTGTTGTCGGTACCAGGCCCTCTACCGCCCAGCCTGGAGGAAATGGAAATCGAGACTATTACCCGCACCCTGGCTTATTACGATGGCAATATAACCACTGCAGCCCGCTCCCTGGGCATAGGCAGAAACACCCTCTATAGAAAGATTAAAGAACACGGTATAGAAATCAAATGACCCAAAAGGCAACAGCGAACCTTAACCATTAGGGTTGGCTGTTGCCTTTTACGCTTTGACCAATCCCGCCATATTTAGTACGTTGAATTATGCTTAACTGTTTTTATAAATTCCCTAAAGTAGCATGTTTTAAGGTATTTTTCTATTCCTTCTGGGCATGCTAGAAAATTATAATTCAAGAACATTTGTTGTGCGTATCACACTGTACATAAATGCATTAGTTTAGCATGAAATTCCAGTATAGACTAAAGCTGATCTCTTTGTCCCTTTTCGGCACTATGGTTCCATAATAGAACTTGCCCTTAGAGTTAATAATAACTTTTTAGTTTCATTTTGGACCATTATCTTAATTATTTATATATTTACTATAATTTTTATTCGCTGCAAATTTAAAAATGCTTGAAATAAACGCACTGGCACGACCTTTGCGTTTAAATAATACTCAAAATAAATAAAATAGTAGGGAAATTAAAACACCTACTCATAATTCAAAGGAGGTAATCATTTAATGGCATTAGGAGAACAGGTTTACGGTTATTTTATCCCCACGGTCAACCTCATGGGTGTTGGCTCTCACAAAGAAACCACTAATCAGGTAAAAATCTTGGGCGGAACCAACGCACTCATCGTAACCGATGCATTCCTGGCCAAATCCGGCATGGGTGATGAAATTAAAGCCCTGGTGGAAGCCTCCGGCGCTAAAGCCACCGTATGGGGCGGAGCCGAGCCCAACCCCACCGACAAAAACGTACATGACGGGCTTAAAGTTTATCAGGACAACAATTGCGACATGATCATTTCTCTGGGTGGCGGCAGTTCCCATGACTGCGCCAAGGGTATTGGTATTGTTGCCACCAATGGTGGTAATATACGAGACTATGAAGGGGTGGACAAGTCTTCCAAAGCCATGCCCCCGTTTATAGCAATAAACACCACCGCCGGAACGGCCAGCGAGATGACCCGTTTCTGTATCATCACCGACACCGATCGTAAGGTTAAAATGGCTATCGTTGACTGGCGGGTTACACCCAACATCGCCATTAACGACCCCCTGTTAATGGTGGGTATGCCACCGTCCCTTACCGCTGCCACCGGCATGGATGCGCTGACCCACGCAGTAGAAGCGTATGTATCCACCGCTGCCACACCTGTTACCGACTCAGCAGCATTGATGGCTATCAAGCTGATTTCCGAGAACCTTCGTGCCGCAGTGGCCAACGGTTCCAACATGGTGGCCCGGGACAACATGGCTTACGCTGAATTTCTGGCCGGCATGGCCTTCAATAACGCTAGCTTGGGCTACGTACACGCCATGGCTCACCAACTGGGCGGTTACTATAATCTGCCTCACGGCGTATGCAACGCTATTCTGCTTCCCCATGTTTGCTTATTCAACCTGATCGCAACCCCCGAGCGTTTTGCCGACATCGCCGAAGCCATGGGCGAAAATATTGAAGGACTCAGCACCCGGGCAGCCGCTGATGTGGCCATCGAAGCCATCCAGCAGCTTTCAGTAGATGTGAGCATACCCACCGGATTAACTGAGCTGAATGTGCAAGAAAAAGATTTTCAGGTAATGGCCGAAAACGCTATGAAAGACGCCTGCTCTCTGACCAACCCGCGTCTGGCCACCCTGGAGGATGTCATTCAAATCTACCGCAACGCCATGTAGTGATCTGATTGTCAACGACGTTGTTGTAAAAATAATACTTGTCTCATTTTGGGGCTATTGTTCCAGAATAGAACGCCATCGTTGTGCAATTTCAATGCATAACGATGGCGTTTTACAGTAAATATCCCAAATTATTAGAGTTATTTATTGCTACAAGCGCTCCTATGCCCCAAACCTGTTAGACATCATGCTGGCATATTATTTGCTTAGTTATTTAGAACAAGTATTTAATAAAACAACAATGCCGTTGCACAAAGCGCATATTTTGTGTTTCAATTAACTCAATAACATTCCTTATTAATTAATCACCTAATTGTATTATAAGGAGGAAAAGAGATATGCAAAAAATACTTAGGGTCAACATGGCCAACAGAGATTTTAAAATTGAAGACGTACCGCAAAAATACGCCGCTATGGGCGGCCGGGCATTAACCTCGCAGCTAATTGCCGACGAAGTACCCGCCACCTGTAATGCCCTTGGAGAATTCAACAAGTTAGTAATCGCCCCGGGCCTGCTGTCCGGCACCCAGGCACCATCTTCGGGTCGCCTTTCGGTGGGCGGCAAGAGCCCGCTGACCGGTGGCATTAAAGAAGCCAACGCCGGCGGTATTACATCTCAAAAGCTGGCCAACCTGGGCATTAAAGCCATCATCATTGAAGGTAAGCCCGCCGGCAAAGGTTTTTCCCTGCTTAAAATCACCCCGGACGGCATGGAAATGCTGCCCGTCGATGATTTAGCCGGCAAGGGCACCTATGAGGTAACCGCCATTTGCCGCCAGCGTTACGGCGACAAGGTGGCCGTCATCACCATTGGCCCGGCTGGAGAAATGCTCATGCCCTCCGCGGGCGTAACCAATAATGACAGCGATGGTAATAGTAGCAGGTACGCCGGACGCGGCGGTTTGGGTGCCGTTATGGGCTCCAAGGGTTTGAAGGCCATCGTGGTGGACTGCCCTAAAACATTCGATGCCCCTGTCCAAGACCCCGTGCGATTCAAGGCAGCAGCTAAAAAGTTTGCCAAAATTCTCCTGGATCACCCGGTTTGCGGCCAGGGACTGCCTGCGTATGGTACCAACGTTTTAATGAATATCATCAACGAGGCTGGTGCGCTGCCTGTACGGAACTTCTCTTATGGCCGGTTTGACAAAGCCGGTGAAGTAAGCGGTGAAAAACTGGCCGAAGTAGCCAACGCCAGGGGCGGCAAAGCCACTCACGCCTGCCACCCCGGCTGCGTAATGCGCTGCTCCAACGTCTACCCCATGCCGGACGGTAAGGTTTGCTCCCCCATCGAATATGAAACCGCCTGGGGTTTCGGCCCCAACCTGGAAATCAGCGACCTGGATGTAGTGGCGAAATTAAATTACATTTGCAATGATGTAGGCTTGGACACCGTTGAAGCCGGCTGCACACTGGGCGTACTGGCCGAAGCAGGTGCAATCCCCTTTGGTGACGGCCCGGTTGCCATTGCCGCCCTGGAAGAGGTGGGCAATGGCACCCCGCTGGGCCGGATCATCGGCAGCGGTGCTACCAATGCCGGTAAAGTGTTTGGTGTCACCCGGGTTCCTGCCGTCAAAGGCCAGGGCATTCCAGCTTACGATCCGCGCTCCTGCAAAGGGAACGGTGTCACTTATGCCACCACCACCATGGGTGCTGACCACACGGCAGGATATGCAGTTACAGCGAACATTTTAAAAGTTGGCGGCTTTGTCGACCCCACCCAAAAGGGTGGGCAAGTAGAATTGTCACGCAACCTACAAGTTGCCACCGCGGCTATAGACGCCTCAGGCCTGTGCCTGTTCGTAGCCTTTGCAGTGCTGGACAACCCCGAAGGACTCCCCACCATCGTGGAAATGATTAATGCCCAGTATGGAACTGCACTTACAGTGGACGATGTAGTGGCCCTTGGACAAAGTATACTTAAAACAGAACGGCAGTTTAATAAAGAGGCCGGCTTTACCAAGGCCGACGATAGATTACCTGAGTTTTTCAGCAAAGAAGTGTTTGCACCACATAACACCCAATTTGACGTTAGCGACGAAGAGTTGGACGAGGTTTTCAATTTTTAAAGAATAACTCAAGGCATTACTCTAACCCCCTTATTTATATAAAATCGCCTCTCGATAAATAACTTTATATACTTCAAAACCCCTGTTCCTTTCCGGAACAGGGGTCCCTTTTTACGGCTTTAGCTCGGCGTATTATCCTTAAGCCCGGCTTCCCAGCCGTATGGGCTGTCCACATCTGACGGCGGATCTACACTGCTTGCCGGATATCCGCCGTTGGCACAGCGAAAAACCTTTCCCTCCCAGGTTCTAATCATCACGTTATCCTTTTCCACTGACAATAAATATTGAGGAAGCAATGGCGTCTTGCCAGCACCACCGGGCGCATTGATGATATACCACGGCACGGCCAGGCCCGATGTATAACCGCGCAAGTTTTCCATTATTTCCAGTCCCTCTTGAATAGTGGTTACAAAGTGTGTTGTGCCTTTAACAGGCTTGGCATGAAAAATATAGTACGGGCGAACATGTATTTTAAGTAATTCATGGTTTAATTTCTTCATTATGTGCGGGTCATTGTTAATTCCCTTAAGCAGCACAGCCTGGTTACCCAGCTGTATGCCGGCCTTGGCCAACATACGCGTGGCCTTTAAAGCTTCCCGAGTTACCTCCATGGGATGATTAAAATGCGTATTCACAAAGATTGGATGGTGTTTTTCCAGCATGTTACATAGTTTGGGTGTAATACGCTGCGGCATAGTTACAGGTACCCGGCTGCCAATGCGCTTTATTTCAACATGCTCAATATTATCAAGTTCGGTAAGTATCCAATCCAGCCAATCATCAGATAAAGTAAGCGGATCGCCACCGGTAATCAACACATCCCGCACCTCGTGATTAGCACGGATATACTCAATGGCTGCCTTAATATCCTCTACAGAAGCTGGCCTATCCACTTCACCTATATTGCGCCTGCGCTGGCAATGCCGGCAAAACATGGCACACTGGTTGGTTGCATTAATTATCAAACGATCTGCATAACGGCGGGTAATCCGCGGGGCTGGTGATGTATATTCCTCGGCCATGGGATCTTCTTTGCCCCAATTATCACGTATTTCCCAAATACTTGGTATACCCTGCATCCTCACCGGACAATTAGGGTTGTCTGTTTGCATAAGGCTTAAATAGTAAGGCGATACTGCCCAGCGGAATTTCCTGCTGACAAATTCAATATGGCCGGCTTCTTCATCCGTAAGCGGCAGAAGCTGCCGTAACTTTCTTACATCGCTGACTCTGTTACGCATTTGCCAGCGCCAGTTTTGCCAATCAGAATCCGTAGCGCCCAAAAAATTTAGTATGTTTCTTTTTCTCGTTTGGTATTGCTCTTCCAATTTAAAGCCGGTAGGAATATGTTTGGCAGCCTTCAGGTAATCTTCAATACGGTGCTTTAACTCCCCGGCCCTCTTCATGGCCACCTGGCGTTTTTCATGATCCGGGTGCACTAACAAACTCTTCTTATTGATTAAACTATCCAATAAACCCCACCTCCATATGGTATTAATTTGTATAAATTAAATAAACATGCAAACATACTGTTAATAATTAATAAGTTGCTTGTTGGTGAATAAATTATAAGCCAATTACATTATATCAATAAATAGTTAAAGTGAAAAGTTTATTTTTTAAAAATGTATATCTGCACACAAGGCATATATGGTTTAGGCATAACCATAACACGTTATATTTGTAATGCCCTGCAAATATTTAATCCTGATTTAATCGGTATTTACTAATTTTTCGGTAAATAGTAGCCCGGCTAATGCCCAGTGCAGCCGCAGCGCGCGTTTTACCCTCCTCTGACCAACCATATAGATTAAGTGCTCCATTGATGGCTTCTTTTTCCAAACATTTAAGTGGCTTAATCTCCATTGTGTTCACCGGCATAGAACTGTTTTCATGGTGGCGCAGACGAGGAGGAAGACTATCAGGTTCAATTACTGTCCCTTCTTCCAAATTAATGGCATATTCAACCGCATTGATCAACTCTCTGATATTGCCCGGCCAGTGATAATCCAGACACAGTTTCAGCGCCCCTTCGCTAAAGCCTGTAATATTCTTTTGTAACAGCCCGGCAAACCGGTGTCTGTAATGTTCCAGCAGTGCGGGTATATCATCCCGGCGCTCTCTCAGCGGTGGCAGCACCAATGGAATAACGCTTAGACGGTAGAAAAGATCCTCACGGAAGCTTCCCCGGCGCACCATTTCCTGCAAATCGCTGTTGGTGGCAGCAATTACCCGAATATCCACATGTATAAGCCGCGTGCCGCCAACCCGTTCAATCTGTCTTTCCTGCAGCACACGCAGCAGCTTGGCTTGTAGATAAAGGGACATATTGCCGATCTCGTCGAGAAAAACAGTGCCGCCATTGGCCAGTTCAAATTTACCTGGTTTACCACCGCGCCTAGCACCGGTAAAGGCACCCTCCTCATAGCCAAAAAGTTCGCTTTCCAGCAAATGCTCGGGTATGGCCCCGCAATTTATGGGCATAAAGGGTTTATGTCCATGCGGCCCGGCGCTATGGATGGCCCGCGCAAAAACTTCTTTACCCGTGCCGCTTTCGCCCAATATAAGCACAGTGGAGTTACTGCGGGCTATTTTTTGGGCTTTGTTTTTTACTTCACGAATGGCTTTACTTTCGCCAATAATATCATTGAAATTAAGCATTTCTTGGGTGGTGACGATTTGATAGGCCAGTCTCTGGGCCTCTCGAAAATCCCTAAAAGTGGCCACCACCCCTGCACAAGTTCCTTCTCCGGAACGTACGGGCCGGGCG